>NZ_JACVPE010000009.1:0-210595 GCF_018882005.1 Polynucleobacter sp. es-GGE-1
AATTAGGAACTAGTATGAAACGAATTCTGCAAACTTTGATGGGCATCTGCCAAGTAACAGTATTGGTTACCGCCCTTGGCTTTAGTCTTAACGCCAATGCAAATGAAGGCGGTTTCCCATTGGATACCGCTCCTAACCGGGTCAGCAATAACGCCTCATTACAAAATGGTGCGAAGATATTTGTGAATTATTGCTTGAACTGTCATGCAGCTGCAAGTATGCGTTACAACCGCCTGCGCGATATTGGTCTGACCGATCAACAAATTAAAGACAATTTGATTTTGACGGATGCTAAGGTTGGCGATTTGATGACCATTGCAATGACGCCTAAAGAAGGTAAGGCGTACTTCGGCAAGACACCGCCGGACCTCTCTGTTGAGGCTCGTGCGCGTGGTACTGATTGGCTGTACACCTACTTCCGCACTTTCTATAAAGATGACACCACTCAAACCGGTTGGAATAATATGGTGTATCCAAACGTAGGAATGCCACATGTGCTCTGGCAGTTACAGGGGGAGCGTGCTGCCAAGTTTGAGGAGCGTAAAGATCCTCATGACGAGAGCAGAATGGAAAAAGTATTCGTTGGCTTTGAGCAACTCACTCCCGGTACGATGAAGTCACAAGAGTATGACGACAATATTGCTGATTTGGTTGCGTTTATGTCTTGGATGGCTGAGCCAGTGCAGTTAGAGCGTAAGCGTCTTGGCGTGGTAGTTCTCTTGTTCTTGGCTATCTTCACACTCTTGGCTTGGCGTTTGAATAAAGCCTACTGGAAAGATGTTCACTAATTTGAAAGTATGAAGTCCTCTATTGGACTTCATGAATAAAATTAATTTAAAGCCGCAGCTTGTTGTGCGTTTGTTGTATTGAAGTAGAAATTTGAGGAAATAAATTTATGATGGTGTTGTACTCGGGTACTAATTGCCCATTCTCGCAACGCTGCCGTTTGGTGCTTTTTGAAAAAGGCATGGATTTTGAAATCCGCGATGTCGACTTGTTTAATAAACCAGAAGATATCTCCGTGATGAACCCTTATGGCCAAGTACCAATCTTGGTTGAGCGCGATTTAATTCTTTATGAATCTAACATCATCAATGAGTATATTGATGAGCGCTTCCCGCACCCACAATTGATGCCGCCTGATCCGGTGGCACGCGCACGTGCACGCCTCTTCCTCTTTAATTTTGAGAAGGAGTTATTTGTGCATGTGGCAGCCCTTGAAAATGAAAAAGGTAAGGCGGCAGAAAAGACCCATGAAAAAGCGCGTTTAGCTATTCGTGATCGTCTAACTCAGTTGGCACCTATTTTTGTCAAGAATAAGTACATGTTGGGCGATGAGTTTTCTATGTTAGATGTAGCCATTGCACCATTATTGTGGCGTCTTGAGCACTACGGCATTGATCTTTCTCGTAATGCAGCTGCTCTCTTGAAATACGCAGAGCGTATTTTTAGCAGACCCGCTTACATCGAGGCATTAACTCCCTCAGAGAAGGTAATGCGTCGCTAAGCAATTTACGGCGATTTTTTACAAGTCGGTATGTCTGACGTTCCAAGCAATAAACCCTACCTAATCCGTGCTCTACACCAGTGGTGCACGGATTTTGGTTTTACGCCCTTCATAGCTGTTTTCGTAGATGCTAGAGTCGAAGTGCCAATGGAGTTTGTGAAGAACGATGAAATCGTTTTAAATCTTTCTATTGAAGCATGCCACCAGCTTCAGATGGAGAATGATTGGATTAGTTTTCAGGCAAGGTTTGGGGGGATCCCAAAAAAGATTATGGTGCCCGTCAGTCATGTTTTAGCAATTTATGCCAAAGAAAACGGCCAAGGAATGTCTTTTCCGTTTGACCCATCCCAAATGCGAGATTTATATATAACAGACGCAATCGATGGGGCTCTTGAAAAGCCCAAAACCACCAGGCCTTCCTTGAAGATTGTGAAATAGGCTAAAATATCCTCATTGCCCCTTTAGCTCATCTGGTAGAGCAACTGATTTGTAATCAGTAGGTGGTCTGTTCGAGTCGGACAAGGGGCACCAAAATTCTTAAATGCCTCACGATGTGAGGCATTTTTCATGGCATGATTTGTTCATTAATTCGTATTTAATAAGAGGGCAACATGACCCGCGGAATTCTTTCTATTTATTGGGGTGATGAATCTAAGCTTCCAATCGAGCGTTTAAAAACCTCGGTGAAGAAGTTTCACCCAGATCTGCCACATGAGATCATAAAAGTTGAAGCGCCAAGTGGCGATCCAAGCAGCCTCAATCAAAAGGCTGCAATGCTTGATTTATCACCATTTGATGAAACCTTGTTTCTCGATTTGGATACAGTAGTTTTAGGAAATTTGGATTTTGGATTTCAGAAGGCAACGCAGTTTGGTTTGGCGTTATCAATCTGTGAAGCGCCATGGGGTAAAAGATATCCAAAAATTTTTATTGGCGATGAAATTGAGTACAACACTGGCGTGATTTTTTTTACTAAGACTGCAAAAATAGTCTTTGATAGTTGGAAAGAATTGGCGACAACTATCGATTCTTCAATTCTCGGCGTGGATGAGCGGGGTATTTATACAATGCCTGCGAATGATCAAGGATCTTTTGCTCTAGCAGTAGAACAAACTGGCTTGAATCCTTTTATCCTCCCCTTGAACTGGAATTTTCGTCCAAATTGGCATCGGAGCTTTTTTGGCCCGATAAAAATTTGGCATGATTATTCTGATCCACCCCCATTTTTTGATGAGATTAGTAATTACTACTCAAATGCAGATTCAATAATTCAATATCACCAGGGCTAGTTTTTTCTATGAGAAAAATACAAGTTATCAGCTCCCCGGATTCTTTGAATGCAGCTCTAGAAACTTGGTTTGTTCAGAATGAACTTTTTGGCGGGTCGCCTTATAGTTTTGGTGTAAACCCTGCGCAATTGGGAAATGAGCCTGTTATTTATTTAGAGCTAAACCAAATAAATGTTGATCTTATTCGCCACATTAAATCATTAGGCAATAGAGTGGTTCTATATCATATGGGAGGTGAGAAGCTGGACAAGGATATATCTGCCTACGCCGAATGTGATCTCGTGATTCGTAATTATTATTTTCCGAGCATCATTAATGATTCAGAGTTTGGAAAAAAAGTTTTATGGGCACCCAATGGATTTAGGACGGGTGTTGGTCCAAGAGATAAAAGTGTTTTAAAGAAATCTTCGCAACGTCAGTCCCTATCTGCCTTTCTTGGTTGGATCAATAACTCGGCTTCTTATAATAATGAGCGTGCTAGTTTTGCTGGCCCCGCAGCTGCTTGTGGTGAGAATTTATATGTCATGCCATCCAATGGATTTGCTGGAGGATACAACGTTGGACTATATTCAGCCATCATGGAAGATAGTATTTTCGCCCCATGTCCATCAGGCAATAATCCCGAGACAATTCGCCTATACGATGCATTAGAGCTTGGTTGTATCCCAATTTCACTTCCACATGATTTTTTAGTTTCCAAGGCTGCCTTAGCGTCGCATGGATCCGTTCCATTTCCACTTCTGGAATCTTGGTCCGAGTTACCTCAATTCTTAATAGAAATGAAGGAGAAATTGATATCTAATCCTAATGAAATACTCGAACTCCAACAGCGTTGTATTGAATGGTGGTTAAACTTCAAAATTGGTATGCAGAAAAAGATTGCCGACTGTATTGATGATTTGTAAATCTATATAGATAGATTGATTCTCTTGGTTTCTGGCAAATAAAGGAAGGTGGCGATTGCCGCTGCCCCAAGAAAAAGGGTTGGATACCAAAGCCCCGCCAGGCTATTTCCCCAGGCTTGATTTAGCCAAGTCACAATGAGCGGCAGTAAGCCTCCGATCCAACCGGCAGCCAGATTGTGGGGAAGTGTTGCTGCACTGTTACGATTTTTTGCTGGGAAAAGTTCTGCTAAAAGTGCTGTCTGGGGCCCTATCACTAGACCAAGAGATAGGGAAAGAATCGTTATTATGACCCCCATTCCTGCGAACGAGCTGTTGGTGGAAGATTCAACATGGAGTGTCCCAAAGTATCGAAGGAGTTGAAATGCAGGATGTATAAAAATGGCACCAAGAATAATTCCCCCCAATACAACCGGTTTTCGACCAACTCGATCCGATAGCCACCCAGCAAAGATTGTGAGAGGAAAAAGTACGATAGTAGCGAAGATGCTGAATTGATCAACTAATGCTGGACTTAGTCTTACAGATGTTTTCAAAAAGATCGCTGTGTAAACCTGAACACAAAAGAATAGAATTGCTCCGCTAGAGGAGATGCAAAAAAATAGTAGAAACATTCTCTTACGTATTTCTGGATCTTTGAAATTATTGATTAACTGAGATTCATTTTTTTTAATATTTTTACTGAGCTCTAAAAATACGGGAGTTTCTTCGAGTACCATCCGAGCCTTGAATGCAATAAGCAGCAGAAATATCGAAATCCAAAACGGTACCCGCCAACCCCATGCCTGAAATTCTTCTGGTGAAAGCCATTGCTGTAGTAAGGTAATTTGCAAGGTTGATACCAGAATTCCTAGCGGCCCCATTAGTTGCAAGAAGCTAGTTTTAAATCCTCTATGTTCGTTTCCAGCATGTTCGGTAAGATAGACTGCACTGCCGCCAATCTCACCCCCAGCAGATAGGCCCTGCATTAGGCGCAGACCAACCAAAAGAATCGGCGCCCAAATGCCAATTTGTGCATAAGTTGGCAAAAAGCCAACGCTCACAGTAGCTAAGCCCATTAAGACAATAGTAATCATGAAGACCGGTTTACGGCCTATACGATCTCCTAAGGATCCAAATAAGGCTGATCCAATAGGCCTCACTACCATCCCAACCCCAAAAGTTACAAGACTGGCTAAAAGGCCCGTATTGGGGTCATTCGTCGGAAAAAATAAAGGCCCAAGAATAACCGCTAGAGTTGCGAAGGTGAGAAAGTCGTACCACTCTAGAAAAGTCCCAAAACAAGCAGCAATAGCTACTTTTCTATAATTCTGTGCGCCTCCTAGGCCATCTATCCTTTTATGGCTATTCAATTTATTCAGAGTCAGAAGAAGACTCAATTAGAGGGGCGGATAGATTCTTGCTGGGTTTCACGCCTAGTTCACGCACCTTTTCAGCAGAGCGAATCAGATTGCCTTTACCAGATTTCAGTTTATTAAAGGCATCATGATAGCTAGTCTGAGCTTGATCCAAGCGCTGACCAAGTTTTTCAAGATCATCCACAAATCCAACAAACTTATCGTAGAGACTGCCGCATTGTTTTGCAATCTCTAGAGCATTGCGGTTTTGATGATCCTGTCTCCAGAGATGGGCCACTGTTCGCAGAGTAGCCATCAAAGTGCTTGGACATACCAACACAATATTTTTAGCAAGCGCCTCCTGATATAAATTTGGAGCAGTTTTAAGGGCTAATAAAAACGCAGGTTCAATTGGAACAAACATCAGCACAAAATCTACTGATCCTGCCCCATAGAGTGAGCTGTAATTCTTTCCAGAGAGCCCCTGTATATGCTGACGTAATGATTGGATATGGGCCGCTAGTTCACGTTCTGCAGTAGCTGCATCAGTGGTTTCAGCATGTCTAGCATAGGCGGTAATCGATACTTTGCTATCAACTACCAAACTCCTACCTTCGGGAAGTTTAATTACTACATCAGGTTGAAGGCGTGAGCCATCACTTTGTGTATGGCTATCTTGAACTACATATTCCTCGCCTTTACGAAGACCTGATGATTCAAGAATGGATTCAAGCACTAGTTCACCCCAGTTGCCTTGAACTTTGGAGTCACCCTTTAGGGCTTGAGTCAAAGAGCGAGTCTCATCTGACATACGTAAATTGAGATTTGCTAGGCGCTCAATTTCACTTTTGAGTGCAAAGCGTTCACGGGCTTCATTCCCATAGGAGGTATTAACTTGCTCTTTGAATTCCGTGAGCTTGGCTTGCAATGGTTTTAAAAGAGCATCAAGGCTAGCTGCGTTTTGTTCTGTGAAACGTTTGGATTTGTCTTCCAGAATTTCACTAGCCAAGTTTTTAAATTGGCTAGTGAGTGCTTCTTTAGCTTCATTGAGCGACTCAATTCGTCCAAGCCCTTGTTTGCGTTCCGAATCAAGTTCTGCTTCAAGCCGAATGGCGTTTTGTAATGCTTGATCTCGTTCATCTCTGAGGCTGAGAGCTAAAGCAATTTCTGTTTTGGCTTGAAGTTCAGCCCTAGTAAGACTAGAGCGTAAATTTAGTACATAAACCAAAAGGCCTACGCACAATCCGAGTGGCAGGCCAAATAGCAGAAGGGAACTTAGATCAAAAGTCACCAGGAAAAACGAATTTAAGCTTTAACTAATTTTTGAAGTTCACCAGACTCGAACATTTCTGACATGATGTCTGAGCCGCCAATGAATTCACCATTGATATAGAGCTGAGGGATTGTTGGCCAATTGGCAAATTGCTTAATGCCTTCGCGAATCCCGGCATCTTCCAATACATTGACAGTATGAAGTGTTTCAACGCCACTGGCACGAAGAATATTGATGGCATTACCAGAGAAGCCGCACTGCGGAAATTGAGCAGTACCCTTCATAAACAAAACAACGGGATGGCTAGTAACGATTTCTTTGATTTGAGCTTGAGTATCCATAAATTCTTTCTATAAAAACGATAACGATAGTTTGAACCCTGCTATGGGTTTGATTTTAAGACTTAATGCAAAAAAGGGTGATTTAAGGTCTCATTTTCGGGCTGATACTGCCCGGTTATGACCAGCCAAATCTTGATGGGTTTGAATATCGCGCAATCCTGCATCTTTTATCAGGCTGACTACCGCCTCTGACTGATCAAACCCATGCTCCACGGCAATCAGACCCATGGGATTTAAGTGGTTTGAAGCCCCATGAATGATTGCTTGAAGGCAGGTGAGTCCATTGGCATGGTCGGTTAATGCAGAAATGGGTTCAAAACGCAGATCGCCTTGAGTGAGATGGGGATCCTCGTTGGCGATATAGGGAGGGTTGCTCAAGATGACGTCAAACAAGGTGTTATCTCCCAAGGCTTCATACCAGCTCCCTTGGCTAAATTGCACCCTAGATTCAAGATCTAAGTGCTTTGCATTGGCTCTAGCAATTGCGAGGGCCTCAGGAGACTGATCAGTTGCAGTAACGATGGCATCTGGAGCTGCATGAGCAATTGCTAATGCAATCGCGCCAGAACCCGTTCCCAGATCAAGTAACTTAGGGGTGGAAACCTCATTTTCAATTCGCCCAATCTCACGAAGTCCAATGTCTACCAGTAGCTCAGTTTCTGGTCGTGGTATCAGTACCCCTGATGCAACCTGTAGTTCAATATTGTGGAAGCCTCGTTTACCGATGAGGTAGGCAATAGGTTCACCCTGTAGCCGCCTCAATTCAAGTGCTTTCCAGTCCTCAAGGGCATTGGCATTCAGCTCCATATCATCACGTGATAGCAGGGAAGAGCGCGGAAGTTGGTAGTACCTATCCAGCACATTTGCCATCAGAATGCGCGCTTCATTTAGGGGAAGAGGCGAAGCACCCAACAAAGAGCGCAGACTGAAATCTTGACCCATGAAAGTGTTGCTATCGCTTAATTGTCACCAAGGGCGGCAAGTAATTCTGCTTGATGCTCAGATGCAAGGGCATTGCAAAGATCATTAATATCGCCGTCCATCATGGCATCAATTTTGTAGAGCGTGAGATTAATGCGGTGATCGGTAATTCGACCTTGCGGAAAGTTGTAAGTCCGAATGCGGTCACTACGATCGCCTGAGCCAATCAAGGATTTCCTAGTTTGTGCTTCAAGCTGATGCTTCTCACGCTCGCGTGCATCCATAATGCGTGAAACCAATACTTTCATTGCCTGCTCACGGTTGCGGTGTTGGCTGCGATCGTCCTGACATTCCACTACGGTACCTGTTGGGAGATGGGTAATGCGAACGGCAGAGTCCGTCTTGTTAATGTGCTGACCACCAGCACCAGAGGCGCGGAAGGTATCGATACGCAATTCGGCAGGATTAATTTTGACGGCCTCTAGTTCATCAGCTTCTGGCATGACTGCAACCGTGCAAGCTGATGTATGAATACGTCCTTGGGTTTCTGTTTGGGGTACGCGTTGTACGCGATGACCGCCCGATTCAAATTTCAGGCGCGAGTATACAGATTGACCTACCAAGCGCAGGACAACCTCTTTATAACCCCCTAAATCGGATTCAGCTGCACTGACTACTTCCACTTTCCAGCCTTGACGTTCTGCAAAGCGGGTATACATCCGCAAAAGATCGCCAGCAAACAGAGCACTTTCATCGCCGCCAGTGCCTGCACGAATCTCTAAGAACACATTGCGCTCATCGTTTTCGTCTTTGGGTAACAAGAGTTTTTGTAGTACTGCCTCAAGCTCTTCCATGGTTGACTGAGCTTGTTTCTGCTCTTCGTCTGCAAAGTCCTTCATGTCGGGATCTTTGCGCATCTCTTCTGCAGCTTGCGCGTCAGCCTCAGCCTGTTTGTACAAGCCGAATTGCTCAACGACAGTTGCAATATCCGAATGCTCACGCGTGAGCTTCCGATAAGCATCCATATTTTTGGTAGCTTCTTCGGACGTTAAAAGGGAGTTGAGTTCGGCTAAGCGCGTGTCTAGATGATCTAGCTTAGCCCGCATGCTGGGCTTCATCTAATGGTCTTCTGGTTTGGAATGTGAGGCGAATAGTTTTGGTAACAATTTAATCAAAGCATCACGCTCAGCGCCGTTTGAGTGCTGCAAAGCATGGAGTGAGCCATGCAAGAATTTATTGGTAAGACCTTGTGCCATTGCATTAAGGACTTCTTGTGGATCATCACCACGCATTAAGCGTTTCATGGCACGCTCTAACTCAAGTTGCCTTAAACGCTCGCCTTGCTGCTGAATATCTTGAATTAAAGGAACAGCATTACGACCTTGCATCCAATGCATAAAGTTGCCAACACGATCTTCAATGATCGCCTCTGCTTGGCTCACAGCCGCTTGGCGCAAACTTGCTCCTGTTTGAATCATGACGCCTAAGTCATCAACTGTATAAAGATACACATCACCCAGTCTAGAAATTTCTGGCTCAAAGTCACGCGGCACTGCTAAATCAATCATCACCATAGGCTTTTGGCGGCGCTGCTTGAGAGCGCTTTCTACCATCCCCAGACCAATGATAGGTAGAGATGAGGCGGTGCTTGAAACAATAATATCGAATTCATGTAAGCGGCTAGGAAGTTCAGAAAGCTTGAAGGATTCAGTCTGGATATTTTGTTCAGCAATCGAGTCTGCTAATTCTTGCCCACGTTCGATAGTGCGATTGGCAATGGCTACATTTTTTGGTTTACGAGCAACAAAGTGAGTTGCGCATAATGTGATCATTTCACCAGCGCCAATGAATAAAACTTTTTGATTGGATATTTTTTCAAAGATCCGCTCTGAAAGTCGCACTGATGCAGCAGCCATAGAAATCGAGTGCGCGCCAATTTCAGTAGAGCCGCGAACTTCCTTGGCAACAGCAAACGTTTTTTGAAATAACTGATTGAGGTAAGTGCCCAAAACACCAGCATCATTTGCAGTACGGACAGCATCTTTCATCTGACCCAAAATTTGGGTTTCACCAATCACCATCGAATCTAAACCACAGGCTACTCTAAAGGCATGACGCACGGCATCGGATTGGGGAAGAGAGTAGATATGCGGTTCAAGACTGCTTGGGGCAAGCTGCTGAGTTTTGGCTAGCCAATCAAACGTCGCTTCGTGAAGAATATCGGCGGCATGAGGATCATTGGCGGCGCAATAGACCTCGGTGCGGTTGCAAGTTGATAGGATGGTGGCCTCGGGCAGGCCGGATTGATTCGCCCCAAGCAAATGTTGGCGAAGATCGTGCAACGCTTCTTGAAGAAATTCAGGATCAAAGGCGACCTTTTCCCGAATGGCGACCGGCGCTGTGTGATGATTGATGCCGAGTGTCAACAACTTCATAATGGTGATTATAGATTTGATGACGTCATTATTGGGGGTAAGAATGGGGTTTTTGGCTTTTCTGCTAATTGGGGGTTTATCTGGGGCTTCTTCCTGGATTTTTTACCCTGGTCGATCTAGAGGTCCAAACACTTTAGGCTTCCTCATGGCTGCATTGATGGGCTTTATTGCAGCGGCAGCAAGCTCTTACTTGGGTCAATACACCGGTTTTTTTCAATCCGGCCAAATGCTAGAGTGGCTTGTGGCTATCTTGTCCTCTTGCACCATCGGGTGCATCTATACCGCTTTCGCTAAATAGATCGACTTACTCCCCTTTTCTTGGGGCTTTCGCAGAGCTATGAATCCATTCAATAGGAGCAAGCTTATTTGCTAGTAGCCATTCATTGGTTTTGGTGAAGTGATTACAACTACCAGCGCCACCCGGATCTAAAAACGGCTTATCGGTTTTATAGACTCCTAGCCCTGAAGGATGTGAGGATTGCAAAATCAACTGATCTTTTCCTGCTTCAATGAGGGGTAACTTAGATTGAGCATGCCCTCCCCAAAGCATCCAGACTAAGCATGGCTTTTCTAGAGCAAGCGATGAAATTAAGCGATCAATTAGATTTTGCCATCCGAGCTTAGTATGACTACCGGCTTTACCTAATTTAACGCTGAGTGCCGTGTTGAGCAGCAGTACTCCTTGCTTGCTCCAAGCGTGTAAGTCACCATTGGGCAGGCTACCAAAGCCCTCAAGTGTTAGTGCCTTGCTGATATTGCGCAGCGAACTCGGAAACGCACGAGAATTTATTGGAATGCTCTCGGGAATCGAAAATGCAAGCCCTTGAGCAAGCCCGGGTGAGTGATAGGGATCTTGTCCAATAATCACGACCTTTACTGAATTTAATGGGGTTAACTTGAGCGCTTTAAAAAAATTCTGTGGCTCAGGGCAGACACTTGCAAAATCAGCATCTAAGACTGCTTGAATATTTTTTTCTAAATTACTCCAAGCCGGTGAAGCGAAATAGTCACCCAATAATTTACGCCAATCCTGCGGGATATCATCTTTAGAAAAAGAGGACATTAGTTTTGTTTGGAGCTAGTATTCGCCGAAATCAGCTCATATTGTGCCGGGAGCTGAGTAGGTTCTAGAACCAAGATACGTTCATGTTCAAGATCGTCGCGATAAAACGATATGCTGATGGTCTCGTTTTCTGAAAGACCCTGGAGTACCTTATCCCAGCGTGTATTCGTGATACGTTGACCATTGATGCTTGCTAGTAAGTCACCTGCTGCTAAGCCTGCTGCTTGTGCTGCACCACCATCAAACACATGAGTGACTTTAAACCAGCCATTGACATCAGTGTGGCGTATACCTAGCTGCAACTTTATTTTCTCAAGCTTAGACTGGGTTTTTGGTTTGACTGAAATGATCTTTGAAGTAATCCATATTTGAATTGGAATATCTTCGACGCCAAAAACATAGCGAGACTTGATATCGCTCCATTTTTTTCTAAAGTTACTTCCTAGTAGCTCGTATATCAATTCATCTAAACCATCTTCAGAGATACCATCCAGCGTGACGCCGTGTCTTTGCCAAATGAGTCGCATGAGATTGTCTAAAGATTTTTTGTTTTTCGAGAATCTGCGAATTTGTAAATCCAAGCCTAGGGCTAGCAAGGCCCCTTTACCGTAATAGCTCACAACTGCGTTAGGAGTGTTCTCATCTGCTTGGTAGTACTTGGTCCAAGCATCAAATGAGCTATCAGCCAAGCTTTGCTTTAATCTGCCTGGCCCACGTAAGACGCCGTTCCAATTATCAGAAACCAGCTTCAAATACGTGCTTAGATCAATGCGTTTGCTACGGAATAGTTGCAGATCATCATAGTAGCTAGTAAAGCCTTCAAATAACCAAAGAAGGCGAGTGTGATTTCTATCTCCTAGTGCGTAGGGTTGGAAAGCCTTCGGCTGAATACGCTTTACTAACCATGCATGGAAATACTCATGACTACATAAGCCTAAGAATTCACGATAGCTTGCTTCATCTAAGGGAATATTCTTCTGCGGGATTTGATCTCGACGACACAATAGTGCAGTGCTATTACGATGCTCAAGACCACCATAAGCATTTAAGACAGCATTGACTAAAAATAAGTAGTTAGTGAATGGCGCCTTTTTTGTTTTGGGCTCGAAAAGATTGATAGTAAAAGAGCAAATTGCTTGCAAGTCAGTTGCTAGGCGTACTGCATCAATTGGATGTATGCATCCTTGAATCGCCATACTATGAGACGTATTGTTTGATTTCCAGTGCACCATCTGAAACTCGCCCATAGCCACTGGGTGATCAATCAGATCATCATAGTTTTGGGCAAGATAAAACCCAAAACCACGCTCATCAGTTTTTGCAGATCGCAAAGTGGTTTGCACAGTCCAGTGATCAGCAAATCCACCTTCAGGCGACAAGATTGCTAAAGAGCAGGGAATATTTTCTTGCCCTTTGACTGTCAGGCAGAGACTGGTTGCGTTGAAGAATGCACGCTCTGTATCAAGGTAAGCTGCTCGAACAGAGTTATCGAAAGCATAAACTGTTGTCAGGATATCTACGGCACCAATCGCTGTTGGTAAAAGCCATTGATTGTTATCAATACGCTCCAGAGTGATTTTTTGCTTAGTGGATTCTGCGCTAAACGCCTCGATGGTTTCAATATGTTTTGAAAAGTCCCGAATCAAATAGCTGCCCGGTATCCATGCAGGCATTTGCAGAATTTGACCTTTGGGATCAGGGTGAGCAATATGAAGCTTTACTTGAAAACGATGGCCATGAGGGTCTGCAGGCCAGACAGTGTATTGAATTGCGGGCAGATCGGTTTTATTCATTATTCTTTAATTCGTTATTTCAGAGACGCAAATTTCTTTTCAATATCGGCAATCTGAACTGCGCCTGGGAAGCGGCTGCCATCGGTAAAGAAGAGCGTAGGGGTGCCGGTGACACCATAGATTTTGGCAAAGGTCAGATTTTTATCTAGTGGATTACTACAGTCCGTTTTCCCGGTAGGCGCAATACCATTGACCATCCAATCAATATAAGCTTTATTAGGATCGGCTGAGCACCATATCTGCTTAGATTTTTGTGCGGAGTCTGCCGAAAGAATCGGAATGAGATAGGTATAAATAGTGACATTGTCTAATTGCTGCAACGATTTCTCGAGGCGCTTGCAATAGCCACAATTTGGATCTGAAAAAATAGCTAATTGGCGAGTGCCATTGCCCCGTACTACCTTGAAGGCATTGGCTTGATTCAGATCAGTCCATTTAATTCGGTTTAAGTCAGTCTGTCTTTGCTCCGTAATGTTTTTACCAGTAGCGAGCTCAATGATTTCACCTTGGATCAGGTATTTTCCTGAGCTGTCAGTGTAGAAAATATCATTGCCCACCAGCACCTCATATAGCCCAGGTACTGGGGCAGGCGTAACGTTGCGTACCTTAACATTTGCACCTAGTTTTTTCTGGATATCTGCCTTGATTTGCTGATCAACTTGGGCTTGAGCTGATCCAGAAAAAATCATGCTGGTGCACATGAATGCAAGCATGGATAAAGCTACCGATAAAAATTTATTCAAAATCAATTTCTCCTAATGCGCGCTCAATGAGGCGCTGTTTAATGAAGTGACTTTTATTCACCAAGCCTAGCCCCCAATTACGTAACTGCTTTTCAGTGCTGCTGCTACCAGAGAACAATTTTTTCAACTTATCGGTAACCCATAAAAGTGCGCTAGTGTCGCCTTGTCGCTGACGTTCATAGCGACGTAATAAGTTCAGATCGCTTAGTGAGCGAAAAGATTCCCGTTTGCTAAAGATATTGAGTAGAACGGCTACATCTCTCAATCCCAAGTTGAGGCCTTGGCCTGCTAGTGGGTGCATAACATGAGCCGCATCGCCAATCAATACCACTTTTGGATTTGTCTCTGGGCCAATAAAGCGCGTAGCCCGAATCTTTCTTAGTGGATACGCGGCAGGAGCGGAGTTAAGGGTGAGCTCGCCCAATTGTTTGGTAATCGCACCATTTGCAATGGATGCGAAACGATCTAACCACTGGGATTGACTCAGTTGCAAGAGTTCTGCAGCCAGCTCCGGTGAAGTAGACCACACCATAGATACTTGTTTATTGGGCAAGGGGAGCATGGCAACAATATCACCCCCTGGTAGGAACCACTGAAAAGCAGTTTCTAGGTGAGGATAAGTACAAGTCCAATTGGCTACAACAGCACTTTGTAAATAACTTTCTTCGCTAGCACTGATACTAATCTCAGATCGAATCGGTGAGTTTGCGCCATCAGCAGCGATCACGAGCGATGCGCGAATAATGCCGCTATTTTTTAAATATAGTGAACTTCCTTCTGCATCAACTTCAATTTTTTCTACAGTATCTGAAACCCGCTCTAATTTATTTTGAAAACGCGATGCTTGATCTAGTGTGTGCTCGATCAAATTCGATTCACCAATCCATGCGAGTTGTGGTGTACCAGCTTCAAATGCAGAAAGATGAAGCTGATCATTTTTCTCGCCGCGATCACCGTATATCCGCATATCGCGGACCACTTGAAGGCGACTATGGTCTAGTGCATCCCAAATCTGTAAATGGGCCAGGAGCTTTTGGGTGCTCGGTGAAAAGGCATAAATTCGTTGGCCCCATTGACTTCCTTGAGGGTTAGGGACGGTTTGCCCTAAATCAGGGGCAATTTCTAGGGTCTGAAGCCCAAGTTGAGCCATGCCAAGGGCACAAGCCTTGCCAGTAATGCCTCCACCGACCACAACAACATCAACAGAGCGAATTTGTGGCGAATGGGAAGGCATCTTAGATAAATGATTTGAGTGAGCTTCTGACATAACTCGATGATATCGAAACCAGCCCCTTTACAATAAAGCCATGTCTTTAAAATGTGGCATCGTCGGCCTGCCTAATGTCGGCAAATCTACCCTCTTTAATGCGCTTACCAAGGCTGGGATCGCAGCGGAAAACTATCCTTTCTGCACGATTGAGCCTAATGTAGGCGTAGTTGAGGTTCCTGACCCCCGTCTGGCTGCTTTGGCTGAGATCGTGAAACCTGAGCGCATTCTGCCTGCCGCAGTGGAGTTTGTTGATATTGCAGGATTAGTGGCGGGTGCCTCAAAAGGCGAAGGTCTTGGCAATCAATTTTTGGCCAATATTCGGGAAACTGACGCTATTACCCATGTGGTGCGCTGTTTTGAAGATCCTAACGTGATCCACGTCGCAGGCAAGATTGATCCGATTGCTGATATTGGTGTCATTGATACCGAGCTAGCACTCTCTGATTTAGCGACAGTGGAAAAGACACTCAATCGTTCTACTAAAGCTGCAAAGTCAGGTAACGATAAAGAGGCTGCTGCTTTGGTGGCAGTCCTAACAAAAGTTCAAGTGCATCTAGACTCTGCTTTACCGGTGCGCAGTATGAATTTATCTGATGACGAAAAACTCCTCATTAAGCCCCTGTGCTTGATTACCGCAAAGCCTGCGATGTATGTAGCCAACGTAAAAGAAGATGGCTTTGAAAATAATCTTCATCTTGAGGCTGTCAAGCAACATGCTTCTAAAGAAAAAGCCCCGGTTGTGGCTGTATGCGCAGCGATTGAGGCTGAAATTGCCGATTTAGATGATGCAGATAAAACGGAGTTCTTGGCTGATTTAGGGATGGAAGAGCCGGGCTTAGATCGCGTTATTCGTGCAGGTTATGCCTTGTTAGGCTTACATACTTATTTCACTGCAGGTGTTAAAGAAGTACGCGCTTGGACTATTCACCAAGGCGATACTGCTCCACAAGCCGCTGGTGTGATCCATACCGATTTTGAGCGTGGTTTCATTCGGGCGCAAACTATTGCTTATGATGACTTCATTCAATTTAAGGGTGAGTCAGGCGCTAAAGAGGCTGGCAAGATGCGCGCTGAAGGGAAAGAGTATGTTGTAAAAGATGGCGATGTCTTGAACTTCTTGTTCAATGTATAAATCTTGATTCATTACTCGTTTGAGCCCTAAATAAAAAGCCCTTCTTGAAGGGCTTTTTAACAATGAAATTCAAAAGCAGCTTAGGAAAATAGTTCGCTGAGGGCGGCGCCAGGATCGGGTGAGCGCATAAATGCTTCGCCAACTAAGAATGCATTTATATGATTGGCACGCATGAGTTGAACATCTGCGCGACTCAGTATTCCCGATTCAGTGACTAATATTTTTTTGCTTGAAACAGAAGGTAGGAGCGAGAGAGTAGTTTGTAGTGTTACTTCAAATGTTTTAAGGTTGCGATTATTGATTCCTAGCAATGGGGTCTTGAGTTCTAGCGCTTGATCAAGTTCAGCAGCGTTATGCACCTCTACTAAGACATCAAGACCTAATTCATGAGCACAAGCTTCAAGCTCTTTCATTTGGTTTAATTCAAGACAGGCCACAATCAGCAAAATAGCATCCGCACCAATCGCCCGCGCTTCATAAATTTGGTAGGGATCAATCGTGAAATCTTTCCGCAATACTGGAATGCTGCAAGCATCACGCGCTTGCTGAAGATAGTCATTACAGCCTTGAAAGTAATCGACATCCGTTAAGACGGATAAGCAGGCTGCACCATGTTTTTCATAGGACTGAGCAATGTCGGCTGGAATAAAGTTCTCACGCAAAATACCCTTGCTTGGACTCGCTTTCTTGATTTCAGTGATCACACCAGCTTTACCTATTGCGATTTTCTGCTCAATGGAACGTATAAAGCCTCTAGGCTTTAACGCTGGATCTTGATTGTTTGCCTGCGCTTGATCGCGTTGATTTGCGAGCGAGAGTTGTATTAAGTTTTGTGCAATCTCTATCTTTTTAGTTGCAACAATTTTTTCGAGAATATCGCTCATGAACCGTGATTTATTTAGATTGAGTTGCTGCAACGAAGGCATCTAATTTTTGCCGGGCAGCGCCTGATGTAATGGCAGCTTTAGCTTTTGCAATACCGCTGGCAATATCAGGGGCAACGCCAGCTACATACAGTGTGGCGCCTGCATTAAGGCAGACAATATCACTTGCTGCACCAGGCTTATTGTCGATGACATCAAGCACAATGTTCTTGGATTCTTCAGCATTAGCAACCTTGAAACTACTAGTGAGAGCGGTATTTAATCCAAAGTCTTTTGGATGAATTTCATATTCACGCACAAGCCCGTCTTTAAGCTCGCCTACAAGAGTAGGGCCTTCAAGTGAAATTTCATCAAGGCCATCACGACCATACACTACTAAAGCATGTTCCATGCCGAGTGCCTCTAATACGCGCGCCTGAATGCCAACGAGATCTGCATGGAATACACCCATCAAAATACGTTTAGCATCTGCTGGATTAGTTAATGGTCCCAGGATATTAAAAATAGTGCGCACACCCAATTGCTTGCGAATCGGTACAACATTTTTCATGGCAGGGTGATGATTCGGTGCAAACATGAAACCAGCGCCAACTTGAGAGATACACGCTGCCACTTGCTCTGCGGAAAGCGCCAGATTGACGCCAAGCGCCTCTAATACGTCGGCGCTACCAGACTTACTGCTTACGCTGCGATTGCCATGTTTAGCAATTTTTGCACCTGCTGCCGCTGCAATAAACATCGCTGCTGTAGAAATATTGAATGTATGAGCACCATCGCCACCAGTACCCACGACATCAACTAAATGAGAGCGGTCATCCACATGAACCGCAGTAGCAAATTCACGCATCACTTGTGCGGCGGCTGCGATTTCACCAACGGTTTCTTTTTTAGTACGTAGAGCAACTAAGAGACCGGCTACAAGCTCGGGTGACATTTCGCCACTCATGATGAGGCGCATCATTGCCGTCATTTCATCATGGAAGAGTTCGCGATGTTCGATGCAACGTTGGAGAGCTTCTTGTGGAGTAATTGGCATGACGCTTTTATATGTTTGCTGAGTTACTTGTTTTCTAGAAAATTCTTCAGCAGGGCATGACCATGCTCAGACAGAATCGATTCTGGATGAAACTGAACACCCTCCACCGCCAATTCTTTGTGACGCACAGCCATGATCTCTCCATCAGAGGAGCTAGCAGTAACTGCCAAGCATGCTGGCAAAGAGCTTTTTTCAATTGCCAAAGAGTGATAGCGAGTGACCTTGAATGGGTCTGGTAGGTTTTTAAATACACCAACGCCAGTGTGATGAATGCTATCCGTCTTGCCGTGCATTACTTTTTGAGCACGAATTACCTTGCCCCCAAAAGCTTCACCAATCGCTTGATGACCTAAGCACACACCCAAGATAGGAATCTTTCCAGCATATTGCTTGATAGTCTCTACAGAGATACCAGCTTCTGCTGGGCTGCATGGTCCTGGAGAAATGCAAATGCGTGCAGGATTGAGTTTTGCAATCGCTTCAACGGTAATTTCATCATTTCGAAATACTTTGACCTCTTCACCTAGCTCAGCAAAGTACTGCACGAGGTTGTAGGTAAATGAATCATAGTTATCAATCATTAGGAGCATCGAGTCCTCCTTGCACTAAATCGGCTGCTGTTAATACTGCGCGTGCCTTAGCTTCGGTTTCTTTCCATTCAGCTGTGGGGTCTGAGTCAGCTACGACACCAGCGCCAGCTTGCGAGTGCAGCATCCCATCACGAATGACCCCAGTACGAATCGCAATTGCTACATCCATATCACCGGAGAAAGAGAGGTAGCCTACTGCGCCACCATAAACACCCCGCTTCACAATTTCCATTTCATCGATGATTTCCATTGCCCGAATCTTAGGTGCTCCGGAAAGGGTGCCAGCAGGGAAAGTTGCGCGCAAGACGTCCATATTGCTCATATTGTCTAAAAGATTGCCCTCTACCGAGCTCACAATATGCTGAACGTGAGAATACTTCTCAATCGACATTGAGTCGGTCACTTTGACTGAGCCAGTTTTGGCGATGCGACCTACATCATTGCGAGCAAGATCAATTAGCATCACATGCTCAGCAATTTCTTTTGGATCAGCTAAGAGTTCTTTGGCAAGACGATCATCTTCTTCAGGATTAGCGCCACGAGGACGAGTACCAGCAAGCGGACGAATCGTCACTATCTTCTCGGCGGCACGCTTTTCTTGGCGAACTAGGATTTCTGGGGATGAGCCAACGATTTGTAGGTCACCAAAATCATAGAAATACATATAGGGCGATGGGTTCAATGAGCGCAATGCTCTGTAGAGCGCAAGCGGTGAATCGGTAAAGGGTTTACTAATGCGCTGACCGATAACTACCTGCATACAATCGCCAGCCAAAATATATTCTTTAGTTTTACGAACGGCATCTTCGAAATCTACCACTTTGAATTTACGAATCAGATCCGTTTTACTGCTTGCCAAAGAAGGTGGCATGCTGACTTGCCTGCTCAGACAGGCAAGTAATTCTTTCAAGCGAGCCTGGGCTTTTTCAAAGCCATCAGTCAAGCTCGGATCAGCATAGACGATGAGATAAATTTTTCCTGCGACGTTATCAATGACAGCTAACTCTTCAGTGAGCATGAGTTGAATGTCAGGAACACCCAGCTCATCTGGTAGTGAATGTTTGGCAAGACGTGATTCGATATAGCGAACTGTGTCATACCCAAAGTAGCCAGCTAGACCTCCGCAAAAGCGCGGTAGCCCCGCCTCTACTGCAACCTTAAATCTTTTGAAATAAGCATCTATAAAATCTAGTGGATTATCTGTATTGGTCTCAACTACTTTGCCATCAGTAAGCACTTCGTTAACGGGTTTAGATGGGGTGCCTACTGTACGAATAACAGTCCTGGCAGGCAGGCCAATAAAGGAGAAGCGACCAAAGCGCTCGCCACCTAAAACTGATTCCAAAAGGTAGGTATTTTTTTTGCCAAAAGCTTGGCTCAACTTGACGTAGAGCGATAGCGGCGTTTCTAAATCCGCCAAAACCTCTTTCACTAGAGGAATGCGATTGAAACCCTGCTTTGCTAGGGCATTGAATTCCTCGCGCAGCATTAGGCTTTTCCTGACTTTCCTAACTCTGCGCGCATTGCGTCAATGACTTGGGCGTAATTCTCTTGACCAAAAATGGCTGAGCCTGCAACAAAAGTATCTGCACCTGCTTGTGCAACTTGTGCAATGTTATCGACCTTAATCCCGCCATCCACTTCAAGACGAATGTGACGACCTGTCTCTGCTTCGTAGCGATCTAAACGGGAACGCACTTGAGCAATCTTTTGAAGAGTGCTTGGAATAAATGATTGACCACCAAAGCCAGGATTGACTGACATGAGTAGTACAAGATCTAGCAGGTCTAAGGTGTGATCCAAATGATCAAGTGGTGTTGCGGGATTGAAAACTAGCCCTGCTTGACAGCCTTGATCACGAATTAAATTCAATGTGCGATTCACATGAGGGCTTGCCTCTGGATGAAAGCTAATCAAATTGGCGCCAGCTTTTGCAAAATCAGGAACGATGCGATCAACCGGTTCAATCATTAAGTGAACATCGATAAGCGCAGACGTGCCATTTTTATTTGCATAGGGGCGAATGGCCTCACATACTAAGGGGCCAATAGTGAGATTAGGCACATAATGGTTGTCCATCACATCAAAGTGAATCCAGTCAGCTCCAGCTCCTAAAACATCTTGTACTTCCTTGCCAAGGCAGGCAAAGTCAGCCGACAAAATGGAGGGGGCAATCAGAAATTGACGATCAGATGGTGTTTTTTGGCTTTCCATCCCTAGATTCTAGCTTGCAGTTGGCCTTGGGATGGAGCAGAATTCGAGCATGAATCCCCATGAAATCAGCATTACGGTTAAGACCCAGTACCTTCCAGACCAATCTGACCCAGATAATCGCCAATTTGCCTTTGCCTATACGGTCATCATCCGCAATACGGGATCAGCCAGTATTCAGTTGATTGCCCGCCATTGGTTCATTACAGACGGGGACAACGACGTCCAAGAGGTGCGCGGTCTTGGGGTTGTTGGTCAGCAACCTTTATTGCGCTCCGGTGAGCATTTTGAGTACACCAGTTGGGCTACCCTGCCAACGCCCGCCGGAACGATGCGGGGCGAGTATTTTTGCGTAACCGAGGATGCGCAGTTTTTTCAGGCGCCCATCCCAGAATTTGCACTGGTAATGCCCCGCACCCTCCACTAAGCAAGGGACCTTGTTTTCTGGAGGCTTACTTTTTGCCTTTGCCAGTCCAAAGGACGATGAATAATAAAAGTCCTAAGGCAATAGCACCCTCAAGGACAAACAGTAGCATTGGGTATTCATCGAGTAAATTGGCAATCATGATTTCTAAAGTTAAATTGTTCCAGACAAGTGTATTCGCTATTGTTCTTGCCAGCTTGCTGGTTGCTTGTTCAACGCCTCCTACTCGAAGTACCGGATATCGATCCAGTGGGTCGGGTGTTGCACCATCCACCTATAGCTCATCCATTGCTAGTTTTAGCGCCGTCTCTTGGCAAGCCTTACCGGGTTGGCAGGAAGATGATATGGCGCTGGCATGGCCAGCTTGGCTCAAGAGCTGCGAGGCCTTGCGCAGACGCAGTGGCGAAATCAACTGGCGCCAAGTCTGCAGTCAAGCTAACGGTGTCTCGAGCAGCGATAGCCAAGCGATTCGTCGCTATTTTGAAAATTATTTTCAGGCTTATGAAATTCGCAATAGCTCTGGAAGTGAGACAGGCTTGATCACAGGTTATTACGAGCCAGTCATGAATGGTTCGCAAACGAGAACCGGTATTTACAGCGTGCCGCTCTATGCCTACCCCAATGCTTGGAAAAAATCTAAGCCAAATCCAGGACCATCGCGAGCAGAGTTAATGAGTTCAGGAATGCTGAAGGGATCTGAAATTGCATGGGTGCAAGATCCTGTTGCGGCTGCGTTTATGCAAATACAAGGCTCTGGAAAAATTCGCCTTGAGGATGGTCGCGTTCTGCGTTTAGGTTACGCGGGTACTAATGACCAACCCTTTAAATCTTTTGCACAATGGTTACTTGATCGCAGAGAAATTACACGCAGCGAGGCAACGATGCAGGGAATTTCACAATGGGCCAAGCGCAACCCAGAGCGTGTGAATGAAATGCTCAACGCTAATCCTCGGTTTGTCTTTTTCAAAGAGCTGCCAGGCAATGTAGAGGCTGATTTGGGCCCCAATGGTGCGCTAGGAGTACCTTTAACGAGTGAGCGGAGTGTTGCGATCGATCTTCAGGCAATGCCTTTAGGCGCGCCTGTATTCTTGGCCACCACCAAACCCTTAAGTAGCCAGCCCCTGCAAAAGCTGGTAATGGCGCAGGATACTGGCAAGGCAATTGTGGGCGGCGTCAGAGCTGATTACTATTGGGGATCGGGTGAGGCTGCCGGAGAAATGGCGGGGCGCATGAAACAAAATGGCAAGATGTGGTTATTGTTGCCGCGTTAATGAATGTCACATTAGAAAGAAAACTATGAGCTACAAAACTATTTTGACTGAGGTAGATGGCAAGGTTGCCACCATTACTTTGAATCGTCCTGAGGTACTCAATGCACTCAACGATCAACTAATGGATGAGCTTGGCGCTGCATTATTGAGTTTTGACGCGGATGACAATATTGCTTGCATCATCGTTACAGGTAGTGAAAAAGCTTTTGCTGCTGGCGCTGATATTGCATCAATGGCAAAGCGTAACTTGCAAGATGTCTATCGTCACAATTTTATTTCGCGTAACTGGGAGCATATGCAAAAAGTACGCAAGCCTGTAATTGCTGCGGTATCAGGCTATGCACTAGGTGGTGGTTGTGAACTGGCCATGATGTGCGACACCATCATGGCGGCCGATAACGCTAAGTTTGCTCAGCCAGAAATTAAATTAGGCATCATCCCAGGCGCTGGTGGTACACAACGTTTGCCACGTGCGATATCTAAAGCGAAGGCGATGGATCTTGCGTTGACAGGTCGCATGATGGATGCAGCAGAAGCTGAACGTTCAGGCTTGGTATCCCGCGTCTTTCCCAAAGCGGATTTATTAAAAGAGGTGAAAGCAATTGCTAAAGACATTGCTGATATGCCTTTATTGACCACAATGATGGTGAAAGAGGCAGTGAATACTGCTTACGAAACTACACTGTCACAAGGCATTCATTTTGAACGCCGTTTGTTCCATACTTGCTTCGGAACGAATGATCAAAAAGAAGGCATGGCAGCATTTATTGAAAAACGCCCTGCCAAATTTACGAATTCTTAACGATTCAATTGCTTAATTTTTTTCTAGGTAGCGTTGAGCTAGTTTGACCCAATAGCTCACACCTACTGGTATCAAAGCGTCATTGAAGTCATATGAAGGATTATGAAGATGGCACGGTCCCATGCCATGTCCTACTGAGCGATGATCACCATCGCCATTGCCTAAAAAAACGTAGCAACCAGGCTTATCTAGCAACATAAAAGCAAAATCCTCTGCACCCATGGTTGGGTCAATCGAGGTATTTACATTTTGCTTGCCAACTAACTCGCTCATCACCTCGCTGGCAAATACAACTTCCTTTTCATGATTGATTAATGGCGGATAGTTTCTTGAGAACTGAATTTCCGCCTGACAATCAAATGCAGCTGCGACCTGATGGGTGATATCTCGCAAGCGTTGCTCAATTAAATCTAAGACCTCAAGCGTAAAGGTGCGAACAGTGCCACCAATGAACGCACTATCTGGAATGACATTGCTGGTCTCGCCTGCATGAAATTGTGTGACTGAAAGCACGGCTGCGTCTACAGGTCGTTTATTACGGGTAATGATGCTCTGTAGGGCCAGCACTACTTGTGCACCCGTAAGCACGGGATCAGCGCTGTTGTGCGGCAAGGCGGCATGACCACCTTTGCCAGTAATAGTAATTTCAAAAGCATTACTCGATGCCATCATTGGGCCAGCAGTCACGCCAAAATGACCTTCAGCCAAACCGGGCCAATTGTGCAATCCAAATACAGCATCACACGGAAACTGCTCAAACAAGCCATCTTTAATCATTTCGCGAGCACCGGCACCACCCTCTTCGGCCGGCTGGAAAATAAAAATCACCGCACCTTTAAAGTCGCGATGATTCGATAAATATTGTGCTGCGCCCAAGAGCATGGCAGTGTGACCATCATGACCGCAGGCATGCATCTTTCCAGGATTGCGAGAGGTGTGCGCGAAGTTGTTGTGCTCCTGGAGTGGGAGTGCATCCATGTCTGCACGCAAACCAATCATCTTGCCTGCGCCTAAATCTCCATCTAGTCGTCCAACCACCCCGGTTTTGCCCATGCCACGAAAGACAGTAATGCCCCAGCTTGATAAAGCTTCTGCAACAAGATCGGCTGTGCGGTTTTCTTCGAAACGCAATTCAGGATGAGCATGAATATTGCGACGAATATCTTGGATTGCTTCTGTGGATGCGACGATTTCAGGAAGTAAATGCATGCCTTTATCTTATCTGAAAGTGGCTCTAGGCGCACCCTAGCTGGGCTTAATAGGGCGATTACTGATAGCTATGAATGTATTTATGCATTGGGTAGTTGAATGTGCTGTGCAGCAAATTCGAGCGCTTCTACAGAGTAGGGGCTGTTATCAGGCTTTTGAATTGCAGCGGGCAATTCAGGGATCAGCCCTAAAAAAGGAGCATCTATCTTAGATTGCAGCGATTCGATATTTTCAGTGAGTAAATGCATTTTTTGAGAAAGGGTATTCGCAACCCAGCCAACAATTTTTAAGTGGCGTGCCTTGATTGCTTCTATGGTGAGTAAAGCATGATTCATGCAGCCTAATTGCATGCCTACAACCAGAATGACCGGTAAATTGATTCGCTCTGCGAAGTTTCCCAAATCTTCATGATCATTTAGTGGGGTTAAAAAGCCACCAGCTCCTTCCACCACCATACAGTCGCTTTGCTTCTGAATCTCACTGTAAGCTCTCATCATTGTGTCAAGCTCAAGCTGAATATTTTTAGATTTGGCAACTAAGTGGGGTGCTGCTGGAGTATCTAAAACATAAGGACATAGAGTTAGTTGACCTGGGGCTAAATTTGAAGCGATACGTAAAGTCTCTACATCTTCATTGAGCCATTGACCTTCATTGCTTTGATAGGTACCAGCAACCACAGGCTTAAAGCCAAGAACATGTTTACCTTGCTTACGCAATTTGAGAATCAAGGCGCCGCTGACTAGCGTTTTGCCAACTTCAGTATCCGTGCCGGTAATAAAGAACCCAGGATGTAGATTCATCAGAAACTCTTTTCAATCACTTGTTGTTCGATTGACTGTAGTGTGTTGATCAGAGCGCGCAGATCATCTTCGCTATGGTTTGCAGAAAATGTAATACGCAAGCGTGCGCTGCCTACGGGAACGGTGGGCGGCCTAATTGCCGGAATCCAATAGCCTGCATCATCTAATAACTGAGCCGCTAATAAAGCATTGGCATTGCTACCAAGAATCAGTGGCTGAATGGGTGTGCTTGAAGAAATCTTTTTCCATGCTGAGAAATGCATTTCTTTTTGCCAGATATCAATCAGTTTATCTAAGTGAGTGCGGCGTTCTTTGCCTTCGTCTGTTTCAATGATCTCTAGGCTTTTGAGAAGTGCATGGGCAATCGCAGGGGGCGTAGCTGTGCTGTAGATATATGGACGACCCTTTTGAATCAGCCACTCGATAAAAGAGTCTTGTGCGCAGATAAAAGCACCACTGACGCCAGCAGCCTTGCCTAGTGTGCCGATATAGATGATGCGATCTGAGCAAATATTCTTTTGCTCCAAAATACCATGACCCTGTTTACCTAGCACTCCAAATCCATGAGCATCATCTACCATCAAGAGGGCATCGTATTGCTCAGCAATAGCTAGCAGTTCTGTGACAGGCGCGAGATCACCATCCATGCTGAACACGCCATCAGTCACAATCAATTTAAAAGGCCTAGTGTCCTTTTTGAGTGCGTCAATTAAAGAGTCTAGTTGTGTGTGATCAAACAGCGTCACTACAGCGTTGGTTTGTGCGCTCGCTAAGCGAACACCATCAATCAAAGAAGCATGATTGAGTTTTGCTGAATAAATACTGGCATTACCCGGAGAAGCAAGCCTTACCAAGCCAGTAATAGCTGTGAGGTTTGCAAGATAGCCGGTACTAAAAAATAATGTACGCGGCTTAGGAAGGTGGTGGCTCTGAAATGCAGCGAGTCTTTTTTCTAGTAGCTCATGGGCAATGCTATGGCCACTGATGAGGTGGGAGGCACCACTTCCTACGCCGTATTTTTGAGCGCCCTCAGACCATGCATTGGCAATCTCAGGGTGGTTTGCAAGACCAAGATAGTCATTACTACAAAAGGCTTTCAGTTCTCGTTCTTCTATCAATACTTTGGAATCGCAAGGGGATGAAGTAATACGCAGCTTGCGCTTAAGTAATTGCAGATCTAAATCTGCAATTTGCTCTTCTGCTAATTTGAGCGCATTAAAAGATTTAGACATTTACAACCTGATTGAGTGCACGTTGTACTGACTGACCCATTTGCTCAGTTTCTTGCGCAGACAAAATATAGGGAGGCATTACATAAACGGTATTACCAATTGGTCTTATCAAAATACCTTCATTCAAACTCTTTGCAAACATCTCGCGAGGAAAAGCATTGGCATTTGTGAGTTTAGAAGCTTTGACATCAAACGCCAAGATCATCCCTTGTTGGCGCCAATGCTCAATGCGGGTATCTGATTTAGCCCAAGCAAATGCATTGGCTAAATCTTGTGAGTGAATGATATTTTTTTCAAGAACTTGTTCTGTTTCAAAGAGCTCGAGACTGGCTAGCGCTGCTGCGCAAGCCAGTGGGTTACCAGTGTAAGAATGCGAATGTAAGAATCCATTCTTGGTTTGATCGTTGTAAAAGGCGCGATAAATTTTATCGGTAGTCATACAAAGCGACAGGGGTAAATACCCTCCGCTAATTCCTTTGGAGAGCGTTAAAAAGTCAGGCCAAATTCCAGCATGTTCGCAGGCAAAGAACTTTCCGCTGCGACCGCATCCTACCGCGATCTCGTCCGCAATTAGGTGGACTTGATAGCGTTCACATAAATCTTTAATGAGCCGTAGATATTCGGGGGAATACATCGCCATTTGGCCAGCACATTGCACGAGCGGTTCAATAATGATTGCGGCAATCTGTTCATGCTCTTTTGCAAATAATTGCTCGAGCTCATTCGCCGCCTGTCTTGCAACATCCTCTGCGCTTTCACCATTTTTTGCTTTACGCACATCGGGTGAGCTTACTGTGTAGACATCCTGCAAAAGCGATCCGTAAGCCTCTCGGAAAATCGCAACATCGGTAACCGCAAGTGCACCAAGCGTTTCTCCGTGATAGCCATTTTCAAGACAAACAAACTTTTTCTTTTGTGGTTTGCCATTGAGTTGCCAAAAGTGGTGACTCATCTTTAATGCAATCTCCACTGCGGAAGCGCCATCAGATGCGTAGAAGACGTGACCTAAATTCCCTTTGGTCAGTACTGCTAGTTTTTCAGATAACTCTATTACTGGAGGGTGTGTGAAGCCGGCAAGCATGACATGCTCAATCTTTTCTAATTGTCTAGTGATGGCTTGAATGATGTGAGGGTTCGAGTGTCCAAAGAGATTGGTCCACCATGAGCTGATGCAATCGAGTAGGGCATTTCCATGTTCGTCATAAAGCCAGGCCCCTTTGCCTTTAGTGATCGCCACCAGCGGAAAAGATTCATGGTGTTTCATCTGGGTGCAGGGGTGCCAAACAGCAGCTAGGCTGCGATCTACTAAGCTGGTTTGATTTAAATCAGAAATAACCTTCATGTTTGATATTTGACCACTAGTTTTTCCTAATTCAGGCTTGTATCTGTTATGTTTATGCCTTGGATTGACCTATTTTCTGGAATTTACCGATGCAGTACGCTCAAACCGTAGAAAAACCCCTGACCCAAGTCAAATCGAAGGCTGATTTGCGAAAAGAGCTTGATGTATCTGGTAAGTGGTCGGTTGCTCAGGTTGAGGCCCTATTTGCCTTGTCTTTCAATGAGTTAATGCTTAAGGCCCTAGAGACCCATAAAGCTTATTTCCCTGAGGGTGATGTGGAGTTAGCCACTTTGCTGTCGATTAAGACTGGTGGCTGCCCAGAGGATTGTGCATATTGCCCCCAAGCTGCTCGCTATGACACTGATGTGAAGGCTGAAAAGCTTATGGGTCTAGAGGAGGTTTTAGAGGCGGCTAAGGCGGCTAAGGCGGCTGGTTCGAACCGTTTCTGTATGGGCGCTGCTTGGCGCGAACCCAAAGATCGTGACATTGAAAAAGTGACCGCCATGATTAAGGGGGTTAAGGCTTTGGGTCTTGAGACTTGCGCCACCTTAGGCATGTTGGAGGCTGAGCAAGCCCAGGCCCTGTCAGATGCGGGCTTAGATTTTTATAACCACAATCTTGATACGAGTGAAGATTTTTATCGCTCCGTGATTTCTACCCGCGACTATCAAGATCGCTTAGATACGATTTCTCATGTTCGTTCAGCAGGCATGTCCGTTTGTTGTGGCGGCATTGTGGGGATGGGCGAATCCCGTGAACAGCGTGCCGCATTTTTGACCCGTTTAGCTAACTTGAGCCCTTATCCCGAGTCAGTGCCAATCAATCATTTAGTGCCAGTTGCAGGTACACCATTGGCGGATCAAAAGCCTCTAGACCCCCTTGAATTTGTCAGAACAATTGCAGTTGCCCGCATCACGATGCCTCAGGCACGCGTGCGTTTATCTGCTGGTCGACAAGAGCTTGGCAGGGCTGTTCAGGCTATGTGTTTCTTAGCAGGCGCTAATTCCATTTTCTATGGTGAGCAACTACTCACTACCGCTAATCCTGAGGCTGAGCAAGACCGTGCGCTTTTGGCTGAGCTGGGCCTCAAGACCAAGCAAAGCTGTAAAGCCGAGGTTTTAGTTTAAGTTTATGGCCATGACCTCGCCCATTGATAAGCTGATTATTGAGTTTGATACCGCCTTGCGATCTGTCTTTGGTGGGGCAAATGCTGGGCGACCAACACCAGGGTCAGCATTGACTCCAAGCCATTCTTTGGATGCAGCGGAACGTAAACATGCTGCAGGTCTCATGCGCGTCAATCACGTTGGCGAGGTGTGCGCGCAGGCGCTCTATCAATCACAAAAATTAGTTGCCAGAAATCCGCAAATTCAAGAGATGTTCAATCATTCCGCTCAAGAAGAAATGGACCACTTGGCATGGTGCGAAACTCGCCTGCAAGAGCTTGGTTCGCATACCAGTTATCTCAATCCATTATGGTACGCAGGATCCTTTGCAATCGGCTTGGCAGCTGGCTTAGCGGGTGATCAATGGAGTCTAGGTTTTGTGGTTGAAACAGAAAAGCAAGTTGAAAATCATCTTCAGAGTCATCTTGAAAAATTACCACCAGAAGATCACCGCTCACGCGCGATTGTTGATCAAATGCGGATCGATGAAATTGAGCACGGACAAGCTGCCTTGCATGCTGGCGGAGTAAGCTTGCCTGAGCCAGTTCATAAAATGATGCAGGCCGTATCTAAAGTGATGACTACAACCGCTTACAAAATTTAAGTTGCCTGATAGCGGCACTGAAGTGCTTGAAAATATTTTTTTTGATTTATTTTTTACAGATACTGTTTATAAAAACAGTATCTTTATCCATTATCTAGCTCTATAGCTAAGATGTATTCTTAAGTATATTTTCCAAGCCGTTGTTTCAAGTAGCTATTTTATTATCACCATTTTATGAACATACGACGCTAAGTGATTGTAAACACTAGAGAAATTCCCAAAAAATAGCCAAAAACACTTGACCCCCCTATTGCAATCCTCTAAAGTGGGAGGAAGTGTGAAAAAGTGGGGTAAATGGTGTTTCAAGGTGCGTCAGCTCTCAATTTAGATGCAAAAGGTCGGATGTCGATTCCGGCAAAGCATCGTGACGCCCTAATGGTGCAGGGTGACGGCCGTGTCACGCTCACAAAACACCCCGATGGCTGCCTTCTTTTGTTCCCAAGACCAGAGTGGGAGGGCTTCAGAGCTAGGGTTGCGCAACTGCCCATGGACGCTCATTGGTGGCGCAGAATTTTTCTTGGCAATGCTGCTGAGATTGATCTTGATAGCGCAGGTCGTGTTTTGGTCAGTCCAGAATTACGTGCTGCCGCAGGAATCGAAAAAGAAGTGATCTTGCTCGGTATGGGCAGTCACTTGGAATTGTGGGACGCAGCTACATACGCCGCAAAAGAACAGGCTGCGATTGCGCAAGGTATGCCTGAAGCGCTCAAGCAATTTAATTTTTGATGACAGGGTGCTATGAACATAACTCATCGCCCAGTGTTACTGGCCGAGGCGGTGACGGCGCTAGTCAATGGTCCGCTCATTCAGAATCAAAGTGCAACACAAAACATGCTAGTCATCGATGGAACGTTTGGGCGCGGCGGTCATACGCAGGCACTGCTCAATCAATTACCAGCCTCAGCTCACATGATTTCATTCGACAAGGATTTGGATGCGATTGCCGTAGCACAACAAATCAACGATCCACGCTTAAGGATCGTACACGACAGTTTTGCGCAGATGGATCAGTACGCAGTACCAGAATCGGTCGATGGAATTTTGTTAGATCTGGGGATCAGTTCGCCCCAAGTGGACGAAGCGCATCGGGGATTTTCTTTTCGGCGCGAAGGTCCACTCGATATGCGGATGAACACCAATCAAGGTTTGACGGCTGCAGAGTGGTTAGAGCAAGCACCGCAGGAGGAAATCACGCACGTGATTAAGACTTACGGGGAAGAGCGTTTTGCATTTCAAATCGCAAAGGCGATTGTGGCTAAGCGAGAAGAGGGCTTGTCGCCGCAAACGACTACGCAATTAGCAAGTCTCGTTGCAGGTGTAGTGCGTACCCGCGAGGCTGGACAAGATCCTGCCACTAGAACTTTCCAGGCTTTACGTATCTTTATCAATCGTGAGTTAGAAGATTTGGAGTTAGGCCTAAAGGCGGCTCTGAAATTATTGAAGCCAGGCGCAAGGCTTGCAGTGATTAGTTTTCACTCATTAGAAGATCGCATTGTTAAACAATTTTTACAGGCCCATGCAAAAGTAGAAATACCTCGTGGGTTACCGGTGCGTGAAAAAGATTTACCCCAAAGTGTGATTGAGATTATTGGACGCATAAAGCCCAGTGATGAAGAGGTTGCGGAAAATCCGCGCGCTCGCTCAGCCATTATGCGAGTAGCAGAAAAGCGATTTGGGGCATTCGTATGAATCGCGCAACCTTGACCTTATTAGCTTTATTGTTGCTTTGCGCATTATCTTTGGTCGCCGCGCAGCAACGTGCTCGTCAATTATTTATCGCCCAAGAACGTGCTCAAATTGAAGAGCGTAAGTTGAATCAAGAGTGGTTGCGTTTGGAATACGAGCAGCGCAATCTTTCAAAATCCGCGCGTATACGAAGCGTAGCGCGTAATCAATTGCATATGGCACCGATTTCTCCTGAACGTACTTTGTACATCAAGGAGGCCCCATGAGAACGGTTGGATTTTCAACGACACCAAACCTAGTATTGCGTCTGCCAATGTGGCGATCGCGCTTGATGCTATTCCTTTTGTTTTTTGTCTTCATGTTGCTGTTGCTGCGCGCGTTCTGGATTCAAGGTCCGGGTAATGCCTTTTATGAGGCAAAGGGCGTGAGAGGTACACAGCGTGAGTTAGAGTTGCCAGCTAGTCGCGGAAAGATCTTGGATCGCAATGGGCAGGTGATTGCAACTAGCCTTGAAGCAAAATCGGTGATTGCATACAACGATACTGTGCCAGATGACTTAGCTGCGGATAAGGTAAAAAAACTGGCTGGCTTATTGCAAATTAGCGAAGCTGAATTGCGTAAAAAGCTAAAAGATGATCGCAAGCAAGTCTTCTTAAAGCGTCAAGTCGATCCAGAAATTGCGCTACAGATTAAGCAACTAGAAATTCCAGGCATTGGTCTGAATAATGAATATCGACGCTTTTATCCTGAAGGTGAGGCAATGGCTCACGTTGTGGGATTTACTAACGTTGAGGATAAGGGTCAAGAAGGTATGGAGCTCTCTAGAGAAAGAGAGCTTGCGGCTCATCCCGGTCAAAGACGTGTAGTAATAGATCGCCTAGGACGTGTAGTAGAGGACATCGCTATTGAGCAGTTGCCGCAGAATGGTAAAGATTTGCAATTATCGATCGATAGCAAAATTCAATATCTTGCTTATAACGCGGTAAAGAGTGCAGTAGAGCAACATCATGCAAAGGCGGGTGGTGCCGTTGTTCTAGATACGCAGACCGGTGAAATCCTGGCTTTGGCAAATTACCCAAGCTACAACCCAAATGATCGTCGGAATTTAAGTGGCGAGCAACTGCGTAATCGGGTGCTGACAGATACTTTTGAGCCTGGCTCAACAATGAAACCTTTGACGATTTCCATTGCTCTAGAAAAGGGAGTAGTTAAACCAAATACTAATATGGTGATTGGTGCAAAGTATCTGGTTGGACCTAAGCCAATTACAGATTCACACCCTTTTGCTAACTTAACTGTTTCCCAAGTAATTCAGAAGTCAAGCAATATTGGCACTGCAAAGATCGCATTGAATAATCTCTCCGCAGAAGAGATGTGGGATTTTTATACATCAGTAGGTTTAGGACAAGCGCCAAAAATTGGTTTCCCAGGCGCTGTTGCTGGCACAGTGCATCCCTTTAAAAAATGGGTGCCCACTGATCAGGCACGTATCGCTTTTGGATACGGTATTTCTGCTTCGCTCTTTCAAGTTGCGCGTGCTTATACGATATTTGCGCGCGATGGTGAGTTGATTCCACTAACCATCGAGCGTAGTCCGGGGGTGAAAAATGGTACGCAAGTGCTTTCAGCAAAAACTGCCATTGAAATGCGGGAAATGATGGAAACGGTAACTGAGACTGGCGGCACAGCTGTCAAGGCGCAGACTGAAGGTTATCGGGTTGGCGGTAAGACAGGCACAGCGCATAAGCTTGTTGGCAAGGGGTACGGAAATTCTTATCGTGCTTACTTTGCTGGACTTGCCCCTATTAGCGCACCGAGGATTGTTGTGGCGGTCATGATTGATGAGCCTACTGGTGGTAGCCACTACGGTGGAGATGTGGCAGCCCCTGTTTTTTCTACGATTGTTGGTGAAACATTGAGGGCTTTAAATGTTGCGCCTGATACAAGACCAAATCTAATGGCATTAGATGATAAGAGCCCTACAGAGGTTCGTACTGCTAATGTACAGACACAGCATGTGGTTCTGAAAAGATGACGGTGGCATTGAATATGAAACCCAATCATTTGATTGACCACTTGCACACCCTAGCAAATTCTTCAGCAAAGGTGAGCGCGGATAGTCGTCAGATTGAATCTGGCGATATCTTTTTTGCATACCCTGTTGGCCACGGAAACGCCTTGCGTGATGGGCGCCAATTTATTAATACTGCTTTACAAAAAGGCGCAGCAGCAGTCGTATTTGATTCTGTTGGCGCTGACGCTGATTATTTGGATCATCCCCAATGTATTGCGATTGAAAATCTTGCAGAGAAAGTAGGTAAGTTTTGCGCCCAATGGTATGGCGAGCCAAGCAAGCAATTACAAGTGATCGGTGTTACGGGTACTAACGGTAAGACCAGTATTACTCAGTGGTTAGCTAACGCATTGGATCAACCGAATCACCGTACAGCAGTACTGGGCACCTTGGGAACGGGTTTTCCAGGTTCGCTGGAGAAGACTGGATACACAACCCCAGACGCGCCAAAGCTACAGACTCAGTTAAAGCAGTTATTAGATGCTGGTGCTAAACAAGTGGCAATGGAAGTGTCATCTCATGCATTGCAACAGGAGCGCGTTGCAGGAACTACATTTCATTGCGCAGTATTTACCAACTTAAGCCAAGATCATCTCGACTACCACGGAAGTATGACTAACTATGCTGAAGCAAAAGCAAAGTTATTTAGTCAGCCTGGTTTAGAGCATGCCGTCGTAAATTTAGATGATCCTTTTGGTCGTGAACTGGCGATGAATCTGTTGGCTAGGGATGAACTGAGAGTTTGGGCTTACGCTTTAAATCTATCAGCTTTCAAAGGCTTTGAAAAATTTGGTGATCGTCTACAACGTATTTATGCAGTAGACAGTGTCTTAAATGGCTTTGGATATGATTCTGTTTTCACATACGAAGGTGTGGGTAAAAATTCTCTCCATATTCCTCTGCTTGGCGAGTTTAATTTAAGCAATGCGCTGGCAGTATGGACAACGCTATTGACGCAAGGCCTCACTCGGGATGAAGCAAGTAAATGTGTCGGTCAATTGCAGTCGGTCATCGGGCGCATGGAGCTCATCTCATTAGGTAAGAGTCAAAAGTCCGAAGGTCCTTTGGCGGTTGTGGATTACGCACATACGCCGGATGCTTTGCAGAAGGCTCTGCAGGCATTGCTCCCGATTGCTCAGCAACGCGGTGGCAAGTTATGGTGTGTATTTGGTTGCGGTGGTGATCGCGATAGTGGCAAACGTTCTCAAATGGGTACCGTTGTTGCTAACATTGCCGATCAAATCATCATTACCAGTGATAATCCGCGCTCTGAAGATCCTGAGGCGATTATGGAGATGATTCGTCAAGGAATTCACTCGTCTAGTGCAAATGTGCAGGTGATTGCAGATCGTGCAGTAGCAATCATGGCCGCTATTCGACATGCAGATATAAAGGATGTGGTGCTGGTTGCCGGCAAAGGTCATGAGACTTCGCAAGAGATTAAAGGCAAGCGTTTTGATTTTTCTGATCAAGAGCATATTCGTCTGGCTGCCGGAGGTCTAGTCTGATGATGACGACATTAGCCCAAGTACACACTATGTTGCCAGGAAGTAGATTGCTGAATGTTTCTGATGAGGCTGCAAGAGTTATTGCGCTATCGAGGGTTGGCACAGATAGCCGTCAAATTGATGCTGGTGAGCTATTTATTGCTTTGTCAGGCGAGCGGTTTGATGCCCATGATTTTTTAGTCGATGTTGCAAAGTCTGGTGCTGGAGCTGCACTAGTGAGCAGCGCAGAGAAGTGCCCAGGAAATTTACCGGCAGTTTGTGTTGCGGATACACGCATTAGTTTGGGTGATTTAGCGAAAGCTTGGCGCGCAAATCATGAGATTCCATTAGCCTTGGTTACCGGTAGCAATGGTAAGACTACGGTTAAAGAGATGATTGCCTCTATATTTAAAGTGGCAGCCGGCGAGACTCATACCTTAGTCACGAAAGGTAATCTCAATAATGAGATTGGCTTGCCCTTGACCTTGTTGAAGCTGCGTTCGACAGATCGCCTTGCAGTAGTGGAGTTGGGTATGAATCATCCCGGCGAAACGGCACAACTAGCGGCGATTGCTCAAGCGAATATTGCCCTCATTAATAATGCCCAACGCGAGCATCAAGAATTTATGGCAACGGTTGCTGCGGTTGCTGAGGAGCATGCCGATGTGATCCGCGCTTTACCTAAAGATGGTATTGCTGTGTTTCCCGCAGACTCCGAGTTCACTTCGGTATGGCGTGTAGCTGCGGGCGCAAGAAAGGTGATTGATTTCGCTTTGTTGTCTGCTCAAGCAGGCACGAATGCTTCAGTAAGAGGTCGTTTATTAAACAATGGTCTCGTAGAAGTGATTACCGATATGGGATCAGTTGAAATTCAGCTGAATACTCTTGGTAGCCACAATGTACGTAATGCTTTGGCTGCAAGTGCTGTAGCTTTGGCTGCTGGACTTAGTCTTGAAAAAATCAAGAAAGGCTTGGAGGCTTTTGCGCCCGTGAATGGACGGATGCAGCCTAAAAAGATTCATCCAAATTACACATTGATTGATGATAGCTACAACGCTAATCCAGATTCAGTGCGGGCTGCCATTGATGCGTTAAAGCAGTCTGGAAATATTGCTTGGTTGATTCTGGGTGACATGGGGGAGGTTGGTCATCAGGGCCCTGAGTTTCATCGTGAAGTAGGTGCTTATGCAGCTGAGCAGGGAGTTGCTCAGTTATTTGCTCTTGGTGAGCAATGCCAGTTTGCGATTCAAGGTTTTGATGACGTCGTAAAAACTAACCCAGCATCAAAAGCCATACATTTTTCTAATATGGATAGTTTGATTGCTCAATTAAGAGATGCATTGCATGCACAGAACGCAGGCAGTAATCAGCATCTCAATATTTTGGTTAAGGGTTCCCGTTTTATGCGCATGGAACGTGTAGTGCAAGCCTTGTTAGAGGAGGCTAAGACATGTTCATAATTTTGGCGCAATGGTTACAAGAGGATTTCGGCTTCTTCCGAGTAATTAATTACATCACCTTTAGAGCGGTAATGGCGACCGTTACTGCATTGTTAATTGGCTTGGCTGCAGGTCCCTGGGTGATTCGGAAGTTAACTGCATTGAAGATGGGTCAGGCCGTGCGTACGGATGGTCCAGAAACCCATTTAGTGAAATCGGGAACGCCAACAATGGGGGGAGTATTAATTCTCATTGGTATTTTTGTCTCTTGCATGCTCTGGGCTGATCTCAGTAATCGCTTTATATGGATTGTGATGATCGTGACTTTTGGTTTTGGGGCTGTGGGCTGGGTGGATGACTATCGCAAGGTCGCACGCAAAGATCCTAAGGGCATGGCATCAAGAGAAAAGTTTTTCTGGCAAACCTTGATTGGTTTGTTTGCAGCGATTTACCTAGCGTTCTCAGTGTCTGAGGTGAATAACCTCAAGGTATTGCAATTGTTTTATGAGTGGCTCAAAAGTGGCTTTGCTTTAGATCTCCCAGCCAAAACGAATTTGCTAATACCTTTTATGAAAGAAGTGAGTTATCCCTTGGGCATGATGGGCTTCATCATCTTAAGTTATCTCGTCATTGTCGGCAGTAGTAATGCCGTCAATTTGACTGATGGCCTTGATGGCTTAGTAATCATGCCAGTGATTTTGGTAGGCGCTGCATTGGGTGCTTTTGCCTATGTGATGGGTAATGCTATCTATGCCAAATATCTATTGTTTCCGTATATTCCAGGTGCTGGTGAGTTATTGATCTTTTGTGGCGCCATGGGCGGAGCAGGTCTAGCTTTCCTTTGGTACAACGCGCATCCAGCGCAAGTATTTATGGGTGATGTGGGTGCCTTAGCTCTCGGTGGCGCGCTTGGAACAATTGCAGTGATTGTGCGTCAAGAAATTGTTCTCTTTGTAATGGGCGGCATTTTTGTGGCTGAAACACTTTCAGTGATGTTGCAAGTCTTTTGGTTCAAGCTGACAAAAAAACATTTTGGTGAGGGTCGTCGTATCTTCCGGATGGCGCCTTTACATCACCATTTTGAATTAGGCGGTTGGAAAGAAACACAAGTGGTGGTTCGTTTTTGGATTATCACGATCCTCTTGGTATTAATTGGTTTATCAAGTTTGAAATTACGGTGAACCACAGAGTAAATATGCTGACTATAGAAAATACTTTCGCTAATCCCACTGCCGTAGCTGATGCTAGCTACGTAGCCCCACATCGCTTTTTGATTTTGGGTCTAGGCGAGTCTGGCGTTGCCATGGCAAAGTGGTGCTTGCGTAATGGTGCAGTAGTGCACTTAGTTGATACACGCGATCGTTCCCAGTTATCTGAGCGTCAGCTAGCATGGCTTGCCGAGCTTGAGTTGGCCGGATTACAAGCCTCTCAGTTTGGTCCTCTCAGCGATGAACTGCTGACGGATATTGATGTGATTGGTATTAGCCCCGGACTTTCGCCCTTACAAGAGCCAACAGAATCATTTTTGGTCAAAGCACGTAAAGCAAGAGTAGATGTTTGGAGTGAAATTGAATTTTTTGCCCGCGCAATCGCTGCCATATCACGCATGGCATTGGATAAGCAATCTAGCTATACAGCTTCAGTGTTGGCTATTACGGGCACTAATGGCAAAACAACTACAACTGCGTTAACTGGCCAGCTCTGTGAGCGCGCTGGTAAGAGAGTAGCGGTTGCTGGCAATATCAGTCCTGCAGCACTTGATAAGCTCATGACATGTTTGAATGGTGCTGATCAGATTGAGGATTTGCCAGACGTTTGGGTATTGGAGCTTTCAAGCTTCCAATTGGTTTACACCTATTCTTTAAATGCTACTGCGGCAACCGTTCTGAATATTACCCAAGATCATTTAGATTGGCACGGGGATATGGGCGCCTATGCAGAGGCTAAAGCCAAAATATTTGGCTCTGACACGATATGTATCTTGAATCGCGATGACCCATCGGTGATGGGTTTGTTGACTGATGAGCAAAAAGTAGAAAAAGCGCTGGTCACTTTTGGTTCGAATCGCCCTGACGAACAAGGTGCATTTGGCATTGAGCACGATTTGCGCGCTGGTGGCATTGATTGGTTGGTATGGGCTGAGGTCGATGAAGATTTTGATCCCAAACCGAAGCGTCGTCGCAAGTCCGCAATGGTTCAAGAAGATCAGCCATTGCGTTTGAGGCGTTTGATTCCTGCAGATGCATTGCGCATTCGGGGTCGTCATAATACTTTGAATGCGCTTGCTGCCCTAGCATTAGCACGCGCAGCTAATTTACCGATGAATGTATTACTCCATGGTTTGCGCGATTACCATGGCGAGCCGCACCGTGTACAAAGTATCGCAATTGTGAATGATGTTGAGTATGTGGATGATAGTAAGGGCACTAACGTTGGCGCTACAGTCGCCGCTTTAAATGGCTTGGGTAGTAACGAAGCCGGTAAAAGAATTTGGCTCATTGCAGGGGGCGATGGCAAGGGTCAGGACTTTAGCCCATTGCGTGAACCTGCATTACGTTTTGTTAAGGGTGTTTTCTTAATTGGTAAAGATGGTGAAAAGATTGCCCAAGCAATCGGTGGCGATGTCTCTTTTACCAATAGTGGTAATTTAGCAGCGGCCGTGCAAGCGGCTGCAGCAAAGGCGGTCTCAGGTGATTTAGTTTTACTATCGCCAGCATGTGCGAGCCTCGATCAGTTCCGAGACTATAAGGAGCGGGCACAGGTATTTGCATCAGAGGTTGAAGAATTGGGAATGCGTTTTGAAGGGGTTCAGGTATGAACTTTAGAGAAAAACTATCCCCTGAAAACCGTCTTGGCTTAGATCGCTTTTGGAATTTTTCTAGGGGCGGTATTGATAATTTCCGAACTGGCTTAAGAGATGCAGTCTCTGGCGTAGAGCAAACTCGTTCACGCATGATGGAATATGACCAATTATTGGTGTGGGCAGTGTTATCGCTCATGCTGATTGGTTTAGTCATGGTTTATTCGGCATCGATTACTTTGGCTGATGGTCCTAAATATGCCAACTACAGTAGTAACTATTTTTTGATTCGCCATTTGATCTCATTGGCTATCGCTGTTGTTATTGGCATTACAGTTTTTAAGATACCGACTAAGGTTTGGGATCGCTATTCACCGGTCATTTTTGGTTTTACCGTTCTATTACTGATTTTGGTTTTGATTCCTGGCATCGGTAAGGGGGTGAATGGTGCAAGGCGCTGGATATCCTTAGGCGTGATGAATTTCCAGCCATCTGAATTAATGAAATTTGCTGCGGTGATCTTTGCAGCAAGTTATACGGTTCAGCGACAAGAGTATCTACATTCTTTTTCTAAAGGAATGCTGCCAATGGGTATTGCAGTTGCGCTGGTTGGCGGACTCTTAATGAAAGAGCCAGATATGGGCGCCTTTGTAGTGGTTGCCATCATTGCTTTCGGTATTTTGTTTTTAGGTGGCATCAACGCAAAATTATTTGGGGGTTTGATTCTGGTCGGCTTGATGAGTGGTGCAGCCATGATTGCGCTCTCACCATTCCGGCGTGGTCGTATGTTGGCATTTATGGATCCGTGGCAAGTGGATAACGCTGCTAATAAGGGCTATCAATTGACGCATTCGCTGATGGCTTTTGGTCGAGGTGAATGGTTTGGTACTGGTCTAGGCGGAAGCGTGGAAAAACTTCACTATCTTCCGGAAGCGCATACCGACTTCATCATGGCGGTGATTGGTGAAGAACTCGGCTTTGTCGGTGTTGTCGTGATGATTTTCTTGTTCTACTGGATTGTGCGTAGAGCCTTCATCATTGGCCGTACTGCTTTGCAGTTAGATCGAAGCTTTGCAGGCTTAGCAGCAAAAGGAGTTGCCATCTGGATTGGTTGGCAGGCATTTATCAATATGGGTGTGAACTTGGGTTTACTCCCTACAAAAGGCTTAACTCTGCCATTAGTGAGTTATGGTGGATCTGGAATTTTGATGAATGCAGTGGCGATTGCGATGCTATTGCGAATTGATTACGAGAATCGCATTCTGATGCGCGGAGGGAAGCTGTGACTAAACCCTCAATATTAGTCATGGCTGGCGGTACTGGTGGGCATATCTTCCCAGGACTTGCCGTGGCTGAATATTTGCGGATATGTGGTTGGAATGTGTCGTGGTTGGGTAATCAAAGTGGCATGGAGTATCGGCTCGTGAAGTCTTGTGACTTTCCGTTTGAAGCAGTTGAGTTTGGCGGTTTGCGTGGTAAGGGCTTGAGGGCCAAGCTCATGTTGCCGATCAATTTGATACGAGCATGCTTTCAGAGTTGGAAGATCATGCGCCGTTTAAAGCCAAGCGTTGTTTTGGGGATGGGTGGATACATTACTTTCCCGGGTGGCTTGGTGACAAAATTCTTGAAGCGCCCATTGGTGCTACATGAATCAAACTCTGTAGCGGGAAGCGCTAATCGTGCGCTGACAAAAATTGCCATGCGTACCTTAACAGGCTTTCCTAACACCATGGAAAAAGCAGAGTGGGTTGGTAATCCTATTCGTGAAGAATTTGACCACATACAAAAACCAGATCTACGTTATCAGCAACGCCAAGGCCCCTTATCCCTTTTAGTTGTTGGGGGTAGTTTGGGGGCAGCAGCGCTAAATGAAAATATTCCAGCTGCGTTAGCGTTGATACCAAAAGATGCTCGACCAACAGTGATCCACCAAGCGGGTGATAAGCATTTAGTTGATTTACAAAAACGTTATGCGGAGTGTGGCGTTAAGGCTGATATTCGTCCGTTCATTGACGATATGCCAACTGCGTATGCACAGGCGGATTTAGTGATTTGTCGATCTGGTGCAATGACAGTTTCAGAGTTGGCAGCATGCGGTGTGGCTTCTTGCTTGATTCCCTTCCCCTATGCGATTGATGATCATCAAACCGCTAATGCCAAATTTTTATCAGATGCTCATGCAGCAGTCCTGTTACCTCAGCAATATCTCAATCCTCAGGATTTGGCTTTGATGATTCAAAACTTCAATCGTGATGATCTTCAAGAAATGGCCATGCGTGCTCATGCATTGGCTAAGCCACATGCAACCCAGCGCGTAGCCGAAGTGTGTGCTGATTGTGCGGGGGTAGGCGTATGAAACATATCGTTCAACAAATTCATTTCATTGGTATTGGCGGCGCAGGTATGAGCGGTATCGCCGAAGTACTTTTGAATTTAGGCTATCAAGTCTCGGGCTCTGATTTGGCCGACAGCGTTACAACAAAGCGCTTAAAAGACTTGGGCGCGTTGATTCATATTGGGCATGACCCAAAAAATGTAGGTACTGCAGAAGCGGTGGTTATTTCTACGGCAGTAGCTGGGAATAATCCTGAGGTATTGGCTGCACGCGCAGCGAAAATTCCTGTGATCCAGCGTGCTGTGATGTTAGGTGAGTTAATGCGTTTGAAGCAAGGTATTGCGATTGCTGGCACGCATGGCAAGACAACGACAACAAGTTTAGTAGCCTCTGTACTGGCTGAGGGCGGCCTGGATCCAACCTTTGTGATTGGTGGCAAGCTGAATTCTGCTGGTGCCAATGCCCGTTTAGGCCAGGGTGATTTCATTGTCGTTGAAGCAGATGAATCCGATGCTTCGTTCTTGCAACTATTCCCCGCAATGGAAGTGGTGACCAATATTGATGCTGATCATATGGACACCTATCAGCACGATATGGCGAGATTGAAACAAGCTTTCGTGCAATTTATCCAGCGGATGCCTTTTTATGGCGTAGCTGTTTTATGTATTGATGATGCAAATGTACGCGACATCATTCCTTTTGTTTCGCAGCCTGTATTACGCTATGGCCTCTCAGAGGATGCAGACATTCGTGCAAGCAATATTCGTGCTGATGGCACCAGCATGCACTTTACGGTTGAGCGTCGTACTGTTCGGCGTCATGGCAACAAACCTGGACCACTCAATGTGACGCTGAATTTGCCTGGCTTGCATAACGTGCGAAATGCGCTTGCGGCAATTGGTATTGCTACTGAATTGGGTGTTGGCGATGAAGCGATCACAAAAGCACTATCTGAATTTGGTGGTGTTGGTCGACGTTTCCAGCGTTATGGTGAGCTTCCACTTGCCTCTGGAGGTAGTTTTACTTTGATCGATGACTATGGTCATCACCCGGTAGAGATGGCTGCTACTTTAGCCGCAGCACGTGGCGCATTTCCAGGTCGTCGCTTAGTTCTCGCATTCCAGCCACATCGCTTTACAAGAACACGGGATTGTTTTGGTGAATTTGTACAAGTAATTCGAAATTTTGATGCTTTGGTATTAACCGAGGTTTATCCCGCTGGAGAGGCAAAGATTCCAGGCGCAGATGGTAAGAGTTTGATGAAAGCTACTTTAGCTGAAGAGAAAAATTCGAAAGCACCACTCAATTCTTCCGCAGTGGTATTTGCATCCAATGTTGCTGAGATGCCAGAAAAGTTAAGTCAAGTTTTAAAAGATGGGGATGTATTAATTACGATGGGTGCAGGTTCAATTTCTGCTTTGCCTCACACCTTATCGGGGACAAAAAATGTCTGAGCATATTCTCAGCGCATGGGGCGGCCGCGTTAAATCACGGCTAGCAAGCTTAGATGTGAAGTCTCTCGGTCGAGTAGGGGTTTTGCTTGGTGGTCGCTCCGGTGAGCGTGAAATTTCTTTGTTGTCTGGCAATGGTGTGCTGCAAGCCCTTCTATCTAAGGGAGTTGATGCCCATGGCTTTGACCCAGGATTGCGCAATCCGACAGAATTAGTTTCTGAGAAATTTGATCGTATTTTTATTTCCTTGCATGGTCGATATGGTGAGGATGGAACTATTCAAGGCTTGCTAGATCTAATTGATTTACCTTATACCGGCAGCGGTGTTTTAGCATCGGCCTTAGCAATTGACAAGATTGTCACCAAGCAAGTGTGGATTAGCAATGGGCTCGCTACTCCTGAATTTGAAGAGTTAACCGCCAATAGTGATTGGAATGCAGTAGTGAAGCATCTTGGTTTACCTTTGATTGTGAAGCCTGCTCATGAAGGATCTTCGCTGGGTTTAACCAAGGTGAAATCCGTCGATGAGTTGCCGGCTGCTTATCAATTGGCTGCAGGACTGGACAAGAAGGTTATTGCAGAAACATGCATCATTGGTGATGAGTTGACTTGCCCCTTAGTTGGTCAGGGTAGCAATGCCGAAGCTTTGCCCGTAATCAAAATTATTCCGCCGCAAGCCAATTACGATTTCCATAACAAATATTTTTCAGATGAAACGCAGTATCTATGCCCCACTGGACTTGCTTCAGAAGTAAACGAGCGAGTTCAAGCGCTGGCTTTGGCTGCCTATAAAGCACTCGGTTGCCGTACCTGGGGTCGCGCCGATGTGATGTTAGATCAAAAAACCGGTAAACCTTATTTGCTTGAGATGAACACCTCTCCGGGCATGACTTCCCATTCTTTGGTGCCAATGGCTGCAAAAGCTGCCGGCATTGAGTATGCAGATTTAGTTCTTTGGTTACTCAGTCAAACCTTAGAACAAAAAGAGGGTGCCCTTGCATGAGTAATTTCATGGACCGGTTCGGTGAAATTTTCGGCATGTTGATATCACCACTCTGGAATCATCCAGATCGGATGCAAAAGCTCAGTCGTTTCTTAATGAGTTGCTTCGTATTAATGATGGTGCTAGGGGCCTTGGTGTGGCTTAGTAAGCGCCCCGTATTTGCGCTAAAGCAAATTCAGATTGAACCAGTTGCTGGTCAAACACTAAAACACATTAATAAAGCCATTGTGAAGCGGCAGGTTTATGAAACTGTGCAGGGAAACTTCTTTAGTGTGCGTCTTGAGGAAGTAAAGCGCGGCTTTGAAAGTATGCCGTGGGTACGCCATGCCAATGTGCGCCGAGTTTGGCCTAACGGTTTGATTGTGAGTATTGAAGAACAGAAACCATTTGGTACATGGGGCGGTTCCGATAGTCATGTGCTAATTAACAATCACGGAGAAATTTTTGCTGGTCGCATTTCTGAGATTAGTGATGACATTCGATTGGTCGATTTCTATGGTCCGGATGATGCGAGTAAGGAAGTGATGAGTCTTTATGAGCGATCCAATAACTGGTTTAAACCTTGGGGTGCTGAGGTTGTCAGTCTTGCCTTGACTGAGCGCTATGCCTGGCATATCAAGCTATCCAACGGTATGAGAGTTGAATTTGGGCGTGATGAAGAGAATTCAGACAAAACATTAACGGAAGAGCGCATTGCGCGCCTCTTTAAATATTGGCCACAAGTGCAAGAAAAGTGGGCTAACCGAATTGATGCCGTGGATTTACGTTATCCGAATGGTTTTGCAGTTCATCTGGCGTCTGCAAGTGTGAAAAAAAATGATGTTGATGGCAAGAAAAGCGAGTTGAAGCAATGAAGGAATGGGAATGAGTAAAGACAATCGCGACCTATTGGTTGGTTTAGATATTGGAACCTCCAAGGTGGTTGCCTTAGTTGCGGAATTAGCACCCGATGGCAAATTTAATGTGGTGGGTGTTGGTCAAACTTCTTCAAAAGGGTTGAAGAAGGGCGTTGTCGTCAACATTGAAGCTACTGTTCAATCGATTCAGAAGGCTTTAGAAGAAGCCGAGATCATGGCTGATCGTCAAATCGTTCAAGCCTTTACGGGTATCGCAGGTAACCATATTGTGAGTTTCAACTCGAGCGGTATGGTGGCTATCCGCGATAAAGAAGTTACCGCAGGCGATGTGGAGCGCGTTCTAGAGACAGCCAAAGCAATCAACATTCCAACGGATCAACAAATTTTGCATATTCTTGTTCAAGAATTCATTATCGATGGACAGGAAGATGTTCGCGAACCGATTGGGATGAGCGGCCTTCGCTTAGAAGTCAAAGTACATATTGTTACGGGTGCGGTAAGTGCCGCACAAAATATTGTGAAGTGTGTGCGTCGCTGCGGTCTTGAAGTCAATGACCTCATTTTGCAGCCTTTGGCCTCGAGCCTTGCAGTCTTAACTGAAGATGAAAAAGAGCTTGGGGTTGTCTTGGTGGATATTGGTGGCGGCACAACTGATATTGCAATCTATTGCCAAGGATCGATTCGTCATACAGCGGTAATTCCTATTGCTGGTGATCAAATCACCAATGACATCGCGATGGCATTACGTACGCCAACAATTGATGCCGAAGATTTAAAGATTGCTCACGGTATTGCACGTCAAGAAATGGCCGATCCAACCGCCATGATCGATGTCCCTGGTATGGGTGATCGTGACCCACGGCCAATGTCCAAACAAGCTTTAGCTGCGGTGATCGAGCCGCGGGTTGAAGAGCTATTTACTTTGGTTAGAGGAGTTGTGCGTGATTCTGGCTATGAAGACATGGTTTCTTCTGGAATTGTTTTGACTGGCGGTACTTCATTGATGCCAGGAATGGTTGAGCTAGCCGAGCAAGTGTTCTTAAGACCGGCTCGTATTGGCACTCCAGAATATCGCGGTCATTTGCATGAGGTCTTACGTAGTCCGAGATTTGCTACCAGCATCGGTTTATTAATGGAAGGTCAGGTGCAGTTATTGCGTGGCCGCCGTTTTTCTCAATCAGGCGCGTTGCAAGGTGTGATGTCACGCATGAAGGAATGGTTTGCAGGAAATTTTTAAGTTTTTCGTCGTCGTCAATGTAGTCCGTTTTTTACCTAGGAGGGTATATGGAATTTGAAATGTTAGATCAAGAAACAGCCGGTAAAACCATTATTAAAGTGGTTGGAGTCGGTGGGGCTGGTGGTAATGCAGTCCAGCACATGATCCGTCGCGGTGTCAATGGCGTAGAGTTCATTTGCATGAACACCGATGCTGGCGCATTACAGCGCTCTGAGGCATCTGTGAATTTGCAACTGGGCTCTAGCGGATTGGGTGCGGGCGCTAAACCAGAAATTGGTGCAGCTTCTGCAGAAGAAGCTCGTGCACGCATTGCTGATGTATTGCAAGGTGCACATATGGTGTTTATCACTGCTGGTATGGGTGGCGGCACTGGAACAGGTGCGGCACCTATCGTTGCTCAAGTGGCAAAAGAAATGGGCATTCTGACCGTTGGCGTGATTAGTAAGCCATTTGATTTTGAGGGCGTCAAGCGCTTGAAAGTGGCGGAGAATGGGGCAACCGAACTTGAGTCCTATGTGGATTCATTAATTGTGGTACTCAATGAAAAGCTCTTTGAAGTGATGGGTGAAGATGCTGAGTTTGATAAGGCCTTTGCTTGTGCTGATGATGTATTGCACAACGCTGTTTCTGGCATTGCTGAAATCATCAATGTTCAAGGCTTAATTAACGTTGACTTTGAAGACGTGAAGACTGTTATGGGTGAGCAAGGTAAAGCAATGATGGGAACCGCAACGGTTTCAGGTATGGATCGTGCCCGCTTGGCTGCTGAAGCTGCTGTTGCTTCTCCACTGCTTGAGGGGGTTGATTTATCTGGTGCTCGCGGCGTTTTGGTCAACATTACTGCCAATCGTTCATTGAAGCTGTCTGAAACACGTGAAGTCATGGCTGCTATTCGTGGTTATGCTGCTGATGATGCAACTGTGATCTTCGGAACGGTATATGACGAGAGCTTAGGCGATGCATTGCGTGTCACGGTAGTTGCTACTGGCTTGAATAATCCACAAGCCCGCCAAAATCACCAACCAGAAGTGGTATGGAGACAAGCGACTGGTACGCATGATGCAATGCCAACGATGGCAGATCTCAATAGCTTTGCTCCTGCAAGTGCATCAGCAGCGATGAGCAAGGTTAGCTTAGATTCTGCTTTGAGTACTAGCGCAGGTATGGCTTTGACAGGTTCTGGTAGTGCGCCTGCAACAGCTGCGCAACCAGCAAGCAGCGGTGTTGATTACAGTCAGTATGATTTGCCACGAGTATTTCGTAGCTCTCGTGAGGCAAGCGCTGCACCGACTTTAGGTGCCGATAGCTCCCCTCAAGCAAAGACCTTGCTTGATAAAGGGGCTGATTACTATGAAATCCCTGCTTTTTTACGTAAGCAAGCAGATTAATTGACTGCTTAATACAATAGGCCATTGCGAAATGCCAGCGCGGCGCCCCTCCGGACGACGAATCCCGCGCTTGCGTTGGCATGCTTACTAACAATTACCTATTGGAGACATCATGATTGCTGTTGGACAAAAATTACCAAATGCTACTCTTTATGAATTTTTTAACGAAGAGACTGAAGGCTGTGCGTTAGGGCCTAATGCTTTTGAAGTTGAAAAGCTGATGGCTGGCAAAAAGATTGTGATCTTTGCATTGCCTGGCGCCTTTACGCCGACCTGCTCTGCAAAGCATGTCCCTGGATATGTTGAGCACTACGATGCGATTAAAGCAAAGGGTGTGGATGAGATTTGGTGTATTTCTGTGAATGACCCATTTGTGATGGGCGCATGGGGCCGTGACCAAAAGGTAGGTAAAAAAATTCGCATGTTAGGTGACGGTAGTGCTGAGTTCACCAAAAAGGTGGGCTTGGAGCTGGATTTGACTGCCCGTGGTTTTGGTGTGCGTTCTGATCGCTATGCCATGATTGTGGAAGATGGCGTAGTAAAAACTTTAGAGCGCGAAGCGCCAGGTAAATTTGAAGTCAGTGATGCCGCTTCTATTCTGAAAAAACTGTAATTCAATTTATTAACTAACCTCCCCTGAATTTAGAGACGTCATCATGATGAAGCAAAGAACGATTGCCACTCCGGTTAAAACCGTGGGAATTGGTTTGCATTCTGGCAGCAAGGTGACGATCTCTATTAAACCTGCGCCAGTTGATTCAGGGATTCAGTTTGTCCGTGTTGATACTCCAGAGCAGTCGGTAGTACCCGCAACTGCTTTGGCTGTATGCGATACACGGCTTGCGTCTGTGATCCAAAAAGATGGTGTGAGAGTTTCTACAGTAGAGCACTTGCTCTCGGCTTGTGCTGGCTTAGGTTTGGATAATCTCTTGATTGAGCTTGATGGTGAAGAAGTCCCCATCATGGATGGAAGTGCTGCTTCATTTCTATTTTTGATTGAATCTGCTGGTATTGTTGAGCAAGCGGCTGCTCGTCAATTTGTAGTCATTAAAAAACCAGTTGAAGTACGTGATGGCGACAAACTTGCTCGCCTTGAACCTTTTTTCGGGTTTAAGTTGGATTTCACAATCGACTTTAAACATCCCGCTGTTGATAAAACGGGTCAGCGATTTATTGTCGATTTTGCAGAGCATGCATATCGTAGTGAAATTGGACGGGCACGCACGTTTGGTTTTGCTCACGAAGTAGAGGCTTTAAGAGAAATGGGCCTAGCACGAGGCGGTAGCTTAGATAATGCGATTGTTTTGGATGAGCACCGTATTTTGAATAACGAAGAACTTCGTTATGAGGATGAGTTTGTGCGCCACAAAATTTTGGATGCGATTGGCGACCTCTACTTAGTAGGTCATCCCATTGTGGGAGCTTATGTGGCTGAAAAATCAGGTCATGCACTCAATAACGCTTTATTACGTAAGCTCTTAGAAGATCCCAGTTCTTATGAAATTAGTAGCTTTGCTGAAAATAAGGCCCCTGAGGCTTTCTCTCAAGAAAGCCAACCTTTATTCTTTTGAGTGTTGAATTACTTCGGCTTATGCTGCAGTAATCGCTCTACCGTCTTCCGCAGTTCAGAGTCTGGAGCAAGCTTTTCTAGTAACTCTTCCCATGATTTTTTAGCAATGGCATTAAAACCTTGGGGTTTGCGATGCTGCTGATCGTTAGCGCGAGGTTTTACTTCCCACCCTGCGGGCGCTGGCTTCATTTTGACTTTAATAGCGCTGCATTTCAGCCCTAATTTTGATAACTCATTGATTAAGCTAGGTAAATTTTGTTGCAAACGACTGGCGATGCTGGCACTACTGACCAGTAAAAAGAGTTCATCTTGGCTTCCAGAGTGCCACCCAGCATCAATTTTGGGGCTGAGATGGCCCAAACCCAGTTTATCCAGCGCTATTCCTAAGGTGGACTTGATTCTGGCTAGATCTTCGGTCTTAGCCAGTATTCCCCCAAGACCATTGGATTTGCGTAGGTAATCAAGCCAGTCATAGGCCTTGTGCTTGCGGGATGGTTTAGGGGCAGAGTTCATAAAAAATGGGGTTACGGGTGATAAACTCAAGGTCTTCATTTTCTTCAATATCCCATGGTAATCGGTCTTCTTAAAACCCTGGTCGGCAGTCGTAACGACCGCCTCTTAAAACAGTATCGCAAAGTCGTTGCCAAGGTTGGTGCTTTCGAGCCAAGCCTGCAATCTTTGGATGATGTTGCGCTTGCCGCTAAAACTGTTGAATTTAAGTCTCGACTGGCTGCTGGCGAGTCTTTAGATGACATTGCGCCTGAAGCATTCGCAGTAGTGCGTGAAGCTAGCGTACGCGTTATGAAAATGCGTCACTTTGATGCTCAGCTCATGGGTGGACTAGCACTTCACCAAGGCAAGATTGCTGAGATGGGTACGGGTGAGGGTAAAACTTTAACTGCCACACTCCCAGTGTATTTGAATGCTTTGACTGGTAAAGGTGTTCATGTTGTTACGGTGAACGATTATTTGGCGCAACGTGACGCTGAATGGATGGCGAAGTTGTATAACTTCTTGGGTATGAAGGTGGGTGTCAATTTATCGCAGATGGATCACAACACCAAGCAAGAAGCATACGCAGCCGACATTACTTATGGTACCAACAATGAATTCGGTTTCGATTACTTGCGCGACAACATGGTCCAAGATTTGGATCAGCGTGTGCAACGTGGCTTAGCTTATGCGATCGTTGACGAAGTTGACTCGATTTTGATTGATGAGGCTCGCACACCGTTAATTATTTCTGGTCAAGCGGATGATCACACCGATCTCTATATCAAAATAAATGCGCTGCCTTCTCATTTAGAGCGTCAGATTGGTGAAGAGAAAGCGGATGGTACTGGTGTTGAAAAACCAGGTGACTATTGGGTAGATGAAAAATCTCAGCAGGTCTATTTAACTGAGCAGGGCCACGATAAAGCTGAGCAAGTATTGGTTCAGATTGCTGCCTTAAATGATGGCGACTCTCTCTATGCGCCACAGAACATCACCTTGATGCACCATGTATATGCAGCCTTACGTGCACATACTTTGTACAACCGAGACCAACACTATGTTGTGCAAAACAAAGAAGTCATCATTGTTGATGAATTTACTGGTCGTTTAATGCAAGGCCGTCGTTGGTCTGATGGTTTACATCAGGCAGTCGAGGCTAAAGAAGGTGTACCGATTCAGAATGAGAATCAAACCTTAGCAACGATTACTTTTCAGAACTATTTCCGGATGTATGGCAAGTTGGCTGGTATGACTGGTACTGCTGATACTGAAGCATATGAGTTCAAGGAAATTTATAACCTTGAAACCGTAGTCATTCCACCCAATCGTATTAGCCAAAGAAAAGACAAACAAGATCAAATCTATAAGTCTTCTCGCGAACGTTATGACGCTGTTATCAAAGATATTGAAGATTGCTATGAGCGTGGTCAACCAGTATTGGTTGGTACAACCTCGATTGAAAACTCAGAATTAATCTCTGGCTTATTAGACAAGCGTAAGTTGCCGCATCAAGTCTTGAATGCAAAACAACATGCCCGTGAAGCAGAAATCATTGCGCAGGCAGGTCGTCCGAAGATGATTACGATTGCCACTAATATGGCTGGTCGTGGTACCGACATCGTGCTTGGTGGTAATGTGGGCAAGCAGTCCACCTTGATTGAAGCTGATGAGGCTTTATCAGATTCAGAAAAAGTGAGCAAGATTAAGCAGCTTCAAGATGAATGGCAAAGCATTCATGATCAAGTGTTAGCTGCAGGTGGTTTGCATATTATTGGTACTGAGCGCCATGAGAGTCGTCGTATCGACAATCAATTAAGAGGTCGCTCTGGCCGACAAGGTGATCCAGGCTCTTCACGTTTTTTTCTGTCTTTAGATGATCCATTGCTGCGTATCTTTGCTGGTGACCGCTTAAGGTCTGTCATGGAGCGCTTGAAAATGCCTGACGGCGAGCCGATTGAAGCGGGTATGGTGACACGTTCTATTGAGTCTGCGCAACGTAAGGTCGAGGGTCGTAACTTTGATATTCGTAAGCAGTTGCTCGAGTATGACGACGTTGCTAATGATCAGCGCAAAGAAACCTATCGCCTCAGAAATGAAGTACTTGAGAGCCAGGATATTGGCGAGCTGATTGCTAATTTGCGCGAGGATGTATTGCGTTCCGTTTGCTCTTTCTATGTTCCCCTAGAGTCTATGGAAGAGCAGTGGGATTTGCTTGGACTGGAGAATGCCCTAGCTAATGAGTGGGGTCTGACGGTTGATTTGCAGAAATGGGTTGAGGGCGCGGAAAGTGTCGATGACGCAGAGATCGTGGAACGTGTATTAGCTGGTGCTAAAGAGTCTTATGATGCGAAGGTTGATCTCTCTGGACGTGAATCTTTTGCTGGCTTTGAGCGCTCTGTACTGCTCTATAGCGTAGATATCCATTGGCGTGAGCACTTGGCTGCTTTAGATCATTTGCGCCAAGGAATTCACTTGCGGGGCTATGCCCAAAAGGATCCAAAACAAGAGTATCGCCGCGAAGCCTTTGAGCTATATGGTGAACTCTTGAGCACTATTAAGAATGATGTTGTTAAGAGCATCACGACGGTACAGATTCGTAGTGCGAGTGAATTAGATCGCGCAGCAGAATCGATGAATGAAGATTTAGCTAAGTTAAAAGATCTTCAGTACCAGCATGCAGATGCCGATATGGAAGTTGCTGGCTCTACTGGTGATCGCGGCGCTGCAATTGATATTCAGCCAGCGCCAGTCCGTACTGGTCCGAAGATTGGTCGAAACGATCCTTGTTCTTGTGGTAGTGGCAAGAAATACAAGAACTGCTGTGGTGCATTAACTTAACCATCGCCCTGAATGCATTAATAATCAAATGGCTCGGCTAATGCAGAGCTTTTTTTTGGCTATTTTTATTTCAATGCCGAAGTGGGAGATAAATTGATATCTCCCCCTGTTTTTGATACGCCTCATCTACAATTATCGGACTATGACAGTTAATTTACCTCTCCCCCAAAAAGCCGATCTGAAGCCTGTTAAAGGTTTTGAGATGGGTATCGCTGAAGCTGGAATTAAGAAGGCCAATCGTAAAGATTTATTGGTGATGACTCTTGCTCCTGGCTCACAAGTCGCTGGTGTTTTTACCTTGAATCGTTTTTGCGCCGCCCCTGTTCAAGTTTGCCGCGAGCATCTGGCGCAAGAGGGTCGAAATGGCGAAATTCGGGCCTTAGTTGTCAACACTGGTAATGCAAACGCCGGCACAGGTGAGCAGGGTATGAAACATGCTTTAGAAACATGCGCTGCTTTAGCCAAGGATCTCAAGATCAATCCAGAGCAGATCTTGCCATTTTCAACAGGGGTGATTCTGGAGTCTTTACCGATTCAGAAAATCATTACTGCGCTTCCCAAGGCAGTAGCTAATTTGGGTGAGGACAACTGGTTTGATGCGGCCCAAGCAATCATGACTACAGATACTCAGCCAAAGGCAAGTTCAGTCACGGTTCAAACGCCAGCTGGTCAAGTTGTGTTGACGGGTATTTGTAAGGGCGCAGGAATGATTCATCCCAATATGGCAACTATGTTGGGATTTATCGCCACTGACGCTGGTTTTGCCCCTGGCTTATTGAGCGAACTCACTCGCGAGGTTGCTGATCTTTCGTTTAATGCTATCACGATTGATGGTGATACCTCGACTAATGATTCCTTCATCATCATGGCGACTGATCAATCGTCAGTACACATCAAGTCGATCAGCGACCCCAGTTACACCATCGTGCGCGAGGCTTTAATTACCCTAGCTAGAAAATTAGCGCAGATGATTGTGCGTGATGGCGAAGGTGCCACTAAGTTCATGACAATTGAAGTGGTTGGTGGCAAGACTGCTGAAGAATGCCGTCTAGTAGCAAAAGCAGTAGCTCATTCACCATTGGTTAAAACCGCGTTCTTCGCGAGTGATCCTAATTTGGGTCGTATTCTTGCGGCTATTGGTTACGCAGGCATAAAAGACTTAGACGTTAATCATGTCCAAATGTGGCTGGGTGATGTTTGGGTTGCTAAAGATGGCGGGCGCAATCCAAGTTATCAAGAGGCAGATGGTCAAAGAGTAATGCAGGCTCCAGAAATTACAGTCAAGATTGATCTAGGGCGCGGAGCTGCTACTCAAACGATGTGGACCTGTGACTTGTCACATGACTATGTTTCGATTAATGCGGACTATCGCTCTTAAAGATATCAATCATATGAATGAAAAATTTGACCGTCTTTTAGACCATCTCGAAACCTTTTTACCAAAACCACTAACTGATGAACAGTGGAAATCTTCCACTGCATTTAGATGGCGTCGTAGAGACAGTATCTTTGGCAGTATTGGATTTTTACAGCCAGTCAAGCATGTGTCTGATATTACCTTTGAAGACCTTCAAAACATTGATCGTCAAAGAGATGCGATTCGGGATAACACTAAAAATTTCATCCAGAAAAAACCAGCCAATAATATTCTGCTTACTGGCGCCCGAGGAACGGGTAAGTCTTCCTTGATTAAAGCCAGCTTGCACGAGTTTGCAAGCCAAGGCCTGCGTCTGGTAGAGGTGGAAAAAGAGCATCTTGCCGACTTGGCCGATATCACGGAGCTTCTGGCTGATCGTCCCGAGCGCTTCATTATTTTCTGCGACGATCTCTCCTTTGAAGACGGTGAGTCAGGCTATAAGGCTATGAAATCTGCTCTTGATGGCTCAGTATCGGCTCAAGTCGATAATATTTTGATCTATGCCACCTCTAATCGTCGTCATTTATTGCCGGAGTATATGAAGGACAACGAAGGTTATGTACATGGCGATGATGGCGAAATTCATCCAGGTGAGGTGGTGGAAGAAAAGATTTCTTTATCAGAGCGCTTTGGTTTGTGGCTCTCGTTTTATCCGCCTAAGCAAGATGAATATTTGGCAATTGTGGCGCACTGGTTGGCACATTTTGGTTTGAGTGCGGAGCAAATTTCGGCTGCTCGTGCAGAAGCGCTCGTTTGGGCTTTAGAGCGCGGTTCTCGTTCTGGCCGTGTGGCTTGGCAGTTTGCAAAACATTGGGCTGGATCACACGCCTAAGATGGATTGATTCTGGTGAGTGAAATTAATCGACCCGTTACTGAAGTAGCCGCTGGAATATTGCTGGATCAATCCGGTCGCTATCTATTGGGACAAAGACCAGAAGGCAAGCCCTATGCAGGTTATTGGGAAGTACCTGGCGGCAAGATTGAAAAAGGCGAATCTGTTTTCGAGGCGCTGAAACGTGAGCTACAAGAAGAGCTTGGTATCGACATTCATGCGAGTGAAGAATTAACCATCCTCGAGTATGACTATCCGCATGCTTATGTACGCTTACATGTGAGCATTATTCGAGAATGGATAGGTACTCCAAAAGGCTGCGAAGGCCAGTCCCTGTCCTGGCAATTATTAAGCTCAGAAAAGCCTAGTGTGGAACCGCTATTACCAGCCGCTTGGCCAATGCTGGACAGGCTGAAAGCCCTTTTGACCTAGAAGTGGCAGAGCGTCAGCTTGAATGACACATCCTTATTTGCAGGCTGTGATTTTTTATCACGATCTGTTTGCATAAAGCGCACGGATAGTAAATATTTATTGGCGCTAATCTCGGAGAAGAGCGTGTCATCTTCTACCGCAACTCGCATCAGCTGATAAATTTTCCCAGAAGGTGCTTGCTGGAATGAGCCGTTGTGAGCCAAGACATCTTTTGCTTCACCTGACTGACGCAGTAAGCGTAAAAATAATTGACAGGCATCTTGCCATGGTAATAAGGGATGCGCAAAATTTTCTAGTAACTTGCGACGCTCATTCGATGGACTATTTTTCCAAGCATGATAGCTAGGCAAATCAATTGGACTTGTACCCCCGGGAATATTTAAGCGTGTACGAATACTATTGAGCCACTCGCTCTCAGAAATTGCTAAGTTTGGTCTACCAGTAGATTGATTAATCTTGCTAGCAACAGAATATATTTCTGCTAGTGTTTGAGAAAGAGTTTCTTGATCTACTTTTTGTGAGGTCTTAAGTCCATTGAGGGCATATTTTTGACGCTCAAATTCTTTTAGTAGTAGTGATTTGATGTCGCCGCGTGCACCAATGTCCCCAAGGTCAAACAACATGGCGATTGCATTGTGATGAAGTTCGGGGTCATCGGAGCGAACGAAATGATTGAAGCGGGCGAACAAATACTCCAGTCGAAGCATGCTTCGAACTAATTCATTGAAGGGGTATTCGTAGACAATCACAAGCCCATATTCTATGACGAACTGAGCTGTTCTTACTTAATCTGTAGGATTTTTTCGTGCAAATGGTTTACTTCAGCTTTCAACTTCTCAAAGCTGGCTTGATTCTCAATAACGATATCCGCACTAGCAAGACGATCTTTTCTGGCTGCTTGAGTCTGCATAATTTTTTCCACCTCTGCCCGGGGTAAATTGCTGCGCTGCATCACTCTGGTAATTTGGACTTCTTCAGGGCAGTCCACCACCACTAACTGGTCAAGCAGTCCTTGCCAAGAGCCTGATTCAAGCAGGAGAGGAACGACAAAGACTAAGTAGGGCACTCCTTCAGCAGCTAATCGCTTGGCTTGCTTGATAGTTTCCAGGCGGATCAGGGGGTGGGTAATCGCCTCTAAGTTCTTTCTCGCCTCAGGCTTGGCAAAGACTAGGGCGCGCATCTTGCCCCTCTTTAATGCCCCGTCTGCATCAAGATAGTCGGCGCCGAATTGTTCCTTTATAGCTTCTATTGCCACTCCCTTTGGCGAGGTGATCTGATGGGCTATGAGATCCGTATCTACAATCCCCGCTCCTAAGCTGCCCAGTAAATCGCTGACTGCAGTTTTGCCTGAGCCAATGCCTCCGGTTAGACCGATCAGGGGAATGCGCCCCTTGAGTCCGCTTAAATCGGATTGTTCAGAAACCATGTTTGGAGGATCTGTGGCCATAACAACTCAATGATGCCAGCAACAGCCAGGAATGGTCCAAAAGGAAATGCTGAGCGAATAGATTGCTTTTGATATCTAAGCCAGATGAGCCCTCCAAGCAGGCCGCTGATGGATGCCACCAATAAAATTCCTGGTAAAGCGCTGAGGCCAAACCATGCTCCAAGTGCAGCTAGCAGTTTTGCATCGCCCATGCCGACCCCATTTTGCTTTTTAGCCCATCTATAAATGAAGTTGAGCCCCCATAAAAATGCATATCCAAGGAATGCACCTGCAATCGCATTTGGAAAGCTGGTCAATCCTAAAATTGGAAAGTAATTAAAGACCAAGCCAGCGGCAATCATGGGAATAGTTATGGCATCAGGTAGGCGAAAAGTTCGCAGATCGATATAGGCTAGGTAAACCAAAGCCAAGATCAGCAAGGTGCGAACTAAATCAATTATCGTTAAAGCATGCATTAAACGATTTGCCCTAAATTAAATATTGGTAGATACAGAATAATGACCAGTCCACCAATGATGATGCCAACTAGCATGATGAGCAAGGGCTCTAGAGTCTGGCTGAGATTATTGAGGCTACCGCTGAGTTGAGAGCCTAAAGTGTTGGCGCGCTTACTTAGCATCTGTGCAAGAAAGCCACTTTCCGCTGCAATATGAAGTAATTGCAAAGTCTCAGTGTCGAAAAAAGAATGTTTTGGATCAGCCTTTTTCAAGGACGCACCTAAGGGCCAGCCTCGGGTCAGGTGTTTAAAAACTTCTGCACTGAGATCATGACTGAGCCAGTGATTAGAGGATTGCGCGGTGACGCGTAGCGCATCAGGAAGTGGTAAACCTGACTCTAGAAGATGGCCCAGGGTTCGACACCAGTAAGTCAGGGCAGCCAAGCGAAGCAATTTGCCCAGTAGCGGTATCCGAAAACTCCATTGATCACACATTTTTTGTAAGTAAATAGATTTTATCCAAGCAAGTAAGCAGATGAGAGTGCTAGTAAGAAGGCAGGCACAGATTTCTATAAAGAAATGATTCATGATGGACGATATTTGAATGAGTGCTTTGGTCGGCGGCGGTAATTCTGCTTGAAAGTGAACAAAGACATCTTTAAATACTGGCACTACCCAAATCATCATGACGATGACCAATAGAAGCGAGCTGCTTAAGGTAATGATGGGGTAGCTTAGTGCTTGTTGTACTTTGCGCCTTAATTCAATTTGAGCTTCTAGTTGTTGGCAAATAGTCTTGAGTGCAAGCTCAATATCTCCTGTACGTTCACTCACACGGATCAGATTAATGAACTCCATCGAAAACAGATTGTGTTGTGCCATGAGGCTTTGAGAAAAACTGTTACCTTTCTTTAAATGAGCCTGTACATCCCTGAGCCAATGCTGCCAGTCTTTAGGCGCTGAAGACTGAATGAGTTCAATGGCATTCAAGAGGGCTAGCCCAGCATTAAACAAGGTGAGTAATTGCTGAGCGAAATCTAATTGCGATTGCTTGTTTAGTGCCATGTACATACCTCAGTATCTAAGGTGGCTTGATCAATGTTCCCCTTTTTGACATGATGTAATCCAGCTTCAGCGATATTGAGGTAGGGCAAGGATGGGTCAAATAATTGCTGACGACCTAGAACCTCATGTACTCCGATGCGACCAAAGTAACCAATGCCCTTACAAACTCTACAAACTTCAGAGACATTGCCTGCAGTGCAGTTTTTACATTCACGGCAGAGTGTTCGAACTAAACGCTGAGAACTGACACTTTGCAAACAAGATTCAAGCGATTCTTGATCTATCCCGAGATTTTTGAGTCTAGTGAGTGCAGCTCTGGCATCGCGCGTGTGTAAGGTGCTTAAAACAAGATGTCCTGTTTGTGCAGCCTGAATTGCAAGTGCCGCAGTAGCCCCATCCCGAATCTCTCCAATCATGATGACATCAGGATCTTGTCTGAGGAGTGCTTTGATAATGACTGAAAAATCAAGGCCTGCGCGTGGGTGATACGCCACTTGATTAACGCCAGGAAGACGAATTTCGATGGGATCTTCAATCGAACAAAGGTTGCGATGGCTTTGATTAAGTGCGTGTAGGCAGCTATAAAGCGTACGCGTTTTGCCGCTGCCTGTCGGGCCCGTTACTAGTATTAAGCCGTTAGGTCTTGCAATCGCTTTTTGAAAAATATGCAGTTGCTCAGGTAGTAAACCCGTTTGCTCTAGGGAGAGTTCCTCAAGACGATTGGGAAGGATGCGAATAACTGCTTTTTCACCATGAAGGGTTGGAAGTATTGAGACGCGACAATCAATGGTGGGTTTTGAAAAATCTAAGCCAATGCAGAGACGACCATCTTGAGGAATGCGTTTTTCTGCAATATCTAAACGCGCCAATATCTTGATACGCGTAATGAGACGCTCATGCAGTTCGGCAGGGTATTGTGACTGAGCTTGGAGTAAGCCATCCACTCGAATGCGAACTTGCGTTCCTAGAGCACACGCTTCAATGTGAATATCACTCGCCCTGGCGTGAATTGCATTTGCTGCGATTTCATACCAGGTGCGAATAATGAGTGAGTCATCTTGAGAAAGGTTCAATCTTGATCTTGATTGAGGGTAGGGCGATAGAGTTTGACAGTCTTCACTCCTTGATCATCAAACTGTACGATTTCCATGACAACGCCAGCAATTTTGATGCTGACATCATGGTCAGGAATCGCTTCAAGATTTTCTAAAATCAGCCCATTTAAAGTTCGTGGCCCATCGAGCGGTAGATTCAAATTCAAAAGACGATTGAGGTCTCGTAAGGATGCTCCGCCACTAGCCAGATAGGTGCCGTCTGAAAGCCAATGCGGATCGGTAGAGAGACTGGAGAATGAGGTTGTAAATTCGCCAATGAGCTCCTCCACAATATCCTCAAAGGTAACTAGACCAAGAACCTCGCCATACTCATTCACTACTAGACTTAAGCGTTGCTGGTTGTCTTGGAAAAATTGCATCTGCTGTAATACCGGTGTACCGCTCGGTATGAAGTAAGGCTCATTAACCAAGGATCTAAAGTCTTCGTGCTTTAGGTCTGAATCGCCCAATAAAGACAAGGCTTTCTTAACCGATAGGATGCCTACAATTCTTTCGGAGTCGCCATCGCAAACCGGTAATTTGTTGTGATAACAAGTTTCTAATTGCTGAACTACTTCATCAATGGGTCTAGCAAGATCCAAAATTTCTATTTTTGACCTTGGTGTCATGACATCATCCACTGTGATGTTTTCTAGGTTAAATAGGTTGAGCAAAATATTGCGATGGTGATTAGAAACAAAGCGATTGGATTCCAAAACCAAGCTACGCAACTCTTCTTTGCTCATCGTTCTACTATCTGAGGATGATTGCAGGCCAGAAACCTTCATCAAACCAGAAACAAAACTGTTTATCAGCCAGAGCAAGGGCTTTAATAAGAAAGTCAGCGGCAGAATGAGCCAGCCCACATTTGAGGCAATCTTTTCGGGAAAGGCGGCACCAATGACCTTAGGAGTGATTTCGCTAAAGATGATGATCAGTAATGCAACTACCAGAGTGGCAATTGATAGAACCAGTCCACTATCACCAAATAGATGGAGGGCAATACCAGTTACCAGAATAGGTAGGATGGTATTGATGAGATTGTTGGATATCAGTAGGACTGATAAAAGGGAATCAATTCGCTTGAGAAGTCTTTCTGCTAGAGCGGCGCCTGTATTACCGCTATTGGCCATGGCGCGTAAGCGATGGCGGTTCGATGACAACATACTAGTTTCGGCCATCGAAAAGAAGCCAGAAAGCGCGAGCAAAAATAGGACTAAGGCAGCCTGGCTATAAAGGGGCCAATCGTCAAAAAAATTGTCCATGGTGTTTGCCTGCAAAAATTAAGGATGATTCAATATAGCAAAGTAGGCTTTCACAAGCCATATTCACAAGCTATGGCTAGGGTAGAAAGGCTTGTAATCTGCCTTACCGAATTATGTGAGAATTATCCCCATGCCCTCCTCTAAAAAATCACCTCTTTCAGAAAGTGCGCGTTACTGCGTCATCGACGCCCCTTTTGGAAAATTGGGGATTTTGACTGAATTAGTCGATGGAAGTCTCATGCTATCGAAGATCGACTACCTGCCAGCTAAAGCCGCTTTATCAAAGCCTCAGAATGAGCTGGCTAAGGAGGTGGCTAAGCAATGTACAGCCTACTTTAAGGACCCACAGTTCCAATTTGATTTACCTATGAAGCCTATGGGTACTGTTCACCAGCAAAAGGTATGGCAACAGATTCGGGAGATACCAGCCGGAAAGGCAAAAACTTATGGTGAGGTAGCTAGCGTTATCAAGAGTGGTCCCCGTGCGGTGGGCACTGCATGTGGCGCTAACCCTTTTCCTTTGATCACACCCTGTCATCGCGTCGTTTCCGCGCAAGGCATTGGCGGATTTATGAAAGAAAATTCACCAGGTCTTTATCGCCAAATAAAAATATGGCTTTTAAAGCACGAGGGAGTGCTTTAAGTTTTAAAGGGCTTTTCTAAGTGGGCTTGATGCATTATGAAAAAAGAGCTTCATGAGGGCATCGCTACCAACAGCTACTTTGGTAAAAGCATAAAAAGCCATTACTGTTTTTCTAGAAAGCTTTACTTCATCTTTGTGATCAAATTGTTTACGAGCAGCTATTTTGGAGAGTGTCATCACTGCTAAGCCAAAAGCTAAAAAACAAAAGCGCCTTACCCCAGCCTCTTCTTTCGGAATCAGAAGAATGTAACTCATCGAATCTTGAAGTTTTTGATACGCAATCTTGAGCAGCTCAGCTTGAGTCATATTGCCTGGCTTCCATGAGACGCCTCGTGCATTGTCCTCGGGCGAGTCTTTGAGAATGTTAGTCATTTGCAGAGCTTGACCAAAAGCAACCGAGAGGGCCTCGTGTCCCTGAATATTTATTGCAAACTTAGCAGAGTGATTCCTAAAGATGCTTGTCAGGAGTTCGCCAACAACTCCAGCTACCACATAGCAATATTTCTCAAACTCTTGCAGATCCCTTAAACCTGATTCAGTTTGCTTCCCATGAAAATGCGACATGCCTTCAGACATGATGGAAATACAGTGACTCACTGCCACTTGATCTGCACTAGAGCAAGTATGCAAAATTCTGAGGACGGTTGGGGTATGTGTAATTAAATCAAGCTCATCTTGATTGTCATAGCCCTTTAACTCTTGGAGACAGGGATCGACAAATAACTGTACCGGTAATTTATCCAGAACAGCATCGAGAAATAATTTAGATAATGTTTGCTTAGTCTCTGGGCTGAGGTCTGCGGCATCTTCAATCGTATCGACAATGCGGCAAAGCAGGTAGGTATTGCCAACGACCTTTTCCATCTCTGGTGGTAGCAAGGGGATAGTGAGTGCAAAGGTTCGCGATACCGAGCCCAAAATGGCTTTTTGGTAGGCTAGATCAATATCTAGATTCTCGATAGGGTTAGATTTAGGTGATTGCACCCGTCAATTATGTCAGACGAACTTGCCCTGAATTGGGACTTATTTCCTTAGTAACAAAAGTGACATAGCCATATAATTTCACCAAATTCTGCAAGGAGAAATCAGGCGTGCTGATTTGGTTCGTCATCATTTACTGGGTTATATCGGTTGGCATCGGCCTATGGGCTGCATTGCGCGTAAAAAATACTGCGGACTTTGCAGCAGCAGGTCATAGCCTTCCAATGCCAATTGTGACGGCCACTGTTTTTGCTACCTGGTTTGGATCCGAGACAGTTTTAGGCATTCCTGCCACCTTTTTGAAAGAAGGCTTGGGGGGCGTTGTCTCAGATCCATTTGGCTCCTCTCTTTGTTTGATTTTAGTTGGCCTCTTTTTTGCGCGACATCTCTACAACCGTCGTATGCTCACCATTGGTGATTTCTTTCGGGAAAAATATGGTCGCACTGTAGAGGTCTTGGTAACCCTTTGTATCGTTGTTTCGTATTTGGGTTGGGTTGCTGCTCAGATTAAAGCCTTGGGTTTAGTTTTTAACGTGGTGTCTGAGGGCAGTATTTCTCAAACAGGTGGCATGATGATTGGTGCTGCCAGCGTTTTGATCTACACCCTCTTCGGCGGCATGTGGTCAGTAGCCATTACCGACTTTATTCAGATGATCATTATTGTGATTGGCATGCTGTACATCGGCGGCGAGATGACAGCGCAAACAGGTGGTTTTAGCGTAGTCATTGAACATGCTGCTGCAGCGGGGCAATTTAGTAATTTCTGGCCGGAGATGAATTTGGCATCCATTCTCGGGTTTGTTGCAGCGCTTTGTACCATGATGCTAGGCTCCATTCCACAGCAAGATGTTTTCCAGCGTATTACCTCGAGTAAGAACGTCAACATTGCCGTGAATGCTGCCATTCTCGGTGGCGTGCTTTACTTTATTTTTGCTTTTGTACCGATGTACTTAGCCTATTCGGCGACCTTGATTAATCCTGATTTGGTAAAAGAATACTTAGATACCGATCCACAAATGATTTTGCCAAAACTGATTCTGCATCATGTCCCCATCGTTGCGCAGGTAATGTTCTTTGGCGCTTTACTCTCGGCAATTAAGAGTTGCGCCAGTGCAACTCTATTGGCACCTTCAGTGACCTTTGCAGAAAATATTGTGAGAGGCTTTTTCAAGCATCTATCCGATCAAGATTTACTAAAAATCATGCGAATCACAGTATTGTGTTTTGCCGTAATAGTCACTTTCTTTGCAGTGAATTCTGAGTTGTCTATTTTTAAGATGGTGGAGAGCGCTTACAAGGTGACTCTAGTGGCAGCTTTTGTGCCCCTTGCCTTCGGGGTCTATTGGTCTAAGGCTAATTCTTTGGGCGGTCTATTGGCCGTGGTTGGCGGCCTGACTATTTGGATTAGCTGTGAAATCTTGGCCCCTAACGCCATCATGCCGCCTCAGTTGGCGGGCTTACTGGCCAGTATTGCTGGCATGATTTTGGGTAGTCTAGTACCCAAAGACCTTTTAAAGGCAGTTTAGCTTCAGTAGTGCCTAAAAATTAGGCACTCAAATGTGTTGTAGCCCAAAATGTTCTCCTCTAATATGACAGTAATACTAAATTTTCTATTCTTCTGGGGTTCCTATGAAAATCTGTGTGATCGGGGGAGGTGGCGCCATTGGCGGTTACCTAGCTGTCATGTTGGCGCGATCGGGTAATGATGTAACGGTTGTTGCGCGCGGTGCAACTTTAGCGGCAATTAAAGAGCGCGGCTTGGCATTAATTATGGATGACCAACCCGAGCCTTTAGTGGCAGAAGTAAAAGCAGTAGAAAAAATTAGAGATGCTGAAACACCAGATGTTGTGATCTTGGCAGTGAAGGCCCATCAAGTTGAGCCGATTATTGATGACTTAGCTGCGATCATGGGACCAGAAACGATTTTGATCCCGATGCAAAACGGAATTCCTTGGTGGTATTTCCAAAAACTGGGTGGCGAATTTCAAGACCATTCTGTTGAAACAGTCGATGCTGGCGGTCAAGCAAAGAAGGCCATTAATCCAAACAACATCATTGGTTGTGTTGTGTATCCAGCAACTTTTACTCAAGCTCCGGGTGTGATTCGTCACGTAGAAGGCAATCGTTTCCCATTGGGCGAGCTGGATGGTAAGGTAACTGAACGTATTCAGAAGATGTCTGAGATGATGGGTGCAGCTAGCTTTAAGTCGCCTATTTTGGAGGATATCCGTTCCGAAATTTGGCTCAAGCTGTGGGGCAATATGACATTCAATCCAATCAGTTCATTGACTCACGGCACTTTGGAAGGCATTTGCCAATATCCATTAACCAAAGAATTAGCGCGCAGCATGATGGCTGAAGCACAAACGATTGCTGAAAAACTCGGTGTTACTTTCCGCGTGGATATCGAGCGTCGCATTGCGGGTGCCGAGAAGGTGGGCAAGCATAAGACTTCAATGTTGCAGGACTTGGAGGCTGGTCGTAGTTTAGAAATCGATGCACTCTTGGGCTCAGTAATTGAGTTAGGCAAGATTACTCAGACACCTACACCTTGTTTGAATACGGTATTTGCTTTAACGAAATATTTGGATGAAAACGTGCAGGCCTCTAGAGGTAGCTTGGCATTGCCATCGGTATCAGGCTACTAAAAACTTTTAGTTCTTTCAGTAAATAAAAAACCCTTGCTACTTAACATAGCAAGGGTTTTTGTCTTGTAGAGAGTCAACTATTCGAAGCGATTATCGAGTCGACCCACGCCATCAATGATGATGCTGACATTGCTACCAGGTTTCATAGAGCCAACGCCTACTGAAGTGCCGCATGCAATGATGTCACCTACCTCTAAAGGCACATCTTGGGAAATTAGGCTTACCAATTTGGCTGGTGGGAAGATCATGTCTGATATGGGGTAATTCTGACGCTCTTGATCATTGAGAATAGTTTTGATAGTTAATTTGCTTGGGTCAACATCGGTAGTGATGTAAGGACCAAAGACACCAAAAGTGTTGAAGCTCTTGGAGCGGGTCCACTGTGCATAACCAGGATCACGATTCAGAATCTCAATGGCAGTGACATCGTTAATACAGGTGTAACCAAAAATCGCTTTTGCTGCCTCAGCCTCATCTGCTTCATGGATGCGCTTACCAATCACGATACCAAGTTCTCCCTCATAAACTACCTTTCCTGAATAGGACTTGGGAGTGCGAATCACTTGATTGGTAGCCAGAAAGGAATTATTGCCTTTGAGGAAATACAGCGGCTCGGCAGGTACGGCGTGCTCAAGCTTAGTTACGAGCGCATGAAAGTTATCCACCATGGCAACCATCTTGGATGGGATACATGGGATGTCAATGGTGACATCGACCAATTTTACGGTTTCGCCAGTCGGTTTTGGGTTTTGAAACAAGTCGCCTGAGTACACCGCGATTTGGTCACCCTGCACTTGTCCTAAACCGCTTTTTCCTTGATGTTGAAATTTGAGCCATTGAGCCATAATGAGTTCCTATGAATTAAATATTTGATAGTCAATATCTTACAGGGGTGAGTTGATGTCTAAGACTTCTGAGCTCGTTTTTGCACCAGAATTGGATCAGCCCGTTCGTTACATGGAACGCACCCGTAGCTATTATTTAGGTTTGGGATACGACAATCCCTATGTGTGGGCTCACTATATTGATGCGCCATTTACGCCGCTCAAGAAACCCCTCAATCAATCTATTTTGGGTTTAATTACTACCGCAGTACCCTTTGATGCTAGCAAAGGCAATCAAGGTCCTGGTGCCCCTTATAACGCGGCAGCAAAGTTTTATCAGCCCTATGAATATTCAATAGATGGCGATATCGATTTAAGAATTGCGCATGTCGGCATTGATCGTAAAAATGCCAATATGGAAGATATGCCTTGTTGGTTTCCATTGTCAGCAGCTCAGCAGGCTGTAAAGGCGGGCAGGATCCTGGCACTTTCTCCCCATTTTTATGGTTTACCTACTAATCGCAGTCAACGTCATACTCTCGAGATAGACGCCCCAATCATTTTGGATATGTTGCGTGCAGATCATGTTGAGGTCGCTGTTTTAATTCCGAATTGTCCTGTCTGCCATCAGAGCCAAAGTTTATTGGCGAGATATCTGGAGGAAGCAGGTATTTCAACAGTAGTGATGGGCGCAGCAAAAGATATTGTTGAGTATTGTGGCGTTCCCAGATTTTTGTTTAGCGATTTTCCATTAGGAAATGCTGCTGCAAAACCCAAGGATCCCGAGTCTCAGATTCTCAATTTTGAATTAGCACTGCGCCTATTGGAGTCTGCTCCTGCAGCTCGAACCACGATGCAATCACCCCTCGTTTGGTCGGTGGATCCTAGTTGGAAATTGGACTATTCCAATCTTGAAAAGTTATCTAAGCAAGAAGTTGAAAGATTGCGTGATGAAGCTGAACAGGCGCGCATTACAGCGCGTGAACTCAGAATGCAAAGCGTTGGAAATTAAGCGTTTTTAGGTCTGGCGCGAGAGCGAATATTCGCAGAGGGCTTGCAGTGCAGATGTCGCCTCGTTCGCTGGAAAATCCTGAATGCATTCCAAAGCCAAATCCGCTTCACGCTTTGCTGCGGCTTGGGTGTAATCAAGCGCACCAGAACTTTGCACTGCGTTCAGAATTTGTGCAAATACATCATCAGGTAAATCTTGGTTTTGCTCCACCGCTGCGCGGACCAATAAACGTTCTTCATTGCTGCCATTTTCTAGCAGATAGATGAGCGGTAAAGTGGGCTTACCTTCGCGCAAATCATCGCCAGCGTTTTTCCCCATCTGTGAGGAATTGGCTGTGTAATCTAAAAGATCATCCATCAACTGGAATGCAGTGCCAATGTGACGACCAAATGCTGCTGCTTGTTCACGTTGAACGTCTGTGGCATTTGCCAAAATGGCGCCAAGCTCAGTAGAAGCCTCAAACAATTTGGCAGTTTTGTAGCGAATGACTTGTAGGTAGCTCGCTTCGTCAACTTCAGGGTCATTCATATTCAGGAGTTGCAGCACCTCTCCTTCAGCAATCGTATTGGTTGCGTCTGACAGAATTTGCATCACCCGCAGATCGTTTGGCTTGACCATCATCTGAAAGGCTCTGGAATATAAAAAATCGCCCACTAATACGCTAGCGGCGTTGCCAAAAGCGGTATTTGCTGTCTCACGACCCCTTCTCAGCGTGGATTCATCGACTACATCGTCATGTAAGAGGGTGGCAGTATGGATGAATTCAACTACAGCAGCCATTTCTTGGGTATGAGGAGATACTTTGCCATTGCTCAGAGCCTTGGCAACCAACATCAAGAGCGCAGGCCGCACGCGTTTGCCGCCAGCCTGAATGATATAAGCCGAAATTTGGTCAATTAAGGCTACTTTTGAGGCTAAACGCTCACGAATCACCCCATCTAAGTCCTTGAATTCTATGGAAATAGGGGCCAGGATTTGGCTTAACTCATTGATTTTGACAGTGCTGGTCATGCAAGATATAATAATCGGCTTAGCTTATCCAGGGTGGATTAGCTTAAATGTTAGATATTAATTGAGGTTTCAAACCATGTACGCGGTCATAAAAACCGGTGGCAAACAGTATAAAGTTGCCGCAGGCGAAAAATTGAAAATAGAACAGATACCAGCGGAAATCGGCAGCGAAATCACTCTTGACCAAGTCCTCGCCGTTGGCGAAGGCGCTTCACTGAAGTTAGGTGATCCAATGGTTAATGGTGCAGCTGTGATGGCCACTGTCGTCTCCCAAGGACGTCACGATAAAGTGACAATCTTTAAGATGCGCCGTCGCAAGCATTATCAAAAGCACCAAGGCCATCGTCAGAATTTCACTGAAATTTTGATCAATACGATTAAAGCCTAATTCAGGGTAGGAGAAAGATATGGCACAGAAAAAAGGCGGCGGCTCAACACGAAATGGTCGCGACTCGGAATCGAAACGCTTAGGCGTTAAGGTATTCGGCGGCGAGCATATTAATGCTGGCAGCATCATTATTCGTCAACGTGGCACACGTGTTCATCCAGGTGCTAACGTTGGTATTGGTAAAGATCACACTTTGTTCGCCTTAATTGACGGTCAAGTGGAATTCGGCGTTAAGGGTGCTTTGAAGAAGGCCCAAGTTTCAGTTTTGCCTCGTTCATAAGGCGCCTGACTGAGACTCGTTTGATTCAGATTCATTCCGAATTTAACTCTTAGGAACAGGCCTCGCTAAGCGAGGCCTTTTTTATTCATGAAATTTATAGACGAAGCTCGTATTGAAGTCATAGCTGGCCAGGGTGGCGCCGGGAGTGCTTCCATGCGCCGCGAAAAGTTTATTGAATTTGGCGGACCCGATGGCGGTGATGGTGGTAAGGGCGGGAGCGTTTGGGCAACGGCTGATCGAAATATCAATACCTTGATTGATTACCGCTACGCTAAAACACATACTGCAAAAAATGGTGAGCCAGGCCGAGGCGCTGACTGCTATGGTCGTGGAGGTGATGATATTGAATTGCGCATGCCAGTAGGTACTATTATTTCTGACTATGAAACTGGTGAGCCGATTGCAGACTTAACAACTCATGGTGAGCGTTTGTGTTTGGCACAAGGTGGTGTTGGTGGTTGGGGCAATATTCACTTTAAGAGCAGTACGAATAGAGCGCCACGTCAAAAGACCAATGGCAAGCCTGGTGAACGTCGCAAACTCAAACTCGAATTAAAAGTATTGGCTGACGTGGGTTTGTTGGGCATGCCAAATGCTGGTAAGTCTACTTTGATTACCGCCGTATCCAATGCGCGCCCAAAAATTGCGGACTATCCATTTACAACGCTTCATCCTAATTTGGGTGTAGTGCGTGTCGGTAATGAGCGGAGCTTTGTGATCGCAGATATTCCTGGGTTAATTGAGGGTGCGGCAGAGGGTGCAGGCCTAGGCCATCGTTTCTTGCGACACTTGCAACGTACTGGAGTTCTCTTGCACCTAGTTGATCTAGCCCCATTTGATGAGAATGTAGATCCAGTAGCGGATGCCAAGGCGATCGTAAATGAATTACGTAAATACGATGAGGCTTTGGTTGAAAAGCCACGCTGGTTGGTCTTAAACAAGGTCGATATGATTCCTGAAGAGGATCGTCAAAAAGTTGTTGCTGACTTTGTCAAAAAGTTTAAGTGGAAAGGTCCTGTATTTGAGATATCTGCTTTAACGGGGCTGGGTTGCGACAAACTTTGTTATTCCTTGCAAGATTATTTGGATTCTGTACGTCGTGATCGTGATGATGCTGAGGAGCGCGCAGCAGACCCACGCTATCAAGATCAAGCGCAAGACAAAGATAAAACACCAGATTAAAAGTTAATTGAGCATCTTCATTTGCTATGAACCTTAAACAAACTAAACGTATCGTTGTCAAAGTTGGCTCTAGCCTAGTCACAAATAATGGTGAGGGCTTAGATCATGCTGCTATTGGCATGTGGGCAGAACAAATTGCGGGTTTACTAGAGGCTGGTCATGAGGTTTTAATGGTGAGCTCGGGCGCGATTGCTGAAGGTATGCAGCGTTTGGGTTGGCCTAAGCGTCCACAAGAAATTCATCAATTACAGGCTGCTGCTGCCGTTGGTCAAATGGGTTTAGTGCAGGTATATGAGAGCTGTTTTGCACGCTTTAATTTGCGTAGTGCCCAGGTTTTACTAACCAACGCAGACTTAGCCCATACTGAACGTAATGCGAATGCAAAAGGTACCCTAGACACCTTGTTGAAATTAGGCGTAGTGCCTATCATCAATGAGAATGACACCGTCGTTACTGACGAAATTAAATTTGGTGATAACGATAGTCTCGCTGCCTTGGTGACAAACCTAGTGCATGCAGACCTCTTAGTGATTCTCACTGATCAGGGTGGTTTATTTACCGCTGACCCTCGTCAAAATCCGGATGCAACTCTCTTGATCGATGCGATTGCTGGCGATCCTGCCCTAGAAAAAATGGCGGGTGGGGCGGCAAGTGATCTGAGTAAAGGCGGCATGCTGACTAAAGTATTAGCGGCAAAAATTGCAGTCCAAACTGGCGCATCTACGGTGATTGCTTCAGGTCGTGAGCCAGAGGTGTTAACACGCCTTCTAGCTGGCGAGAAAATTGGTACTTGCCTAAGCCCTAAATAAACTACATTGCCACTTTATTGAATACCAAATGAGTTGGTTGGCTTGGTGCCACCTGTAAATCCATTGGGATTTAGAGATTGAAGGATAGTCTTGATATTCTTTTCTTGCGAGTTGAAATTGCAAAATGCACCTTGCGCTAAAGCCGCTTGGTAGCGATTGGGAACATTGTTTTGGATCCCCCTCCAGCTAGAAAGCGGATTTTCTCTCCAAGCACTATTTTCCAAGTTGCCATATAGGCGCCATTGGAATGAATCACAACGGATGCCCTCATATTGTGCTTGTTGACCACCGCTGGGATTTGTCATCACAACAATGTAGCGAGTTACGCCATCGGCACCAATCAAAATCGAGTCGGTGTCGACCGCAAATTTAAAAATAGTGTGTTGTGACACGTAAAAAGGGAGCAGAGTTGATGGATTGGGCGGGTTCAGGGGCATTTTGGTCGCACCTTCTTTAAACACCATCGGCGCGAAAGGATCAAGACCGCTTTGCATGGGATCACCAGCACAGGCCAGTAAAGTTAAGGCAGCACAAATACAAGAGACATATTGGCTAAGGGTGCGAAAGAAAGAACTCATTATTTTTGCTTATCCGATTTAGTAGACTCTTGATGAATCTCGTCGCCCTTGGAGTAAAAAGATTGCAGGAGATCTAAAGGCGTTCCCCAGGCTAATTGTTGCATGCGGACCCCTTTAGCAAGATAGCGGGCAAGCTCAGATAAAGCCAGTTGATAAACTTCGCGTTTAAAACCAATAACAGCATCAAGCTGAATCCAAAATGGAACCCAGCGCCAAGCATCAAATTCAGGATGTTCCGTAGCTCTTAATTGAATATCGCTATCTAAGCCAACTAGACGAAGTAGAAACCAGATTTGTTTTTGACCACGGTAGGCGGCACGGTGAACGCGGGTGGCATGTTGACGACGTAAATACTCCTCAGGGACGTCGTAACGAAGCCAGTCCCTGGTTCGTCCAATAATCTGGACATGTTCCGGTAGCAAGCCAACCTCTTCATGCAATTCGCGGTACATTGCCTGTTCAGGACTCTCGCCATGCGCTATTCCGCCCTGCGGGAACTGCCACGAATGCTGCCCAACGCGTTTTCCCCAGAAAACCTCGTTACGGCTGTTAAGGAGGACAATGCCGACATTGGGCCTATACCCTTCACGGTCAAGCATGATCGTGCCCCAAATCCTTTAAAATCAATGATTTGATTATATCCATACATGAAAGCATCACAATCATTTCTCTCCACGCTAAAAGAAGCCCCCTCTGACGCTGAGGTGGTTTCGCATAAGCTCATGGTGCGAGCGGGTTTAATTCGCAAGCTGAGTGCCGGTATTTACAACTACTTGCCGCTGGGATTAAAAGTGATCCGCAAGGTTGAAAATATCGTTCGCGAAGAAATGAATCGTGCTGGCGCAATTGAATTGCTAATGCCAATGATTCAGCCTGCTGAATTATGGCAAGAGACTGGTCGATGGGAAAAGATGGGGCCTGAGTTGCTCCGCATTAAAGATCGTCACGATCGCGATTTCTTAATTCAGCCAACCTCGGAAGAAGTTATTACCGATTTAGCTCGCAACGAGATCAAGAGTTACAAGCAGTTACCAGTCAACTTCTATCAAATACAAACGAAGTTCCGCGATGAGCGTCGCCCACGTTTTGGAATCATGCGTGGTCGTGAGTTCAGCATGAAAGACGCTTATTCGTTTGATCGAGATGCTGAAGGCTTAAAGAAGTCCTATCAAATCATGTTTGATGCTTATACCCGTATCTTTAAGCGAATGGGACTCAAGTTCCGTGCGGTGACAGCAGATAACGGTGCGATTGGTGGCTCCGGTAGTCAAGAGTTTCATGTGATTGCCGATACCGGTGAAGATGCTATTGTCTATTGCCCGAGTTCAGATTACGCAGCCAACCTAGAGGCAGCAGAATCCCTTGCATTGATTGCTCAGCGTGCTGCTGCAAGTACTACATTGAATAAGGTTCCAACACCGAATAAGAGTACGTGTGCTGATGTTGCCCAGTTTCTCAAGCTTCCATTAGAAAAGACCGTCAAGACTTTATTGTTTGCTGCTGATCAAGAAAAAGGTCCAGCCAAACTCTTTATGTTGTTAGTGCGTGGGGACCATGAGCTTAATGAAGTGAAGGCAAGCAAGATTCCAGGGATGGCCGAATCTCGCTTTGCTACTGAAGCAGAAATTAAACAAGCTTGTAATGCACCTGCCGGCTACTTGGGTCCAGTTGGCGTCAGTGCTGATGTCACAGTGGTCGCAGATCGTACGGTTGCCAATATGGCTGACTTTGTCTGTGGCGCAAACGAGGCTGGCCACCATTTAACTGGCGTGAACTGGGGCCGTGATTTACCAGAGCCACTCGTCTTAGATATTCGTAATGCGGTCATTGGCGATCCTTCGCCTGACGGTAAAGGTGTTGTTGATATCTGCCGCGGCATTGAAGTCGGTCACATTTTCCAGTTGGGCACTCGTTATTCCGAAGCCATGGGTTGTACATACTTGGATCAACAAGGTAAAGCACAGCCGATGGTGATGGGTTGTTACGGTATCGGTGTTACTCGATTGCTAGGCGCTGCAATTGAACAAGGTCACGATGAGCGCGGCATTATTTGGCCGATCTCGATGGCGCCATTTGAAGTCGTGATTTGCCCAATGGGTTACGAGAAATCTGAACAAGTAAAAGTAGCATGCGATCAGTTGCATGATGAATTACTGACGGCTGGGATCGATGTGATTTTGGATGATCGTAATGAGCGTCCGGGTGCAATGTTTGCTGACTGGGAATTGATTGGCGCGCCATTCCGCGTTGTTATTGGTGATCGTGGCTTGGCAGATTCTCAAGTGGAATTCAAAGGGCGTACTGATGCGGAATCACAAAATATCCCGCTAGCGCAAATCAAAGAGAAAGTAATTACTGCGGTTCAAGCGTCAAAGAGTTCAGTTAATTCACTTTAGTTAGCGATTTATTTTTTGAAGAGATCGCCAATACCCTTGGCGGCGCCTTTAGCGGCCATCGTTGCCATGGTGCGCGCCATCTTCCCGCCTTTGAATTGCTTCATCATGGTTTGCATTTGCTCAAACTGAGTAAGTAGACGGTTTACTTCTTGCACCTCTACGCCAGCACCTGCAGCAATACGCCGTTTGCGACTCGCTTTGAGTAACTCAGGTTTACTGCGCTCACGCGGAGTCATACTGTCGATGATTCCGCGCATCCGCTTGGTTTGTTTATCGGCATTACTCAGATTGGTTTTGGTTGCCGCTTGAGCTACTTGGCTTGGGAGTTTATCCATCAAGCTAGCCATACCACCCATCTTTTGCATTTGCAGAAGTTGATCGCGAAAATCCTCAAGATCAAAACCGCCCTTAGAAATCTTGCTAGCTAATTTTTCTGCTTTAGCAACATCCACGTGTTGCTGGGCTTGTTCAACCAAGGCTAGGATGTCGCCCATACCAAGGATGCGGTTAGCCATCCGCTCAGCATCAAAGGCTTCAAGGCCATCCATCTTTTCTGCCACCCCAATAAATTTGAGTGGCACACCAGTCACCTGACGAACAGAGAGGGCTGCACCGCCGCGTGAGTCACCATCTAACTTAGTGAGGATGACGCCGGTAAGTGGGAGCGCTTCATGGAATGCTTTAGCAGTATTGACGGCATCTTGACCAAGCATGGCATCCACCACAAATAAGGTCTCGATCGGATGTAAGCTCGCATGCAAAGTTTTGATTTCTTGCATGAGTGCCTCATCAATGCCCAGGCGTCCTGCCGTATCAACAATGACTACGTCAAAATAATGACGGCGTGCCCAGTCGAGTGCAGCAGTTGCAATGTCATTTGGTTTTTGATTGATATTGCTGGGGAAAAATTCTGCGCCAACTTGTTTGGTAACCGTTTCTAACTGTTCGATAGCAGCAGGGCGGTATACGTCGCAAGAAACGGTGAGAACTTTCTTCTTCTTTTTTTCTTGGAGCCATTTGGCTAGCTTACCGACGGAGGTAGTCTTACCAGCACCCTGTAAGCCTGCCATCAGAATCACGGCGGGCGGTTGAGTGGCTAAATTGAGTTCACCACTTTGCTGAACATCGCCCCTCATGACTTGGGCCAGCTCGCGCTGAACTACGCCAACGAGCGCCTGACCAGGGCTGAGGCTCCCAACCACTTCCTCACCAAGGGCTTTAAATTTAATTTGTTCCAGGAGAGATTTGACAACGGGGAGGGCTACGTCGGCTTCTAATAAGGCCAAACGGATCTCCCGTAGCATTTCTGCAGTGTTTTCTTCCGTTAGGCGGGCCTGACCCCGCATGGTTTTAACAACGCGAGATAGGCGGTCGGTAAGGTTTTGTAGCATTTATCGATTAGACTTTGATGATGAACATTTTAGATTACTTAAGTCTCGACGCCCTTATCCCCCTGTGCTATTTGATTCTGTTGATCTTTTTGGGCTTAAGGTCCAAAAAAAGAGAGAGCCAATCCTCCCAGTCATCTTTACTGGTAAGAGCGCTGATATTTGCATTGTTGGTAGTGCATGGTATTCAGATTCATGAATCCGTTTTCACGCCAGAAGGCTTTGTATTTGGCTTTGCCCAAGATTTATCCCTGACTGCCTGGGTTGGCTTGGCATTTTATTGGTTCCAATCTTGGTTTTTACCAATCGCCAGTTTGCTCTGGATGTCGGTTTTATTTGCTTTATTTTGTTCCTTGCTGCCACTCTTTTTCCCAGGTACCTTGATTTCTCCAGAGGCTGTTTCAGATCCTTGGTTTAAGGCGCACTTTATTGTGGCAACTGTTTCTGTGGGCTTATTAAGTTTGGCGGCAATGCAAGCAATGTTAATGAGTGCCTATGACCGCGCCTTACATCAACAGCTTGGGATTCTGCCCAATAGCCGCGTGGCTTTTTGGCTGGATGATCTACCACCTTTGATGACTATTGAAAGTCTCTTATTTAACCTGTTGTATGTTGGTTTTGGTCTGCTGACGCTCACTGTATTTTCGGGTCTGTTATTTTCTCAAGCATTGTTTGGTAAACCCTTTGTTTGGGACCACAAAACAATTTTTGCCGTAGTGTCTTGGCTTCTATTTGCTGGATTAATTATTGCCCGCTGGAGAGTTGGGCTCAGAGGTAGACTCGCAATTCGTTTGGTCTTGAGTGCCTATGTTGCCCTATTACTCGCTTATGTTGGTAGCCGTTTTGTATTGGAAGTGATTCTTCAGCGAGCATGATCCTTGTTTAAGTGGCTTCTTTTATTTGCTGGCGCATATCTTTTTTATCTCTGGATAAAGGGTAAAAAGCAAATCAAGGCAAATCAGGCAGCTGCAGCGAACCCTAAGCCAGATAAAGCTCACAAGACCTTTGAGCCCGAGATCATGGTGCCTTGTCAGCATTGTAAAGTACACCTTCCAAAATCTGAAGCAATCGCTCATGAGCAACGTTTTTATTGCTCTCATGAGCATCTTAATTCACTGGATGTAGAAGGGTGGATTGGTTCTGCTCAATGGCGTACTTCACCGCATCAAGATATGAGACCAGACAGCACCCAACCAGATCTTGTGGTCATGCATCACATTAGTTTGCCGCCGGGACAATTTAAATCCCAAGACTGTAGCTCTTACATCGTTGATTTTTTCCAAAATAAGCTTGATCCAAATGCGCATCCTTATTTTGCGGAAATTGCCGAGCAAAAAGTGTCTAGTCACTTTCTGATTACCCGCTCTGGTGAGTTGATTCAGTTTGTTTCAACCCAAAACAAGGCTTGGCATGCTGGGGTCTCCTCATTTTTGGGTAGGGAAAAGTGCAATAGCTTTTCTATTGGCATTGAGTTGGAGGGCGATGGGGATACGCCCTTTGAAGAAGTTCAGTACAAAACTTTGGCAAGCCTAATAAAAAAATTAGAAGTAAGTTATCCCCATCTTCAATTTGCAGGACACAGCGATATCGCGCCCGATAGAAAAACCGATCCTGGAATCTTTTTTGATTGGAAAAAGTTCCAAAATGAGACAGGTGTCTCTACCAAAAACCTTCCTTATGGGATTGCTTCTCGCTAGTCTGTTTTAAGTATGTAAGCGTACGCTTACTTTTTTAGCCTTTGCCTAAAAGGGCTAAAAATCATGCACCAAATTGCCCCCAAGATCATTAGATTCCTTAGTAAAAATACTTATGAATTTTTGTTAGAAAAAGCTTACCAAAGGGTAAATATTTCCCTATACTTAGTACCCAATGCCCTTCGAGACACTAGATGTAGTGTTTGAATCCAGCAATACGCCATTGTTTTTTAACGATATTTTGTCCAAATAACTATATAGAGACGTAGGAATAACATGACATACGCAAATCCACCGACGGCAGGTCAAACACCTGGAGCAAATAACCCAGGAATGAGTCCTGTGGGGGCGATTAATCAGACCCCTTCTGCTAGCTTTGTAGCTGGCGGTGTTGGTGGAGCCCAAGCTACCCAGTTGTCTGACTACAAAATTATTCGCCGTAATGGCTCAGTGGTAGCTTTTGAGCCATCTAAGATTGCGATTGCGGTAACTAAGGCATTTTTGGCGGTTAATGGTGGTCAGGGTGCGGCATCAGCACGCGTGCGCGAGCAAGTTGAGCAATTAACTCATGCCGTAGTGCGCGCTCTATTGCGTAGCCGTCCTAATGGCGGTACTTTCCACATTGAAGATATTCAAGACCAAGTTGAATTGGCTTTGATGCGTAGTGGTGAGCACAACGTTGCCCGTGCCTATGTTCTTTATCGCGAGAAGCGCAATCAAGAGCGTGCTGCTCAACAAGAAATCAATCAAGAAACGCAAGCGGCTCATCAAGCTGGTGAGTCCGGTATCAAGGTGACTGATAACGGCGTTGAGAAGTATCTCGACATGGCAGCTTTGCGCACGGTGATTGAAGCTGCATGTGAAGGCCTGGGTAATCACATTGATGCAAGCCCAATCATTACTGAAACTATTAAGAACTTGTACGATGGCGTGCCGATGGCGCAAGTTTATGACTCCGCTATTTTGGCTTCACGTACCTTGATCGAAAAAGATCCTGCATATAGTCAGGTAACTGCACGCATCCTGATGCACGTGATCCGTAAGGAAATTTTTGGTAAGGAAGTATTGCAAGGCGATACCCAAGCCGAATACAGCACCTACTTTGCTAAGTACATCAATGAAGGTATCTCTGCAGAATTGTTAGACCCACGCATGCGTGATTTTGATTTGCCAAAATTGGCTACTGCATTGAACGCGAGCCGTGATTTGCAGTTCAACTACCTTGGTCTCCAGACTTTGTATGACCGCTATTTCTTGCACATTGAAGATCGTCGTATTGAAATGCCACAGGCTTTCTTTATGCGTGTTGCAATGGGCTTGGCAATGAATGAGTTGGATCGCGAGCGTCGTGCAATTGAGTTCTATGAAATCCTCTCTACTTTTGATTTCATGTCCAGCACACCAACTTTGTTTAATTCAGCAACAACTCGTCCACAGCTCTCTAGCTGCTATTTGACAACTGTTGAAGATGATCTTGATGGCATCTACGAAGCGTTGAAAGAAAATGCCTTGTTATCTAAGTTTGCTGGTGGCTTGGGTAATGATTGGACTAACGTCCGCGCCTTAGGAAGCCATATCAAAGGTACTAACGGTAAATCGCAAGGCGTTGTGCCATTCCTCAAAGTGGTGAATGACACTGCAGTTGCTGTGAACCAAGGCGGTAAGCGTAAAGGTGCAGTTTGCGCCTACTTAGAAACATGGCACTTGGATATTGAAGAGTTCTTAGAATTGCGTAAGAACACTGGTGATGACCGTCGTCGTACCCACGACATGAATACTTCTAACTGGATTCCTGACTTGTTTATGAAGCGTGTCATGGAAAACGGTGACTGGACTTTGTTCTCACCTTCTAATACTCCAGATTTGCATGATAAGTTTGGCAAGGCGTTTGAAGAGGCTTATGTTGCCTATGAGCAAAAAGCAGATCGTGGTGAGTTAAAGCCATTCCGCAGAATTCCAGCGCAACAATTGTGGCGCAAGATGCTTGGTATGTTGTTTGAAACTGGTCACCCATGGATCACTTTCAAAGATCCTTGCAATATCCGTAGCCCACAGCAACATATTGGCGTGGTTCACTCATCTAACCTGTGTACTGAAATTACTCTCAATACCAATGAGGATGAGATTGCAGTTTGTAACTTGGGTTCTGTGAACTTAACTGCGCACATGACTACCGATGCAAGCGGTAAATTGGTCTTAGATCACGAGAAGCTCCAGAAAACTGTGCGCACTGCAATGCGCATGCTCGATAACGTGATCGATATTAACTACTACGCGGTTGCTAAGGCGCGTAATTCCAATCTGAAGCACCGTCCGGTTGGCATGGGCATTATGGGTTTCCAGGATTGCTTGCATATGCAACGTATTCCTTACGCTAGCGATGCAGCAGTGAAGTTTGCTGATTCCTCTATGGAAGCAGTGTGCTACTACGCTTATCAAGCTTCTTGTGAGTTGGCTGAAGAGCGCGGTGTTTATAGCACCTATAAAGGCTCTTTATGGGATCGTGGCATCCTCCCACAAGATTCAGTGGCCTTATTGGCAGCTGAGCGCGGTGGTTATGTAGAAGTGGATAACTCATCCACTATGGATTGGAGCGGTTTGCGTGCCCGTATCAAACAACACGGTATGCGTAACTCCAATTGCGTGGCTATTGCGCCTACGGCAACGATCTCCAACATCATTGGTGTTTCTGCTTGTATCGAGCCAACCTTCCAGAACTTGTTTGTGAAGTCCAACTTATCTGGTGAGTTTACGGTGGTAAACGAGTACTTGGTGCGGGATTTGAAGGATCGCGGTCTTTGGGATGAAGTGATGATTGCCGACTTGAAGTACTTTGATGGCACTTTATCGAAGATCGATCGTATTCCACAAGATTTGCGTGATCTGTATGCGACCGCCTTTGAAGTCGAGCCAAGTTGGTTGGTTGAGGCGGCTTCCCGTCGTCAAAAATGGATTGACCAGGCTCAGTCATTGAATATCTACATGGGCGGTGCATCTGGTAAGAAATTGGACGATACCTATAAGCTGGCTTGGTTGCGTGGTCTAAAGACCACTTATTACCTCCGCACGATGGCCGCAACCCACGTCGAGAAATCAACCGTGGCTAGTGGTCAATTGAACTCAGTATCGAGTGGTGGTGGCGTAAATGGAACTGATGCGACAGCTGCTGCAAATGCAACTGGTGCAGTAGAGGCTGATGGCCCAGTTTGCACAATGCGCCCAGGCGATGCTGGCTTTGAAGAATGTGAAGCATGCCAATAAGCCATTTGCTGATTGGTCAGGAATAGAAGAATTTAGGAGAAAGTTATGTTGAATTGGGAAGAGGAAGTTGCTCCAGCACTAGCGAAAGCTGGTCTTGCACCGCAGCCGGTTGCAGTGGAGCCACAACGCCCACAGCCTGATCAAGTAGCAATGGCAGCGCCTCAGGTAAGTACGCCTGCACCAGCCGTCTCATTGGCTGGTGGTGCAGCCTTGCGTGTTAATGCTGCTGATAAGCGTGTGATTAATGCTAAGACTGACGTTAATCAGCTGGTGCCATTTAAGTACAAATGGGCTTGGGAGAAATATTTGGCTGGTTGTGCAAATCACTGGATGCCACAAGAGATCAACATGAACCGCGATATCGCGCTCTGGAAAGATCCGAATGGCCTTACAGAAGATGAGCGTCGCATTATTAAGCGCAATCTGGGTTTCTTTACAACTGCCGATTCTTTAGCGGCTAATAATATTGTTTTGGGTACCTATCGCCACATTACTGCTCCAGAATGCCGCCAATACTTATTGCGCCAGGCTTTTGAAGAAGCAATTCATACCCATGCATACCAATATATTGTGGAATCTTTAGGTTTAGATCAGTCCGAAATCTTCAACGCGTATCACGAGATTGACTCGATTCGCGCTAAAGATGAGTTCTTAATTCCGTTTATTGATGTCTTAACTGATCCAAATTTTAAGACTGGCACATTAGAAAACGATCAAAAGTTACTCCGTTCACTCATTGTTTTTGCTTGCGTAATGGAAGGTTTGTTCTTTTATGTTGGTTTTACGCAAATACTTGCAATGGGTCGTCAAAACAAAATGACGGGTGCTGCTGAGCAGTATCAATACATCCTTCGTGATGAGTCTATGCACTGCAATTTTGGTATTGATTTGATTAACCAAATCAAGCTGGAGAACCCGCAGTTATGGACTTCTGCGTTCAAAGATGAGATCAAATCCATCTTTGAAAAAGCAGTCGAATTAGAGTACCGTTATGCCGAAGATACGATGCCTCGTGGGGTGCTCGGATTGAACGCTCCGATGTTCAAAGGGTACCTAAGATACATTTGTAATCGCAGATGTTTGCAAATAGGACTTGACGCGATGTTCCCAAATGAAGAGAATCCATTTCCATGGATGTCAGAAATGATTGATCTGAAAAAAGAACGAAACTTTTTTGAGACACGCGTTATTGAGTATCAAACCGGTGGTGCGCTGAGTTGGGAGTAGTTGGCAGTAAGTAAGCGCATAACTGGCTAAATAGGAGATTAGACGGTTGGATAGTTTAAGAAGTCAGCAGAAACAGACTCAAATCCGCAAACCCTTACTCAAGGGTGCCAGAGCTATCCTCTCCATTTTTTCCAGCACATTTAAGAAGCCGTTGTCCCTTGGGGCCACGGCTTTTTTTCCAGGATTCATTAGCGTGCAGCACTTAGCATCAAGCCGCGCGCCGATGAATGGCTCGCTCGTCAATTCCAAAAGGTTGCAAAACCAGGCGGAAATGAGTGGTCGGGTCTTCTTAATCGGTAGTTTGAATTAATCCTCACGTGAAGGAGTATGACTATGGCAATCGCCAAGAAAAAACCTGCTGCAAAGAAACCAGCTGCTAAGAAAAAAGTAGCTGCTAAGAAACCAGCTGCTAAAAAAGTAGCTAAAAAGAAGCCAGCCGCTAAAAAGCGTCCAGCTGCTAAAAAGAAGCCAGCCGCAAAAAAGCGTCCAGCTGCTAAAAAAGCTGCCGCAAAGAAGAAGCCAGCCGCTAAAAAGCGTCCAGCTGCAAAAAAGCGCGTAGCAAAAAAAAAGTAAGTAAGCCTGCTGCGAAGAAAGCGGGCTCTGCTGTAAAAAAGCCCGTGGCTAAGAAAGCTGCACCAGCGACTAGTGCGTTGAATCCTGCTGCTGCTTGGCCCTTCCCAACTGGCACACGTCCTTAATCAGACGGGTGTTATTAGAAGGGGTCTCTCACGAGACCCCTTTTTTATTGGCTATAGGCTTTGATTATTTTGAATCAAGGTTAAAAGCTAAAGCCAAACGCTGCTTTAAATTGGTCTGCGATCTCTGCTTTACTGGGTTGATGATTTTGTGGTCCTTGATGGGTAATCTTGATTGAACCCATTAGGCTGGCCAAGCAACCAGTGGTTTCCCAATCCATTTCATTCTCAAGACCAAACAAGAGTCCGCCACGAAATGCGTCGCCGCATCCAGTGGGGTCGACTACTTTTCCTGCCGGTACTGGAGGAATCGAGATACATTTGCCTTCGGTATAAATATCAGCACCTTCTGCACCCTTGGTCACGATCAGTGCTTTGACACGCTCAGCAACCTTTGACAAGCTCAAGCCAGTTCGCTGCGAAAGCATTTCGCCTTCATAGTCGTTAACCGCTAAATAGCTGGCGATATCAACTAGCTCTAAGAGCTCTGGCCCGTTAAACATTGGCAATCCTTGACCGGGATCGAAGACAAACGGAATATTGGCTTCTGCTAATTGATGGCAGTGTTCCCACATTCCTTGGCGAAAATCAGGCGCAACGATGCCAAATTTAGCTGCCCCTTTGAAGTTTTTGCTTCTTTCGGTGACCACTACAGAAACTAGATTAAGGTGCGACTCGTCCATCGCGCCTGGATGGAATGCCGTAATTTGGTTATTGGCTTGATCGGTAGTGATCATTGCTTGCGCCGTAAATGCATTTTCAATTTGGCGAATATGGCTCGCATCAATATTCAGTTGCTTTAAGCGGCTCATGTAGGGCGCTGCATCGCCACCAACAGTTGCCATGATGATGGGATCTCCTCCCAAAAGGCTGAGGTTGTAGGCAATATTGCCTGCACAACCACCAAATTCTCGGCGCATGGTTGGTACTAAGAAGGCCACATTCAAGATGTGGATCTGCTCAGGGAGAATTTGATCGGCAAATTTGCCTTCAAAGTTCATGATGGTGTCGTAAGCGATAGAGCCGCAGATCAAGCTAGCCATAAATTACTTTCTGTAATGGGTAAGGTAATAAAAAATGAATAAAAGGAGATTATTCAGGATAAAGAATACGTACTCGATACCCAGCAGTAGTCGGCGGCAGGATAATCGGCAGTTCTGCTTGAATCATTTCTCCAGCAGGTGCACCAATTTTCAAAAAATCAGGATGAGATTCTTGCCAAGATAGTGGTAACCATTCATTTGGGCTGAACTGAATTAATTTCAACTCAGATTCTTCTGCATCAGTGAGAGAAATTTCTAAATTTGGCAACAAAATTGGAATTGCCAGTCGATTTTGTATTTCAATTTGTAATATTGATTGATTTAGGGCGTTTTTAAGGCCCTCTCCCGCGTTTTCTGGGGTTAGTGCGGCAGAAGTTATTTTCCATGCAGCAAAATCGCTTACAGGGCGATTAAAGCACTTCAGTGCGCTACACAATTTCTCATCAATCTGCTGCAATATCGAAAATGCGCCAACTGAAAATGAATTTGATGAGCCATCTACTCTTGGTGCTAGTAAAGGTAGCAGAGAATTCCTGGATAAATGCTCGCCAAAAATGAGGAGCAAAGTCAAAAAGCAAGCTAAAAGGATTCGCTTAAGACTTTTTTTTTGACTAGGCGCTGCAAGAGTGGCTACAGCATCGGGAATGGATTTAGTACTTTGTTTATCTTGCTCGAAGATTCCGTGCAAACATACCCAGCCTTCACTTTCCTTCCAAATGGAAAGTTTGAGCCATTGACTATAGGTCGCAATTACCTCATCCGCTTGTCGCGCCAGTACGCCAGACAAAATGATGTGTCCGCCGGCACGCATTTTATTGACTAGAGCAGGGGCAAGCACTTGCAAGGGATTGGCCAAGATGTTGGCCATCACGATATCGTATTTCGTTTCTGCCGCTAGCTCTGGTGCGTCTTCGGTTGGTAAAACAAAGCGAATAACCGTATTGTTAATTTCTGCATTACTGCGCGCTGCAATCATGGATTGGGGATCTATGTCCGTACCAACGACTGGGTTGCAACCCAGTTTTGCGGCTGCAATCGCCAAAATCCCAGATCCACAACCATAATCAAGCAAACTCTGGCTCTTTAAATTGGAGTACTCCTCAAGCCAAAGTAAGCACAGGTGTGTTGTAGGGTGGCTACCAGTTCCGAAGGCAAGTCCAGGATCTACTGCTAAACAAATTGCGTTAGGATCAGTTGGAGCTTCATGCCATGAGGGTACAACCCAGATACGTTTTCCAATTTGGATCGGTGTAAATTGGTTTTGCGTCAGTCGGACCCAATCTTGCTCTTTAACGGTTTTTTCTTGGGGCGGGGCTAATGCAAAGCCTGCTTCATTTAGAGTGGCGAGCAGTTCGGGAATGAATTCTGCTCTGTCTGAGTGATCAATCTCAGGGTTAAAAAGAGCGGTAACGGCAGATCTATCCCATGCTTGGACTTTGGGTGACAGACCGGGCTCTCCGTAAAGAGGGTTCTCATCGTCACCCCCTGCGGCATCATCTTCTACGGTGACAGAGAGTGCTCCTAGTTCGAGTAAGGCATCGCCTAAGGGCTCGGCAGTTTCAGCGGCTACCGTGAATACCAGTTCACGATAAGACATGGAGTGCTCGCATGAATTTGGAGTGAGTTAGGATTTACCGCGACTTGCAGCTTGCTCTTCTAAGCGATGCTCTAAGTAGTGAATGCTGGTACCACCTTCCATGAAGTTGGGATCTAGCATCAGTTCGCGGTGAAGCGGAACATTAGTAGTAATCCCATCAATCACCATCTCAGACAAGGCAATTTGCATACGGCGAATCGCTTGCTCTCGAGTATTGCCGTAAGAAATTAACTTACCAATCATGGAATCGTAATTTGAGGGGACTACATAGCCACTATAGGCATGAGAATCTACGCGAATACCAGGACCGCCAGGCATATGGAATGAACCAATTTTCCCTGGACTTGGCGTGAACTTGAATGGGTCTTCTGCATTCAGACGGCATTCAATTGCATGGCCGCGGAACACAATATCTTTTTGGCGATAAGCCAATTTGAGACCAGCGGCAATTCGAATTTGTTCTTGAACGATATCTACACCAGTGATCATTTCTGTGACTGGATGTTCAACCTGAACGCGAGTATTCATCTCAATAAAGAAAAATTCACCGTTTTCATAGAGGAACTCAAATGTTCCAGCACCGCGATAGCCAATTTTTCTACAAGCTTCAGCACAACGCTCACCAATTTTGGCAATCAAGCGACGATCAATACCAGGAGCTGGTGCTTCTTCAATCACTTTTTGATGGCGACGTTGCATTGAGCAATCACGTTCACCCAACCAAATAGCATTGCCATGGGTATCGGCCAGAATTTGAATTTCAACATGGCGAGGTTTTTCTAAAAACTTCTCCATATAGACTTCTGGATTACCGAATGCGCGCCCAGCTTCCTCGCGAGTCATATTGACAGCATTGATTAGCGCAGCTTCAGTATGGACAACACGCATACCGCGTCCACCACCTCCACCAGCAGCCTTAATGATGACTGGGTAACCCACTTTTTTAGCGGTAGCAATAATTTCTTTTGGATCGTCTGGTAACGCACCTTCAGAACCAGGTACGCAGGGTACACCGGCTTTAATCATGGCGCGCTTAGCCGAAACTTTGTCGCCCATCAAGCGAATCGAGGCAGCAGTAGGACCAATAAAGGCAAAACCAGATTTTTCAACACGTTCTGCAAAATCGGCATTTTCAGAGAGGAAGCCATATCCAGGGTGAATCGCTTCGGCATCAGTCACCTCTGCTGCAGAAATGATTGCAGGCATATTGAGATAACTTAGTGGCGAAGGTGCAGGCCCAATGCAGACCGCCTCATCAGCAAGCTTCACATACTTAGCTTCTTTATCTGCAGTGGAATAGACCACTACGGTTTTGATTCCCAACTCGCGGCATGCGCGTTGGATACGGAGAGCAATTTCTCCCCGATTGGCAATCAGAATCTTATCGAACATGTAGGCTCGGAGTTAGGTAATAAAGATTGGAAAGAAAGGCAGAGAAATTAAGCAATGACAAATAAGGGCTGATCAAACTCAACGCCTTGACCATTCTCACAAAGAATTTCTTTAATGACCCCCGCTTGTTCTGATTCGATTTCGTTAAGCAATTTCATCGCTTCAATGATGCACAGTGTTTGACCAACCTTAACAGTGTCACCAACGTTGACGAAGTTAGGCGATTCTGGATTTGGGGCGCGATAGAAAGTGCCCACCATAGGTGAGCGCGCAATAAATCCAGCTTCAGCTGCAGGCGCATCTAGAACGGGTGATGCGGGAGCTGCAGCAGCAGGCGCTGCTTGCATCGTGTGTGTCGGAGCGGGATTGGTATAAACCACGTGTCCAGTAGGAGCTGCAGAGCCGGCATTCACAATGCGAACACGGTCTTCACCTTCGTTGACCTCTAATTCGGAAATACCTGATTCAGAAACTAAGTCGATCAAGGTTTTGAGTTTTCTTAGATCCATATGAGTGAGTCCTCTCTTGAAATTCTTTAATTAGCTTATTTTTGTATGCGGGCGATCGCAGCTTGCAGTGCTAATTCGTAGCCAATAGCTCCAAGTCCACAAATCACACCGGTAGCGATGTCTGATAGATAAGAGTGTTTGCGGAACTCTTCTCTTTGGTGAATGTTTGATAAATGTACTTCGGTAAACGGAATGGGTACACAAGCTAAAACGTCACGCAAGGCAACGCTGGTATGAGTAAATGCACCAGGATTAATGATGATGAAATCCACGCCATCTTGTTTAGCCTTCTGAATGCGGTCAATTAACTCGCCTTCATGATTACTTTGGTAGGTACTTAGATCGACAGATTGGGCTCTTGCGAGATCTCCCAGCTTTTGGTGGATATCTTCCAGGGTAGTTTTCCCATAAACCTCAGGCTCACGGGTTCCCAATAGATTGAGGTTGGGGCCTTGAATAACCAGAATTGATACTTTTTTAGACATAGATCCCTATTTTTAGAGGCAGTTAGGTGTCAATGGTTTAATTTGGCTTTAGGCCACTAATCTGTGAGTAGAGCGACTTGATGCATTACCTGCTAAGGATGCGAGTATACCCTCTGGGGTCTTGAAAATGCCCAAAAATGCCTTTAGGAAGCAAATTTTTTACTGCTTTTCAGAGTAAATATAAAAATGATGGGTGTAATTGCTTAATATTTAAGCAATTTTCAATGGAATACTGAGGGTTAAAAGTCTTTAAAAATCTTTATAACTCTGAATTAATGACCTTTCTGAGCTCTTCTTCGCTTATCTTCCCTAATTTACTATAAATAGACTTACCTTTTGAATTGATGATGACTGTAAAGGGTAGGGCGCCTTGGGTATTGCCCATTTGTTTGGAGAGATTGCTGCCCTCTAATCCACCAACCACAATGGGATAAGAAACTGGGGTTTTTTCAAGAAATTCGCGTATGTTAGATGGTGAATCAATACCGATACCGACAATTAATACATTTTTAGCGGCATATTCTTGGGAAATTTTGTCTAAAGCAGGCATTTCTTCTACGCAAGGGGGGCACCAGGAGGCCCAAAAGTTCACAACGAGTACTTTTCCTCGCCAATTTTCAGAATTTGCTGATTTACCATCGGGTGTTTGCCAAGGGTTGCCAAAGAAAGCTTTGATAGAGGGGTCGCTCGCCAAGCCTGTTTGCGAAATCCACTGAGATGAAAAGACTCCAGCAAGGAGCGCCAGAAGACTAATTCCGCCAATCATGATCCACTGTCTTCGATTCATTACAACTCCTTCGCTAAAATTCGCTAATGCATATTCATATCTTGGGCATTTGCGGTACCTTTATGGGCGGCATTGCCGCAATCGCTCGGCAAGCCGGACATCGTGTAACGGGTTGTGATGCCAACGTGTATCCACCAATGAGCACACAGCTTGAAGCTCAAGGTATTGAGCTCATTGAGGGATTCTCGCCAGATCAATTATTGCAGTTTGAGACCATGCCCGATTTATTTTTGATTGGCAATGTCGTTTCTCGTGGCAATCCCTTAATAGAAGCCATTCTGAATCAAGGGCTGCCCTATATCTCTGGACCTCAATGGCTAGGGGAGCAAGTTTTATATGGCCGACATGTTTTAGCGGTAGCCGGTACGCATGGCAAGACGACTACATCAGCCATGCTCACTTGGATTTTGGAATTTAATGGCTACAAGCCTGGATATTTAATTGGTGGAGTGCCACTGAATTTCACAGTATCTGCACGCTTGGGTGAAAGTCAATATTTTGTAATAGAGGCCGATGAATATGACACTGCCTTTTTCGATAAGCGCAGTAAGTTTGTCCATTACAGGCCACGCACTGCTTTATTAAATAACTTAGAGTTTGATCATGCAGATATTTTTGCGGATCTTGTTGCTATCGAAACTCAGTTTCATCACTTAGTACGCACAGTGCCCAGTGATGGCTTATTGGTAGTCAATGGCGAGGAACCTGCGCTAGAGCGGGTTGTCACCCGCGGTGCTTGGTCGCCTGTAGAGCGTTTTGGACAGGATGCCGCTAACCAGTGGTCATTGATTTCACAAGAGGGTGATGGCTTTATTGTGCGTCAGTTAGGCAAAGAGGTGGCCACCGTGCAATGGGCTCCTGATTCGGGCGTGATGGGCAGACACAACCAACTCAACGCGCTTGCTGCAATTGCATCTGCCAATCACATTGGTATTTCACCAGCAGATTCTGCACGCGCCTTGGCGGCATTTAAAAACGTGAAGCGTCGTCTTGAAACGATTGGTGTTGCAAACGACATTACGGTGTATGACGACTTTGCGCATCATCCAACGGCGATCACCACCACGGTTGATGGTTTACGTCGTCGAGTGGGTAAGGCGCGCATCTTGGCGGTATTGGAGCCACGCTCGAATACGATGAAACTCGGTGTAATGAAGGCACAACTACCTAATAGCTTGCAGCAGGCTGATAAGGTCTTTGCTTATGGAGCCAGTAGTGGCAAGGAATCTTTGGGCTGGGATTTGGCAGAAGTCCTAGCCCCACTAAATACAAAAGAGGCTGGTAAAGCCCATGCCTTCGATGACCTTGGTGCATTAGTGAATGCAGTTGCCAAAGAAGCTAAACCAGGCGATTACATTCTAGTGATGAGTAATGGCGGCTTTGGTGGAGCGCATCAAAAAATATTAGAAGCCATATCTGTTTAATTTAACTTACCGCAACCTAATAAATAAATACTGAAAGCAAAATATGGGCAATCGATTAGAAGATAAGGTCGCCATTGTTACAGGCGCAGCAAAAGGGATTGGATTTGCAACGGCCCAGCGCTTTGCAGAAGCGGGTGCAAGAGTGATCGTTGCTGATATTAATCTTGCGGCAGTAAAGAGTGCTGCAGCCCAAATTCCTCATGCTGAGGCCTATGCAATGGATGTGACTGATCGTGCCAGCATTCAGGCGGTAGTTGATCAAGTCATCCAAAAACATGGCCGCATTGATATTTTGATTAATAACGCTGGTATTACGCAAGATGCACGTTTGATCAAGATGACTGAGGCGCAATTTGATACCGTGATTGATGTCAACCTCAAGGGCGTATTCAACTGCACCCAATTGGTAGTGCCACACATGCTGGAAGCTGGTACTGGCGCGATTGTGAATGCTTCTAGCGTGGTCGGTTTGTATGGGAACTTTGGTCAAACTAATTATTCAGCGACAAAGTTTGGCGTGATTGGCTTTACCAAGACTTGGGCTCGTGAGCTTGGTCCTAAAGGCATTCGAGTCAATGCAGTTTGTCCTGGATTTATTGCGACAGAAATGGTTAAAGCCATGCCAGAAAATATTCTGCAAGATATTGAGCGTCGCAGTTGGCTAGGTCGTTTGGGCACGCCTGAAGAAATGGCCAACGTATATCTATTCCTTGCCAGCAATGAAGCGAGTTACGTTAATGGAGTTGCATTAGAAGCTAGCGGCGGGATTTCCCTCTAAGCATGAATCTCTTATATGAAGAGGGTGGCGATATCAAAATTGCTGCCGTACAGTCTGCAACAGGAACAGGCGATGCTGAATCCTGGCAGGCGACCAGTCTTTCTGGCAAGAAGATCAAACTCAAGGCAAAAGAGGTTTGGTTGCGCTTTGAAAAGCCCGAGGCACAAACTGCGATGGATGAAGCGCTCGTTTTATCTAAAGATATTGACTTGCAATTGCTCTGGGATTGCGCGCCTGAAGAAGAGTTTGGTCTGGTAGATGTTTCTCTTGAATATTTTGGCTCGCAAGCAACGATCCCTCAGCAAGTAGCATTAGCGATTGCCTTACAAGATGCCCCAGTATTTTTCCGTCGCAAAGGGCGAGGGCGCTTTCAAAGAGCGCCCCTTGAGCAATTGCAAGCAGGCTTAGCTGCACTGGAGCGCAAGCAAAAAGAGTTAGAGCAACAATCTGTTTGGCAACAAGATTTAGTCGCAGGCATATTCCCTGACACCTTGAAGTCTTCAGCTAAGCAACTACTGTTCTCCCCAGATAAGAATTCTTCAGCTTATAAGGCCCTCATAGCCGCATGCACAGAAACAGGTGAATCCCCGGCGCAGTTGATGATTCGTTGTGCTGCAATTGAATCTCCATTAGCCTATCACCAGGGAATGTTCTTGAAAGCCCATTTTCCAAATGGCGCTGCTCATCATGTCAATATCGGAGTTGATCAAGCAGCCTATGATGCGGCGATTGCAGAACTGCCTTTGGCCGAAGTAAATGCTTTCTCGATTGATGACTCAGGAACTACTGAGATTGATGATGCGCTTTCGGTAACAGAACTTGTAGAGGGTAGTCATCGCATCGGTATTCATATTGCAGCACCAGGTTTGGCGATTAGTAAAGATGATCCATTGGACCAAGTGGCTCGCAATCGTATGTCTACCGTTTATTTTCCGGGCAACAAAATTACGATGTTGCCTGATTCGGTCATTGAGCAATTCTCCCTGGATGCAGGAGCTCCGAGACCCGCGCTATCCATCTATGTAGATCTTGATGCGGATGGAATAGTAAACCGAGATACCCTGCAAATGCGGGCAGAGATGGTGCCGATGACTGCTAATCTTCGTCTAGAAGATGTGGAGCATTTGGTGAGCGAAGAGAGTTTGTTAGATGAAGGCGTTAGCTATCCCTATCGAAAAGAGTTAGCTATCTTGTGGCGTGCCGCAAAACTCTTGCATGCTGGTCGACAAGAAAAAAGAATCCTCAATGGTCTACGTGCTGAACAGTTGGGTGTGATTGATCCCAATGCTTTGGCAAGAGATTTTCATTTTCAAATTCAAGATGTGGATGGAGTTCAACGTGTAGAAATTATTCCGCGTCAGCGTGGTTCTATTCTCGATACGATCGTTGCAGAGTGGATGATCTTTTGTAATAGTGCATCTGGTCAATTGCTAGCGGATCATGGTTTGCCAGGTTTGTTTCGAACTCAAAAGGGTTGGGGACCATTGCGTACTCGTATGCAAACTACCCCAGGGCCTCATGAAGGCTTGGGGCTCGACTACTACGCATGGTGCACCTCTCCGCTACGTCGCTACTCCGATCTCGTCAATCAGTGGCAGTTAATCGCCTTAGCAAAACATGGGGTGACTGCGAAGATGATGGCACCATTTCCACCACGAGATGCGACTCTGATGGGAATCGCTGCAGACTTTGAATCTTGTTATCAAGCTTATGGCGAATTTCAAGATCGCCTAGAAAAGTATTGGTGCTTGCGTTGGATTGCGCAGGATGGAGATTCCAAAAACGTTTATGTACGTCACTTAAAAGAGGGGATGTCTAGGGTAGAGCTAGTACCTCTACACTTACCTATCCCAGAGTTGGCAAGTCACCCCCGCATGACTCGTGCAGAAGTCGCGGTAGCTGATGTCGACTTGTTGCAATTGAGTGCCGCTGTGAGAGTGCTAGAGATTGAAGCCAAAGCAGAGCCAGAAGTAAAGACTGTAGAAGAATTGACCGATGCATTGCCCGAGGATGCAGAAGAAGATGCCAGCCCAGATTAATCCTGTTCAGATTCCTCGCTCAGAAAAATTTAATCGAGCCGTGAACTTTTTTCAGAATACCTGGCGACGCTATCCTTTTCGATTCGCACTATGCGTATCACTCATTATTCATGCACTGTTTCTATCGTTTCGTTGGGGTATTGGTGAAATTCAAAATCGCCGACTCAATACGCCTTTGAGTGTTGTCCTCGTGAATGCCAGTAACAAGACGCCCCCAAAGCAGGCGAACAAATTAGCCCAGGCAGATCTACAGGGCGGAGGTAAGTCTGAAAATCAAGATGCCACAGCACTACATCGAGCCAGACTGGGAGCGGAGGCACGTCTTGAGGTTTTAGAGAAGCAGCAAAAGCAGATGCTGGCCAAGTTAGACGAGCAGCGAGCTAAATCTGGTGGACGGAAAAGTGGGGATGAGCAAAAGATTGCCCCCCAACTGAATTCTTTAGAGGCAGAGTTGGCGAAGCAGTTACAAGCGGATGGACGTGAGCCTCGCCGCAAGGTACTCACCGGCGCCAATACTAGGGCAGTGACTTTTGCCCATTACTTTGATGGTATGCGCCAAAAGATTGAGGCTTACGGTAGTACATTTTTTCCGCGTGCCAATGGTCGACCGCTATATGGCAGCTTGATTATCGTTGTGAGTGTCGATTCTCAAGGCCGAATTACTACTAATGCGCAAGGTAAAGATGGGGTGTCAATAGGGCGAAGCTCAGGTAATCCTGAATTGGATCGACAGGCCCTAGCCATTGTTCGTGCATCAGCCCCATTTGGCCCATTCCCTTCAGAAATGCGTAATCAAATTGATGTGCTCGATTGGATCTCCACCTTTGACTTTACTCGCGATGGGAATGATCTTCTGGAACTCAAACGTTAGTGCAGCACTCCTTATTCTTAAAATCGCAAATTCGCTTATTCTGTAGCCATCATGAGTTCAAACGCTTCCGTTGATTTGCATACCGATCCAAGTCTTCACCCGGGTCTAGATGTCTATGCGGTAGCGGGCAATCCAATAGGCCATAGTCAGTCGCCCGCCATTCACCAGCGCTTTGCAGAGCAAGCTAAACAAGCTATGCACTATGGCCGTTTACAGCCGGAGCTAGATGGTTTTGCTCAAGCTGCTAAAATATTCTTTTCTGCTGGCGGTAAGGGTATGAATGTCACCGTGCCATTTAAGTTATATGCCCAAGCTTTTGCTGATCAATTAACTAGTCGAGCCCAGTTGGCTGGTGCAGTCAATACGCTATGGATTCAGGATGGCAAGATTTATGGTGACAATACTGATGGCGCTGGCTTGGTGCGCGACCTATTGGCGCAGGGTATCGCCGTCCATGAGTCGCGTATTTTGCTTTTAGGTGCTGGTGGAGCAGCACGTGGAGTGATCGGGCCCTTATTGGAGCATTCACCTAAATGCTTAGTGATTGCTAATCGCTCAAGCATAAAGGCTGATGAATTGATCAAGTTATTTGCCAACGTAGCTGCTTCAAAAGAGGTTGCCTTGGAAGCTCGCACATTAGCTCAATTAGAGAGTTCTGAAAAAACACCCTATCCATTTGACCTGGTGATTAATGCAACTGCTGCAGGACTAGCAGATGAGTCTCCTTTGAGCATTGCCGCTGTAGTAAACATCTTTACGCCAAGCTCATTTGCTTACGACATGGTCTACGGTAAAACAACGGCCTTTATGAAGCAAGCTTTACAGCGTGGGGCACGCATTAGCGATGGCCTTGGTATGTTGGTGGAGCAAGCTGCAGATGCATTCTTGTTATGGCGGGGAACCGATCTAGCAACACAAATTGATTCGCGAGCAGTGCTCGCTAAGTTGCGCAGTTGATCAAATTTACTTGCAGTTAATTTCTCACTCATGCGCTGGATTGCTTACCTAGTCAAATGTCTCTTGGCTGGTTTCATAGCCATGCAGGTATATTTTGCCGTTCAGATCGGCCTATGGATTAGTGTAGATCCCAGCAGCACAGCCTTTCAGAGAGCAGAGCGCTGGCGCTTGTGTTCCTGGCATTGGATTTGTTCCGTACAATCAAAGTGGACGCCTTACGATAAGATTTCAAACAATCTCAAACGTGCGGTTTTGGTTAGCGAAGACGACATCTTTTTTCAACACAAAGGGGTTCGTGTTGAAGACATGCAAAAAGCATGGCAAAAAAATCAACAGCAAAATCAGCAAAAACCTCAGGCGGGGGCTAAATCTAAAACCGTGCTGCGTGGTGGGTCAACCATTACTCAGCAGCTTGCAAAAAATTTATTCTTATCTTCCGAGCAAAATTATTTTCGTAAAGGGCAAGAGCTCATCATTACCGGACTCTTAGAGCTTACACTGTCTAAGCAGAGATTGTTTGAGATCTACCTTAATTCAGTAGAGTGGGGTGAAGGCATTTTTGGTATTGGGGCTGCTTCTGAGCACTATTACGTAACTACGCCAGCAGGACTAGATCTAGATCAGGCTGCGGCTCTAGCTTCCGCTTTGCCAGCACCCAAGTGTTTTGATAAAGAGCAATATTGCCGCAAGGCCAGGATCCACTTTTCAACCAGACAAGAATTTATTTTGGAGAATATGGGGCGTGTCGCTTTAGCGCCGATAGCTCAGCCCAAGAGTTCGTCTAAGACTGCTAAGTAGCCGCCCTTAACGCATCACGCGTGGACTGTGCTACGTTTCGTGCAGCCTGCGCAAAATCATTTCCAGAGCTTGCATACAGAATAGCTCTTGAAGAATTAATGATCATGCCTGTTCCAGGTTTGCCTGGAATACTGCCCGCTTTAACGGTGGCTTCAATATCTCCACCTTGGGCTCCGATGCCGGGGATGAGTAAAGGCATCTCACCCACAATTGCTCGTACCTTTGCGATCTCTTCTGGGAAGGTTGCGCCCACGACAAGACCAATTTGACCCGAGCGATTCCATTGAGTGGCTGCAAGTTTGGCTACATGCAGATACAAAGGCTCCCCATTCGGGGAAACATTTAAGAACTGTAAATCTGAGCCACCTGGATTAGAAGTGCGACACAGGACAATGACACCTTTACCAGTATGTTTTAGATAGGGCTCAATCGTGTCAGAGCCCATATAGGGATTGACGGTGATGGCATCCGCACCATAGCGCTCAAAGGCCTCCAGAGCGTAGTGGTCTGCGGTACTGCCAATATCACCACGCTTGGAATCGAGGATGACAGGAATATGGGGGTATTTGTCTTTGAGGTGACGTACCAGTTTTTCTAGTTGGTCTTCAGCGCGTTGTGAGGCAAAGTAGGCAAACTGAGGCTTGAAGGCGCAGACCAAATCTGCAGTGGCATCAGCGATATCGCGACAGAACTCAAAGATCCCCGCAGGTTTCCCTTGCAGGGATGGGGGTAAGCGCTTGGGGTCTGGGTCAAAACCAACACACAGCATGCTGCCTTGGGAAGCCCATGCAGACTGGAGTTGCTGGTGAAAGGTATTTGAGCGAGGGTTCATTGGATTTAGCTTATTTTAGTGAAACAGTCATGATCTATAGGATAAACTAGCGCACATTCCTTAGGAGTTCACCATGATCAACTTGTTCGTCCTGCAAAATGGCCGCCTCTCTCAAGAGCAAGTGGAAGATCGCAATGAATTATTGCAATACGCTAATCCTATCTGGATTGACGTAGTTGATCCAGAGGAAGAAGAGCTCGTTTGGATTAAAGAGGCTTTTGGTGTGCTTTTGCCCGAGTTAGATGACTTGGGCGACCTAGAAGCCTCTGCTCGTTATTTTGAAGCGGATGACGGTCATCTCCATATCCGCACCGATTTTTTATTGGATGAAGAAGAGACTTCTCGCAACGTGCGTGTGGCGTTTGTGCTGACTAAGCAAGTGCTGTTCTCGATTCATGATGAAGATTTACCAGTATTTCGCTTAGTCCGTTTGCGTGCGCGTTTGCGCCCCGGCTCAGTCAGTAATGCAAAGGATGTCTTGCTCGATCTGTACTCCACGGATGCCGAGTATTCAGCCGATGCTTTAGAAGAGGTTTATGAAAACCTTGAGCAAGCAGGTAAGCGAGTGCTGTCTGATAGCATTAATGATGCCGATGCTGCAGAGGTTTTAGAGACGATTGCAAAGGAAGAAGATACCAACGGACGCATTCGTCGTAACGTGATGGATACCCGCAGAGCTCTGTCTTTCTTAATGCGTAGCAAGTTACTATCGGATGAGCAGCAAGAGGAAGCGCGCCAAATTTTGCGTGATATTGACTCACTTGAAAACCATACAGCATTCCTATTCGACAAGATCAACTTCTTGATGGATGCGACAGTCGGTTTTATTAATTTGAATCAATCCAAAATTATCAAGATCTTCTCGGTGGTCTCCGTCGCTTTAATGCCACCTACTTTGCTAGCGAGTATTTGGGGTATGAACTACAAGCACATGCCTGAATTGGATGCGACTTGGGGTTATCCAATGGCAATCGGTTTGATGATTATTTCAGCGATTATTCCGCTGGGCTACTTTCATAGCAAAGGCTGGATGAAGTAATTTAATTTTCGAGTAGCTTTGCCAATTCGCTCAGTACGTAATTGCAAGATTGTTCTCGAATCGCTTGGCGGTCTCCAGCAAAGTGCATCGTTTTTGTAAGCACTCTATTTTCACCAGCTTCATTTTGAATTGACCAGCCAAAGCATACTGTTCCCACAGGTTTGCCTGCTGAGCCACCGCTGGGACCTGCAATACCGGTAATTGAGATGGCGGCATTGACATCTGCATTCAGCTGAGCGCCTTTAGCCATCGCTTTAGCAACTTCCTCGCTCACTGCTCCAAAGCTTTGAATAAGCTCTGCTGGCACTCCCAAGGATTCTTCTTTGGCTTGGTTGCTGTAAGTGATGTAGCCCCGCTCAAACCATTCGCTTGAGCCCGCTAATTCAGTGAGAGTGGCGCAGACCAAGCCCCCAGTACAGGACTCTGCAACCGTCATTTTCCAATTTCTCGAGCGCAAAATTTCTGCTAAGGTTTGGACGGTATCGAGTGAATGCATATTTAAATCCAACCCATTTGAGTGCTGACTACTTGCAAGAGAGTAATCACCAAGAGTGTGAAGAAAGCTGCCGCAAGATCATCCACCATGATGCCAAACCCACGCCACAGGAGTTGCAGGAAGTGTGAAGGGGTATCGGTATTCTCGAGCGTTTTAAAGTGGCGATCAATCATGCCGATAGGACCCGGTTTAGTAGCATCGAAATATCTAAAGAGAGCGAACGCAAGGATCTGCATCCAAATGCTACTCGGTGTGATGAATAACAGCACCAACCAAAAAGCGATCATTTCATCCCAAACAATACCGCCAAAATCTTTCTTACCTAACTCTTCACTGACATGGCCACAGATCCAACAGCCCAACAAAATACCGCCACCAGTGATCCATAGAAAATGTTCTGTGGTGAGGAAATGCTCAGCAATCAAAAAGCTTGCCCAGGCCCAGAGAGTGCCTGCAGTGCCAGGCGCTACCGGGCTTAGACCGCTACCAAAGCCAAAGGCTAGAGTGCGACTTGGGCTCTGAAGCATCCACTTGAAACCAGGCTTCACAAAGGATGGATTCTGATCAGTCATTTTGCAAAGTGGTCAAAAGAGCGGAGTAGTGCAGCGCTATCCGCATCACTAAGTAACTTACCATCAGTTCCCTGGATGCGAATCTGGGTACTACTATTTTTCATGGACGTAATGCGGCCAATACATGTGAGGGGAAGTTTGAGTTCTTTGCTGATATTGAGAATCACATCACGTTTGCTACTAGGTGCAGTAAAGCAAAGTTCGTAATCATCGCCACCGCTGGCAGCAAATTGATTTTGTATTGCTTTACTTTGTTTTTGCAATGTTGCTGATGTGGGAAGTTGCTCCAAAATAATTTCTGCATCAAGCTGTGATTGTTTCAGGATGTGCTTTAGATCACCAAGCAAGCCATCCGATACATCTAAGGCGGCACTTGCCACTTCTCTTAGTGCCATACCAAGCCCAACTCTGGGTGTGGGTTGATGCATGCAATGGTCAATTGCTTTGAAGTCGCTTTCCGAGAGCGTGATTTCATGACGCAGTGCAGCAAGAGTGAGTCTTGCATCCCCAACAGTGCCTGAAACCCAAATCTCATCATCAATCTTTGCCCCTGATCTACGAATGGCTTTTCCAGTGGGAATGCTGCCAAATGCAGTAATCGAAATGGTGAGGGGGCCGGCAGTAGTGTCGCCACCGATGAGGGGGCAAGAAAATTGATTTGCGAACGCAAATAAGCCCTTAGAGAATGCTTCCAGCCATTTTGTATCAACCTCAGGCAAGGCAATGGCCAATGTAAACCCCAGTGGCTTAGCGCCCATTGCGGCAAGGTCAGAAAGATTGACTGCTAAGGCTTTGCCGCCTAATTTCTCAGGGTCAGCATCGGCAAAAAAATGCCTACCCGCAACCAACATATCGCTGGTAATAGCAATTTCTTCGCCTGGCAGGGGTTTGATGAGTGCGCAATCATCCCCAATGCCCAAACTGAGGGTCGTATTTGAACCGTTGGAGGCACTACCCGTTTTAAAAAAACGTTCAATGAGATCGAATTCGCCCATTGGGCCGGATTGAGAATGCATACCTCATTTTATGACCCTTGGCAGTGCAACGCGAGAGAGGAATAGAATTAAAGCCTTAATAAGCATTAGACAAAACGAGTTAGCGAGTTAGTTGATGAGCATAGAAAATAGTAAAGAGCAACAAATTGCAGCTTTAAGAGAAGCTGCCCTTCAGTACCACGAGTTTCCAGTTCCTGGGAAGATTGAGATTGCTCCAACTAAGCAACTGACTAATCAACGCGATTTAGCGCTTGCCTATACTCCTGGCGTCGCAGCCCCTTGCGAAGAAATTGTGAAGGACCCAGCCAATGCTTTTAAGTACACTGCCCGTGGAAATTTGGTTGGCGTGATTACAAACGGTACTGCTGTTTTAGGTTTGGGAAATATCGGACCATTGGCAAGTAAGCCAGTGATGGAAGGTAAAGCCGTTCTCTTTAAGAAATTTGCTGGCATTGATGTTTTCGATATCGAAGTCAATGAAAATGATCCAGAAAAATTAGTCGAAATTATTGCGGCACTTGAGCCTACTTTTGGTGGCATCAATTTAGAAGATATCAAAGCTCCAGATTGCTTTATTGTCGAGCGCAAGCTGCAAGCTCGTATGAAAATTCCAGTGTTTCATGATGATCAGCACGGCACTGCGATTGTAGTTGCAGCCGCAATTATCAATGGTTTGAAGGTGGTTGGAAAAGACGTTAGCAATGTGAAGTTAGTTACCTCTGGTGCTGGCGCAGCTGCATTGGCTTGCTTAGACCTGTTGGTAGATCTTGGCATTCCTCGTAAAAATATCTGGGTAACTGACCTTGCTGGGGTTGCCTATAAAGGCCGTAAAGAATTAATGGATCCTGAAAAGGAGCCTTTCTGCCAAGAGACTGATTTGCGTACTCTCGATCAAGTGATTGCTGGCGCAGATATTTTCTTAGGTCTATCTGCTGGTGGTGTATTAAAGCAAGACATGGTGAAGAAGATGGCCGACAAGCCATTGATTTACGCCTTAGCAAATCCAACCCCAGAAATCTTGCCTGAAGAAGTAAAAGCAGTTCGTCCCGATGCGGTTATGGCAACGGGCCGTACTGACTATCCAAATCAAGTCAATAACGTTTTGTGCTTCCCATTTATTTTCCGTGGCGCACTCGATGTTGGCGCTACTACCATTACTCGCGGTATGGAAGTAGCGGCCGTAAAAGCCGTTGCAGAGCTTGCCCAAGCTGAGCAAAGCGAAGTGGTGGCATCGGTTTACGGAATCGAGAACCTTTCTTTTGGTCCTGAGTATTTGATTCCAAAACCATTTGATCCGCGCTTGATTACCGTCATCGCTCCCGCTGTGGCTAAGGCTGCAATGGATGACGGCGTTGCTTTACGTCCGATTAAAGATTTTGATGCGTATCGCAATCAGCTACAACAATTTGTATATCACTCCGGTACGTTGATGAAACCGCTCTTTAGTATTGCGAAGAGAGTTCCAGCAAATCAAAAACGCATTGTCTTTGCCGAAGGTGAGGATGAGCGCGTATTGCGTGCCGTACAAATTATCATCGACGAGCACTTAGCTACCCCAATTCTGATTGGTCGCCCCGAGGTGATTGAGCATCGTATTGAGAAGTTCGGCCTGCGGATGAAGACGGGCGATGATTTTGAGATTGTGAATCCAGAGCGTGATTCACGCTTTCGTGACTTCTGGCAAACCTATCTTGGTTTGACTGAGCGTAAGGGAGTGACAGAGTCATTTGCTAAATTAGAAATGCGCCGCCGTCATACTTTAATTGGCTCCATGATGATTGCTAAGGGAATGGCTGACGGCATGATTTGTGGAACGATTGGTAATGCAGCTACTCATCTGAAGTATGTTGATGAAGTAGTTGGTCGTGAGCCAGGTGCAAACGTTTATGGTGCAATGTCTGGATTAATTCTTCCAGGTCGCCAAGTGTTCTTGGTAGATACGCATATCAATCTAGATCCAACTGCCGAAGAATTGGCAGAATTGACTTTGATGGCCGCTAGCGAAATGCGTAAGTTAGGTTTAATTCCTAAAGTGGCATTACTCTCACACTCAAACTTTGGATCTAGTAATGCGCCATCTGCAATCAAAATGCGCGAAGTCTTGGCTTTAATTCAAAAGGCAGATCCCACCTTAGAGGTTGATGGTGAGATGCATGGGGATAGCGCTTTAGATGAAACCATTCGCGCTGGCACAGTCACTTCATCGCCATTAAAAGGCGATGCCAACTTATTAGTTCTGCCAAATATTGACGCCGCCAACATTTCTTACAACTTGTTAAAAACAGCTGCAGGTAATGGCATTGCTATCGGTCCTCTGTTGCTGGGGGTTGCTAAACCAATTCATATTTTGACGCCAGCAGCGACGGTTCGTAGGATTGTGAATGTGACTACTTTGGCCGTGGTTGAGGCTGCCAGTAACGCAAGAGGAATCTCCTAAGGGCTCATAATTTATGTAAGTTAGTAATTACTTACATAAATTAATCCTATATTAATCAATAACTTATATAAAAAGCACTGTATTTGGGCTTGATTTGATGACGTGTTAAGGGTAACCTACTACCCATCATGAATAATCGCTCTGAAAATACCAATCTAGCAAGCTTCGAAGAACATAGCCGCGCTGAAAGTTGGGATAGCAATGATCGACTCGAGACCGAATCGTCTGCTGCCAATATTTATGCCCAAGGCGGTTTATCTCGTTTACAAACCTATGCAGCAAATCAAGTTTCGGGGAAAAAAGTGACAGCTTCTTGGCGTGCCGCTTTGGCCGTTCGTGATGCCGGACCGCCGGCCATGTTGCGCAGTGTGCGCACTAATATCGTGCAATCTATTCGTGCTTTCCGTACACCAGATTTACAGGAAGCCGCTACAGAGCTCGGTCAACATTTCATTTATGCCAATTGCGTCAATGCAATGACTAAGGGTGAGGTTCTTGAAGCAATCGCCATTGCTTACACCTTTACCAAGCAACAAGCAAAAAACTTTGATCCTTTATTGGATGCGTTGACCACAACTACAGATAAGGCTGGTCAACAGCCCGGATTTGTAGTGGTGCTCGAAGGTTTACCTTGTACTCAAAAGTTTGATAAAGAAGCACGCGAGACTCTGTTAGATGTCTTCCGCGATGCCGTAGATTATTGGGCTGAGCGTCGCACACCATATCGGGTTTTCTACTCTTTTGCTTAATCGCTAAAAGACCGCAAACCAATGAATCGCCTCTATTTGAGGCGATTTTGCATTTCAGGATTCCAAATGCTGTGTACCGCTGTAATGGCTACAAGGCCTGCGGTTTCAGTGCGCAATACGCGCTCTCCTAAAGAAACAATTTGGTACCCCGCGGCTTGAGCTTGCGCTTCCTCTTCTGGTGAGTGACCACCCTCTGGTCCGATCATGAGAACAATATCTTGAGGTGTATTTTCTATTAAGACGGAGTACATGCTTTTGCTGGCATCGGGACTCAGTAGAAGTTTGAGTGCAGGCTTTGAACTTGCTTTGAGGTAAGTTGCAAAATTTTGGATAGGCTCAATGTGCGCCAATACTGTTCTATCGCATTGCTCGCAAGCAGCTTGAATAATCCCATTCCAATGGGTTAAACGCTTTTGGGCGCGATCCTGGTCACTTGAGCGGGTCAGTTTGAGAATGGAGCGTTCACACTGTAATGGCACGATGATTTGGGCACCTGTTTCTATGGCTTTTTCAACAATCCAATCCATTTTGTCACCGCCTGCCAAGCCTTGGGCCAAAGTAATTGCATATGGGGCCTCACGGTGGGTATCAGTGCGGATATCGCTCAGTTGGGCTAAACCGCTTTTTCCACTTAAGGAAAGGAGCTCTGCCTTAGCGATTTGCCCTTTTCCATCAAATATGGGAAACGACTCGCCAACCTGAACGCGCCGAACCCGTAAATGGTGGCAAACCTCAGAGGTGAGGAGGGTGGGCTTTTGGGATTCCCATGGTCCGGGAAGATAAAATTGAGGCATTACTGAAATATAGCCAATTTATTTTCCTCGAGACCACTTTTACGATGTCAAACCTTCAAATTCGTATGGCGAATGCCATTCGCGCCTTATCCATGGATGCAGTTCAACAGGCAAACTCAGGGCACCCTGGTATGCCGATGGGAATGGCAGATATTGCTGTTGGATTATGGAATGAACATTTAAAACACAATCCGACTGATCCCCACTGGATCGATCGCGATCGTTTTGTTTTATCTAATGGTCATGGATCGATGTTGTTGTATTCACTGTTGCATCTCTCTGGATATGACTTACCCATTGAAGAGTTAAAAAATTTCCGTCAATTGCATAGTAAAACCCCAGGACATCCTGAGTATGGAATTACAGCCGGGGTAGAAACCACTACAGGTCCATTGGGTCAAGGTATTTCAAATGCGGTTGGCATGGCGCTTGCTGAAAAGTTGCTGGCTGAAGAATTTAATCGTCCTGGTCACAACATCATCGATCACTACACCTATGTATTTTTAGGTGACGGTTGCTTGATGGAAGGTATCAGCCATGAAGTTTGTTCATTGGCTGGCACATTAAAGCTAAACAAGTTGATAGCACTTTGGGATGATAACGGTATCTCGATTGACGGTAAGGTGGTTTCTTGGTTCAACGAAGATACGCCAAAGCGTTTCGAAGCTTATGGCTGGAATGTCATGCGTGATATCGATGGTCATGATGCGGAAGCAGTTTCGAAGGCGATTGCTCAGGCTAAAAAGAGTGCTAAGCCAACCCTGATCTGCTGCAAGACAGCGATCGGCAAGGGTTCTCCTAATATGGCTGGTAGCGATAAAGTGCATGGTTCGCCACTAGGCGCTGCTGAAATCGCTGAGACTCGCGTGGCCTTGAATTGGCCCTATCCACCATTTGAAATTCCAAAAGATATTTATGCTGCTTGGGATTTTAAAAAGCGTGGCCAAACTGCTGAACACGAATGGAATAAAGAATTCCAAAAATACAAAATCCAATTTCCAGAACTTGCTTCTGAATTACAGCGCCGTATGCAAGGTGATTTATCAAAAGACTTTTCAGCCACACTCAATGCGTATTTAAAAACTTGCCAATCTAAAGCAGAAACGATTGCTACTCGTAAAGCGAGTCAAAATGCGATTGAAGCTTTAGCACCCGTTTTACCAGAATTCATGGGCGGTTCCGCAGACTTAACCGGTTCAAACTTAACTAATTGGTCGGCATGCAAACCTGTACGCGGCGATCAATGGGGTAATCACATTAACTATGGTGTGCGTGAGTTTGGTATGAGCGCCATCATGAACGGGATTGTCTTGCATGGTGGTTATATTCCATTCGGAGGCACCTTTTTAACCTTCTCCGATTACAGTCGTAATGCTATTCGTATGGCTGCTTTGATGAAGTTACGTAGCATCTTTGTTTTCACCCATGACTCAATTGGTCTAGGAGAAGATGGCCCAACCCATCAATCTGTGGAGCACGTTGCTAGCCTACGTCTGATTCCTAACCTGATGGTTTGGCGTCCTTGTGACACTACCGAGAGCGCTGTTGCTTGGGGCGCGGCGGTTGAACGTCAGAATGGTCCGAGCGCTTTGATCTTTAGTCGTCAAAACTGCCCATTTGTTGCTCGTAACAGCCAGCAGATTAAAGACATTGCACGTGGTGGCTATGTATTGCGTGATCCTCAATCAGGAAAGATCGATGCAGTCATTATTGCTACTGGTTCTGAAATTGCACTTGCATTGCAAACAGCCGAACGTTTAGAAAAAGAGAGCGCTGGAAAAATCGGTATTCGCGTGGTTTCGATGCCTTCGACCACGGTATTTGATCAGCAAGATGCCACCTATAAATCTAAAGTATTGCCGGCCAATACCCCACGCATCGCTGTTGAGGCAGGTGTAACGGATTTCTGGTGGAAGTATGGTTGCGCAGCCGTGCATGGTGTCGATACCTTTGGTGAGTCAGCACCCGCCGCTCAGCTGTATGAATATTTTGGTTTAACGGTCGATCAAATTGCAAAGACTGTTAAGCAATGCATCTCGAAAAAATCAAATAAATAAAAGTTAGCGCAATAAATTTAATATTAGCAAGGGGAAATAAATGACAATTCGTGTCGCAATTAATGGTTACGGGCGTATTGGCCGTATGGTACTCCGCGCCTTGTATGAAGATCAGGTAAACGGCAAGCCACGTCGTGATATCAAGATCGTTGCGATTAATGCGATGGGTGATATTGCAATCAACGCCCACCTCACTCAATATGACTCTGCCCACGGCCGTTTTCCTGCCGAGGTATCTGTAGATGGCGATTGCATGGTAGTTAATGGTGATCGTATCAAGATGTTCTGTACACGCAATCCTGCTGAAACCCCATGGGGTGAGTTGGGCGTAGATTTAGTTTTAGAGTGCACTGGTAAGTTCACCTCTAAAGAAAAGGCGATGATTCATATTCAACAGGGTGCTAAGAAAGTATTGATTTCTGCGCCTGGCGAAAAAGATGTCGATGCCACCATTGTGTACGGTGTGAACCAAAATGTATTAAAGCCAAGTGACGTGGTTGTTTCTAATGCAAGTTGTACTACCAACTGTTTGGCGCCATTAGTTAAGCCATTGTTAGAAAAAATTGGTATTGAGTCTGGCTTGATGACAACGATTCATGCATTTACGAATGATCAGGTGTTGACCGATGTGTATCACAAGGATATGCGTCGTGCGCGCTCTGCTGTGAGCAGCATGATTCCAACGAAGACTGGTGCAGCAAAAGCAGTCGGCTTAGTTTTGCCCGCTTTAGCCGGTCGCTTTGATGGTTTTGCGATGCGTGTGCCAGTGATCAATGTCTCAGTGGTTGACCTCACGTTTGCCGCTAGCCGTGCAACGAGCGTAGATGAAGTAAATTCTATTTTGAAGGCTGCTAGCGAGGGCGAGCTCAAAGGCATCTTGGGCTTTAATACCTTGCCTTTGGTTTCCATCGACTTTAACCATGATCCACGCCCAAGTATTTATGACGCCTCTCAAACCCGTGTTTCTGCTGATGGCAAGCTAGTCAAAGTTTTGGCTTGGTACGACAACGAATGGGGTTATTCAGTACAAATGCTCAATGCGGCCGAAGCATTAATGGCTGTAAAGTGATTAAAAGTCATTAAATGTAGCTAAAAGAGCTTAAAAAACAAAAAAAGACCTAAAATTGAGGTCTTTTTTCATATCCGCAGCCCTGAGAATCAACTCAAAACCTCAGAAAAGTGTTTATTTTTGCTTATTTCGGCAGTTTTTCTTCTGGCAATGCCCGTACATTGCTAAAGAGTGTTCTTGAAGCTTAAAACCGAGGTTCTTGGCAATATCCCGTTGCCGCTTTTCAATGGCCTCATCCACAAACTCTTCTACATGCCCGCAGTCTAGGCAAACCAAGTGGTCATGGTGGTTACCTTCATTAAGTTCGTAGATGGCCCTGCTATCACCCTTACTAGACTCAAAATGGCTGCGGAGCAAAAGCCCTGCCTGCTCAAACTGGGTAAGCACTCGATATACCGTGGCTAAACCGATTTCCTGATCTTCTTTAGTGAGGGCCATAAAGATGTCCTCAGCACTGAAGTGGGTGCCGCCATTTTGATGAAAAAAATCGAGAATTTTCATGCGTGGACCAGTGGCTTTGAGGCCAATATCACGCAAATTTTCAGGAGTAGGGTTTTGGTTCGTATTCATGGCTTTGGGAGCTAAAATCAATGTCTTAATGATACGGCCAGCCATGCAAAATTGCCTTGAACTTTTTAGTCGTTTTTTTTACCCGTTTCTGAAGAGGTATTTTGCCTCTTCAAGAGGGGGTGTATTGGCTCTTGCCTTGTTTGGCTTGCTAGGTATTGCGGGGTGTACTACCGCGGTAGATGAAACCCAGCGCGCCTGGATGAACAAAATCTTCAGACCTTATGTTCCCGACATTGTTCAGGGTAACTTTATCTCCAGCGAGCAATATGCCAAATTGCAGTTGGGTATGACGCGTGAGCAGGTACGTCAAATTTTAGGCACTCCATTGTTAGCAAGTTACTTCCATGCCAATCGCTGGGATTATGTTTTTGAATTTAAACGCTCAGGTCAGCGTGTTGGCAAAGAGCGGCATGTCACCGTATTTTTTGATGGCGATAAAGTGGTGAAGTTTGAAGGTGATGCTTTGCCAACAGATGTGGAGTTGGTGGCTGAGATTGATAACTACGCTAAGACGAAACGTTCGTTTTGGGATGTAATGACGGGTTCAAATAAGCCGCCAGTAACGCCGCCTTTACAACAACCAGAATTATTGGTGCCAAGTCCAACCGATAACTTACCTAAGGGGGCTGCTATACCTCCAGTCCCTGCTGCAAGTGCAGGCTCTTTCTGGGACTATTTTACTTTTTCAAAGTCGTCAGATGGCAAAGTATCCCAGCCAGAAACTTTAGGCCCTGGCGCGATGAATACTCCGCCAGCGGCTGAGAAAAAGCAGTAGAAATGATTGATACATTGATGCCAGATAAATAATCCTGGACGTCTCTAGAAACTTTTAATAAGAAGCGAAGAAACACATGATGAAGATTGCAATTGCTGGAGCAACCGGTCGTATGGGCAAGATGTTGATTGAGACTGTTCTTAATACATCTGATGTGCAACTTGTAGGTGCTCTTGAGCATTCAGCTTGCCCTCAATTGGGAGAAGATGCGGGCGCTTTCCTGGGTAAAAAGACGGGTGTGCTCATTTCTGCTGATGTGTCTAAGGTATTAGCGAATGCTGATTTTCTGATTGATTTCACAAGGCCAGACGGCACTATGGCGCACTTGGCTGTGGCAGAAAAAACGGGCACCAAGATGATTATTGGTACAACGGGATTGAGTGCGGATCAAATTGCAAATCTTAAAAAAGCTTCTGCAAAGTTAGCTATTGTGTTTGCGCCCAATATGAGTGTTGGTGTGAATGCCACATTCAAGTTACTGGAGATCGCAGCCAAGATGCTCAATCAAGGTTACGACATTGAAATCATCGAAGCCCATCATCGTCACAAAGTAGATGCGCCCTCCGGCACTGCTTTGAAGATGGGTGAGGTTATTGCAGATGCACTTGGTGAAAAGCTAGATGATCTGGCTGTGTATGCACGCGAAGGCCATACTGGCGAGCGCAAAGAGGGGTCAATTGGCTTTGCAACGATTCGTGGTGGCGATATTGTGGGAGACCATACAGTGCTGTTCGCTGGCGATGGCGAACGTATTGAGATTAGCCACAAGTCTTCAAGCCGTCAGTCTTATGCCCAAGGATCTTTGCGGGCCGCGCGTTTCTTGCAGAACCAAACTTCAGGTCTTTATGACATGCAAGACGTGCTTGGCTTACGCAAATAACCATATTAATAAAAAACCAAAAAATAAGACAGAAAAGAGTTGTTTTGAATGAGTAAGGATTACGACTACCGCAGCATTGAAGCAGCAGCACAAGCTGATTGGGAAAGTGCGCAAGTTTACCAAGTAACAGAAAATACTCTCGGTATAGACGGCAAGAAGAAGCCGAAGTATTACGCTTGTTCCATGTTGCCTTATCCTTCTGGCAAGTTACATATGGGTCATGTGCGCAACTACACCATTAATGATGTGATGGCACGTCAACTCCGCATGCAAGGCTACAACGTTTTGATGCCAATGGGCTGGGATGCTTTTGGTATGCCTGCAGAAAATGCGGCCATTCAGAATAAAGTGCCGCCAGCTAAATGGACCTACGACAACATTGCCTATATGAAAAAGCAAATGGCGGCGATGGGCTTAGCAATTGATTGGTCTCGTGAGGTTGCCACTTGCAGTCCTGATTATTACCGCTGGAATCAATGGCTCTTTTTGAAGATGCTGGAAAAAGGGATTGCGTATCGTAAGACTCAAGTAGTCAACTGGGATCCGATCGATCAAACTGTTCTAGCAAACGAGCAAGTGATTGATGGTCGTGGTTGGCGTTCAGGCGCCTTAGTTGAAAAGCGCGAGATTCCAGGCTACTACTTCAATATCACTGCTTACGCAGAGCAATTGCTTGCTGGCTTAGATGGTTTGGGTTGGCCTGAGCGTGTCAAAACGATGCAGCAGAATTGGATTGGTAAAAGTCGTGGCGTGCGCTTTGCTTTTAAGCATGAGGTCGCAGATGATCATGGCAACTTTATTCAGGATGGCTTGCTATACGTGTTTACTACCCGGGCTGACACCATTATGGGCGTTACTTTCTGCGCCGTGGCAGCTGAGCATCCGTTAGCCACTAAAGCTGCCGCTAATAATCCTGCCTTAGCCGCATTTATTGAGAAGTGCAAAACCGGTAGCGTGATTGAAGCTGACCTAGCTACTCAAGAAAAAGAGGGTATGTTTACCGGTTTATATGTCACGCATCCATTGACGAATGAGCCAGTGCCTGTTTGGGTAGGTAACTATGTCTTGATGTCTTATGGTGATGGCGCCGTGATGGGTGTCCCAGCACATGATGAGCGTGATTTTGCTTTTGCCCTCAAATATGACTTGCCAATCAAACAAGTGATCGCCCTCAAAGGGGAATCACCCATGTTTAATGCAACGCGTTGGGAAGATTGGTATGCCCAAAAAGAAGATGTGATTTGCTTTAACAGCGACAAATATGACGGACTCTCACATGAAGAAGCAGTCAGTGCCGTTGCCAAAGATTTAGAGAAGATGGGTATTGGAGAGATCAAGACTACCTATCGATTGCGTGATTGGGGTATTTCACGTCAGCGTTATTGGGGCACCCCCATTCCGATTATTCATTGTGGCGATGAGAGTCACCCTGGTTGTGGTGCAGTACCTGTTCCAGAGGCTGATTTGCCAGTGGTTTTGCCAGAAGATTGTGTGCCTGATGGCAGTGGTAATCCTTTAAATAAGCGTGCAGACTTTTTGAATGTGAAATGTCCCAAGTGTGGCAAGCCTGCAAGACGTGAGACTGACACGATGGATACCTTTGTGGATTCGTCTTGGTATTTCATGCGCTATACCGGTCCTGACGCGAAGATGATGGTAGATGGGCGTAATGAATACTGGATGCCAATGGATCAATATATTGGCGGCATCGAGCATGCGATCCTACATTTACTGTATGCGCGCTTTTGGACCAAGGTCATGCGTGATCTGAACTTGATCACTTTTGATGAGCCTTTCCAGAATCTGTTGACGCAAGGCATGGTGCTCAATGAGACCTATTACTCAGAAGAGGCTTCTGGTAAAAAGACTTGGCTTAATCCCTTGGACGTAGAGTTAGATCTCGATGAAAAAGGTCGTCCTCAAGGCGCGAAGCTAAAGGGCGATACCTCAGGCACACCGGTCATGATTGGTGGCGTTGAGAAGATGTCTAAGAGCAAGAACAATGGCGTTGATCCGCAGGCTTTGATTGATCAATACGGTGCAGATACTGCACGCTTGTTTGTGATGTTTGCGGCACCACCAGAGCAACAGTTGGAGTGGTCGGGTGCTGGGGTTGAGGGCGCTTCCCGTTTCTTACGACGTGTTTGGATGTATTCAAGTAGTCAAGCTAATGGGATTCGTGATGCGCAGGACGCTTTACCGAGTAACCTGAACGATGCTGAGAAAGAATTGCGTCGCGAAGTCCATTCGATTTTGAAGCAGGCAAATTTTGACTACCAGCGTCGCCAGTACAACACAGTGGTGTCTGCTGCCATGAAAATGCTTAATGTACTTGAACCCATTAAATTGGATCAAGGAGCTACTATTAGTGCACCGGTTTTACGGGAGTGCCTTAGCATCTTATTGCGAGTGCTTTACCCAGTGGTGCCACATTTAACGCATGTTCTCTGGAAAGATATGGCTTATGCCGAGACCTTTGGCCCTCTTTTGGATGCCCCATGGCCTGCTGTAGATGAATCTGCCCTAGTTCAAAGTGAGATTATTTTGATGCTCCAAATTAATGGTAAGTTGCGAGGTGATATCAGGGTGCCAGCAGAGGCTACCAAAGAGCAAATTGAATCTTTGGCTTTACAAACTGATCCAGCGGTTAAAGCGCTGAACGGCGGAGCTCCTAAAAAGGTGATCGTCGTGCCTGGCCGTTTAGTAAATATCGTTGCATAACTGTATAGAGGCTAATGAGAGAAACTAAGGATATGAGCACAAATCGACTGCGACGTGCAATGCTTGGATTAATCGTTAGTGCGCCAATCAGTGGCTTGCTGGCTTGTGGCTATCGCTTACGCGGCATGGTGGACTTACCATTTCAGGCAATTGCCATTACTGGCAATCCATCGCCACCCTTACGTGCTGATATTCAAACCTCTATTTTGACGGGTACAGACGTCAAGGTTGCGATTAATCCAAAAGATGCCGACTTAATTTTAGAGATTACGAACGACATTAGTGGTCGCGAGATATTGGCTTACAACTCTGCTGGTCAAGTTTCTGCATATCGCTTAAATATTCGAGTGGGCTTTAGAGCTTACGATCTTGCTGGTGCAGAGATTATTCCTGATAGCGAAATCTATATGACGCGTGATATGGACTTCTCAAATACGACTGTGTTGGCGACCGATGTTCAGCAGCAACAATTCTTATCCTTAATGCGTAAAGACTTGGCAGTGCAGATCTTGCGCCGTGTTTCTGCGGCTGCAAAAGCCCCACGCAGTAGAACTTTCTAAGGGTATGTAAAGCTCGCATGGTTAAAGTTGACGCCTTGCAAGTGCACCTTAAATCCTTAGGTTCAGGGGGTGCGATGCTCCCTCTCTATATTTTTAGTGGCGACGAACCACTTCTGATGATGGAAGCAATGGATCAATTACGTCTAGCCGCTAAGAAACTGAGCTTTACCGAGCGTGAGGTGATGCTGCAGGAGCGAGGGTTTGATTGGAGTGCGCTCATGAGCGCCGGTCAAACGATGTCTTTGTTTGGAGATAAGCGTTGGGTGGAGCTACGCATTCCTACTGGTAAGCCGGGGCGTGATGGTGCTGATGCTTTAAAACAATTTGCAGCGCAAATAGAGTCACAGCCAAATTCTCCAGATGGCCTGGACACAGTGGTATGCATTGTCCTGCCTAGATTAGATGGCAAGACGAAGACTTCGGCTTGGTTTAGCGCTTTAGATGATGCTGGGATGGCTATTCAGATTGACTCTTTAGATCGCAGTCACTTGCCAAGATGGATTGCAGGTCGACTGAAGATGCAAAATCAAGAAGTGGAGAGTGGTACTGAAGGTCAACGTGCTCTGGAGTTTATTGCCGACCAGGTTGAGGGTAACCTCATTGCCGCTCACCAAGAGATTCTGAAGCTAGGACTCCTTTATCCCACAGGCGTCTTAACTGAAGAGCAAATTCGGTCTGCCATTCTAAAAGTAGCTCGCTATAACGTTTTTGAGTTAACTGAGGCAATGCTTGCGGGTGATTTACCGAGACTAAACCGCATGTTAGATGGTCTAAAAGGCGAGGGCGAGCCCTTAGTATTGATTCTGTGGAGCGTGACCGAAGAGCTTAGGCTACTATCTAAATTGAAGGTAGCTAGTGATGCTGGAGAGTCTGTGCAACAGCTGATGCGGGCAAATCGGATCTGGGGTAACAAAGAGCGTTTATACCCAGCTGCGCTCAGAAGAGTGCAGCCGCTGAAATTACGCAGGGCAATGCAGGTTGCTGCAGGCCTAGATCGTCAGGTTAAAGGTCTTTCTGCAGCTGAATTGCCTGCAGACCCTTGGGATGGCCTACGTTTGGTTGGAAACTTATTACGGTAATTTAAAGAACAAAGTCAATGAGTAAAGAGATTCAAGAAATGATGCAGGACATTGGAAAGCGAGCACGCAGTGCGTCGCGTGCCATGGCTCGTGCATCGAGTGAGCAGAAGAACCAAGCTTTATTACATATCGCAAAGTTAGTTCGTCAAAAGACAAGTGAAATTCAAAAAGTAAATCAGATTGATGTTGAGCGTTCTCAGAAAAATGGTCAAGATACTGCTTTTATCGATCGCTTAACAATGACTCCTAGGACCATCGAGACAATGGCTTTAGGGTTAGAGCAAATTGTTTCCTTAGAAGACCCAATCGGAAAAATGACTGCCTTGAAAAAGCAGGCCTCTGGTATCGAGCTTGCTCAGATGCGCGTACCACTTGGTGTCATTGGCATCATTTATGAGTCACGTCCAAATGTGACGATTGACGCGGCAGCACTGTGTTTAAAGTCTGGCAATGCAGTGATATTGCGTGGAGGATCTGAGGCAATTGATTCCAACACCGTGTTGGCCCAAATCATTCAAGAAGGTCTTGCTGCTGCGGGCCTGCCTAAAGATGCTGTCCAAGTGGTTACGACCACGGATCGTAGCGCTGTCGGTGAAATGATCACGATGACCCAATATATTGATGTCATTGTTCCTCGTGGCGGCAAGAGTCTGATTGCTCGGCTGATGGCAGAAGCACGTGTTCCAATGATTAAGCACTTGGATGGTATTTGTCATATCTATATTGATGCTGAGGCTGATCTCGCGATGGCAGTCAAAGTTTGCGATAACGCCAAGACGCAGCGCTATGCACCTTGCAATGCGATGGAGACACTTTTAGTAAATAAGGCTATTGCCCCCAAGGTCTTGCCTGAGCTTTGCAAAATTTATCAAGATAAAGGTGTTGAGTTGCGCGTGGATACTTTGACGCGCTCAACTCTAGAGGCTAGTGGCTTTAAAAACTTAGTGGATGCTAGAGAAGAAGATTGGCACACAGAGTATCTCGCTCCTATTTTGTCGATTAAGACCGTGGCCGATATCGATGAGGCCATGAATCATATCGAACACTATGGCAGTAAGCATACTGATGCGATCATCACGAATAACAAGGCGCAAGCCGATCGTTTTTTGCGTGAAGTCGATAGTGCTAGTGTGATGGTGAATACTAGCACCCGTTTTGCCGATGGTTTTGAGTATGGCTTAGGCGCTGAAATTGGTATTTCGAATGACAAGCTCCATGCCCGCGGCCCTGTTGGTCTAGATGGTTTGACCTCTCTTAAATATGTCGTCATGGGTCATGGCGAAATTCGTACTTAACTTCATCGCATCCAATACACCATGACGAATGCTTACCTCTGGATAAAAACCTTACACATTGTGCTGATTACTTCATGGTTCGCAGGCTTGTTTTATCTTCCGAGAATTTATGTGAACCTGGCCGATGAGAAAAATCCCGAGACTTATGCGCGTCTCTTGGGAATGGCTAATCGTCTCTTTCGCTTTATGACTGTATTGGCAGTTCCAGCGGTATTACTAGGCTTAACACTTTGGCTTGTTTTTGAAGTTGGTGCTGGCGATATATGGATGCACGCTAAATTATTTTTTGTAATCATGGTGATTGGTTATCACCATGTCTGCCTTAGCTTATTAAAGAAGTTTCGTGCTGGTCTAAATACCAAGTCTGGCGTGTGGTATCGCTGGTTTAATGAAGTCCCAGTCATCTTGCTATTAGTAATTGTGGCTTTAGTCATTTTTAAACCATAAGCTCAAAAACTATTCTAAATTTCTTTTTCTACTCTTTTTTCTATTTAAGACTGTTAGCCCCATGAGATTTTTTGTTGTTTGCCCAGGCGGTTTAGAAGTACCGCTTGCACAGGAGCTTTCAGCAATTGCCCAGCGCCCAGATTCCAAAGCATTGGGTGCATGGGTGATTGATCCAACCCCGACCAGCCCTACCGGCGGAATTGGTCTTGCGGGTCCACTTTCTGCGGCAATGGCATTGAATCTTCATTCCAGAATTGCTAGCCGAGTTTTACTGCAGATGGCGCAAGCGCCCTATCGACAAGAAGATGACTTGTATAAGTTAGCCAGTGGTTTGGCTTGGGAAGATTGGTTCACCAGTAAGCAAACTTTACGGGTAGATGTAACAGCGCATCGTTCGCCATTAAAAAGTTTAAATTTTGCGACGCTCAAAATTAAAGATGCGATTGTGGACCGCTTACGCGATGTCACAGGTGACCGACCAAGTATTGATACGGCCTTTCCAGATATTCGAGTGCAGGCACATTTAACGGCAACTCAAGTCACCATTTACTTGGATACCTCGGGTGAGGCGCTTTTTAAACGAGGTTGGAGAGATGAAAAGGGCGATGCTCCCTTAAAAGAAAATCTGGCCGCAGGGATCTTGTCTATTACAGGCTGGAAGCCTGGGCAGACTTTATTTGATCCGATGTGCGGCAGTGGCACCTTCTTGATTGAGGCAGCACAAATAGCCTTGGCCATTCCTCCAGGTGGGATTCGTGCGGGGATGTATGGTGATGATGCTAAGCCAAGTAGGCTTGCGTATCGCCCATTAGTGAGCTCAGCACATGGTTTTGGTTTTCAGAGGTTAAAGCCGTTTAACGAAGCAGCTGAACAACAGCGTTGGCTTACTCTAAAAGACTCATCTCTAAACGAGATATTAGAGAGGCGTAAGCAACACCCTCATGCTGAATCTCTTGGCATTAGTGGTAGCGATATTAATGAGAAGTTAGTTTCTATGTTCCGTGGAAATTGGCAAAGAGCTCAATTACCTGATCAACCAGTAGTGCGTCAGATTGATGCGATGGCTAGTAAGCCACCAACCAATGCCAAAGAGTGCGTCATGCTATTGAACCCTCCTTATGGAGAACGTTTGGTAATCAAAGGGGGCAGAGGTCAGGAAAGAGATGGGCACGATGCTAGTTATGAAACTGCAGAACCTGAAAATCGTTTTGAACTCAATCTAGAAACGGGGCGTCAAAGTGCTAAACGCTCAAGCCGTGAGTCTCTCAAGAAACTTCAGGCTCAGGAGGAGCAAGACCCCAAGTTTGTGGAGTTCTTGCGTCAGTTTGGGCAACACCTCAAAGATGCATTTAGTGGCTGGAATGTCTTTGTATTGACGGCGGATATGGCTTTGCCTGGGCAGCTGCGCATTAAAGAGTCTAAACGAACACCTTTATTTAATGGTCCTCTAGAATGTCGTTTATTTAAGTTTGAGATGCATGCAAAGCGTCCAGCGACTAAAAATGTAGACGATGATTTAGAAGATTGATGCGCTTTAAAATAGAAGCTATTCCTCTAAATGCGTGATTACTGCGGAGACTAGGTAAATGGAATTTAAAACGTATATGTGCCTGATTTGTGGATGGGTCTATGACGAGGCTGCTGGTTTGCCTGATGAGGGTATTGTGCCAGGAACACTCTGGAAAGATGTACCAATGAATTGGACTTGTCCAGAGTGTGGAGCGCGCAAAGACGATTTTGAAATGATGGCAATTTAATTGGCTGATAACAGCTAAAAATAGATAAAAGCGATTGAGATAAACATGAGTCAAAATGACGTTTTATTTGAACGGGCACAGAAGACAATTCCAGGTGGAGTGAACTCGCCAGTGCGGGCATTTCGTCAAGTTGGGGGTACTCCACGTTTTGTAACCAAAGCCAAAGGCCCCTATTTTTGGGATGCTGACAATAAGCGTTATATCGATTTAATTATGTCCTGGGGTCCCATGATTGTCGGTCATGCGAATCCAGAAGTGGTTGAGGCTATTCAAAAAGCTGCTGAAACGAGTTTTAGTTACGGCGCCCCTACCGAAGGTGAGATTGAGCTAGCAGAGCGTATTTGTACTGTGATGCCTAGCGTTGAGCAAGTGCGTATGGTCTCTAGCGGTACAGAAGCAACGATGAGCGCCTTACGTCTCGCTCGTGGCTACACAGGTCGTGATCTCATCATTAAGTTTGAAGGTTGCTACCACGGACATGCGGATAGCTTATTAGTGAAGGCTGGCTCAGGCCTGTTGACTTTTGCAGACTCAACCCAGAATGCGCCATCTTCTGGTGGTGTACCTCAAGATTTAGTCAAACATACATTGGTTTTGCCATACAACGATGTTGAGGCCATCGAAGCAGTATTTAAAAAGCAGGGCGATCAAATTGCTGCAGTCATCATCGAGCCGATTGCTGGCAATATGAATTTGATTCAGCCTTCAAAAGCATTTTTGACTGCGATTCGGAATCTCACGAGCAAGCATGGTAGCGTTTTAATTTATGACGAAGTCATGACCGGCTTTAGAGTGGCTCTTGGAGGTGCTCAGTCACTACAAGGTATTGTTCCCGACTTAACTTGTCTTGGAAAAGTCATGGGTGGTGGTATGCCAATGGCAGCCTTTGGCGGCAAAAAAGAAATCATGTCTAAGTTAGCCCCTTTGGGAAGTGTGTACCAGGCTGGCACTTTGTCTGGTAATCCAGTTGCTGTGGCCGCTGGCTTAAAGACTCTGGAGATTATTTCGAGAGAAGGTTTCTATGAGTGTCTGACTGGTCAAACTCAAAAACTCATGGCTGGTTTAAAGCATGCTGCAGATAAAGCGAATATTCCATTTGCGGTCGATAGCGTTGGTGGTATGTTCGGTTTCTATTTTACCAACGCCGTTCCAAGCTCTTATGAGGCTGTCACGAAAACTGATATTGAAGCTTTTAAGAAGTTTTTTCACTTGATGTTAGATGAAGGTGTTTATCTAGCGCCATCAGCATACGAGGCAGGCTTTACATCGATTGCACATGATAATGAAGTGCTGAATGCCATTATTGCTGCGGCTGAGAAATCATTTCAGAATTTAGGTAGTTAACTTTATGAATCGCTAGCCCCTCATGACACCGCACAAATACATTCCATCGATTGATGGTTTGAGGGCGCTGGCGGTTTTGGCAGTCATTCTTTTCCACGGTTTTCCTCAGGTATTTCCAGGAGGGTTTATAGGAGTTGACGTTTTTTTTGTCATCTCTGGGTATCTCATTACTCAAATCATTGTTACTCAGGCAACATCTAACCAATTTTCTTTTGTTGAATTTTATTCACGACGTATCAGAAGAATATTCCCCACTTTAATTTTGGTTTTTATTGTTGTTTATGGGCTGGGATGGTTCGTCATGTTGCCTAGTGAATTCATGCAACTGGGCAAGCATATTCTGGCGGGCGCTAGTTTTGTTTCTAATTGGGTTTATTGGCTTGAGGCAGGATATTTTGATGAATTAGCTGAACTGAAGCCTTTATTAAACCTTTGGTCTTTGGGGGTAGAGGAGCAATTTTATATTTTTTGGCCCTGCATTATTTTGCTTCTGATGAGAATGAAATTCAGTTTGCGAAATATGCTAATTGGACTCATTGTCTTATCATTTTTAGTAAATATTTTATTTGTGCGGCCCTATCCATCGGCCACATTTTATTTGCCATTTGCCCGTACTTGGGAGTTGGGTTTGGGCGGCCTGATTGCTATCTATTACTCAAGCACACGAGTTAAAAGATTCAATAATCTCATCGCCATGCTAGGTCTAGCCGGAATACTGGCGCCAATCTTTTATTTATCCCCGCAATCTGTTTTTCCGGGGTGGTTAGTTCTTCCACCTGTTTTAGGTACTGCTTTACTCTTGGCAGTCGCCCAAAGCGATATATTGCCTATGAAGTTTTTTTCAACAAGTTGGGTGGTTGCATTAGGCCTCATTAGTTACCCTTTGTATTTGTGGCATTGGCCTGTTTTGAGTTTTGGCCGCTTAATGAAGGGAGCATCTTTATCCGCTATCGAGACTATTTTTTTATTATTCATCAGTTTGATTTTGGCACACATCAGTTATATGCTAATCGAAAAGAGAATTCGATATCTAGGTAAAAAAATAGTCATCGCCCTTTGTTTGCTGATGGTGGGTATTGGATTTCAGGGCTGGAACACCTATCACCGAGAAGGTTTGGAACATCGCCTTACAAAAAATATTCAAATCCCAATTGATCAAAAGCAAGATTTTGTGAAGTGGGAAAGAAAGGGGATGCTGCCTACTGGCAATTGTGAGCCTGGTTTTATATATCCAGAGGCGCATGTATGTGCTCAAAGTAATGGATCCCAAGATGCCGATATTATCGTTATCGGAGATAGTCATGCATTTAGCGCCTATTGGGGCATAGCCAAAGCCTATGGTGATCAGCATGTGGTTAGGTTAGTCGGACAGGGGGCCTGCCTTCCATTCTTGGATGCTGGTGAGTTTGGCCAATATCCTAGTTGCAAAGAAAATATTAATAAGCAGATTGACTGGATTGCTCACAATCCTTCGGTTAAGACAGTATTTATTTTTCATAGAAATCGCGATATCACAAGCACTACTATTCGTGAAAGTTTTGAACTGTCGGTCAACGAAACCTTCAATAAGTTGCAACAGGCAAAAAAGCGCGTGATTTATTCGTATGTATTACCAGAGTTAAATTTTGAGCCCCGTCTTTGTGTTGGGGAATTACCGCTCGGTAGAAAAAATCCACTTGATAGCTGTGCCTACCCTCTAGATAGAGAGTTGGATAAGCAATCTGGATATCGGTCAAGCATGAAAAATGTTTTGATGAAGCACCCAGATGTGCGAGCTTATGACCCTGCTATTTTTTTATGCCCCAATGGCATTTGTAATGCTGTAATAGATGGCAAGGTTATGTTTACTGATTCTAATCACTTATCAGAATCTGGATCAAATATGCAGGGCGCCGCAATTAAAAAACAGTATCCGCTTAATTAATTTAGTGTATTTACTCACATCTTTAGTGGGTGGTCATAGCCATTCACTTGAATAATTTGAGATTTTTTCATATCTTTATTGATGTCTGAGATTTGCATAGCGGTGAGTGTTCCACCCCAAACGCAGCCAGTATCTAGTCCTATGACATTATGCTGACGCAGCAAGCCTAGAGTGGACCAGTGGCCAAAGTAAATCAAGGTGTCTCGGGTTTTCCTTTTGGGAACTTTGAACCAGGGGATATAGCCTTTTGGACCACTCTCTAGACCTTCTTTGCTTTCAAACTCCATTTGCCCCCCTGGGGTGCAAAATCGCATTCTGGTTAGCGCATTAGTAATGACTCGAAGGCGCTCGTAGCCTTTAAGGGATCTACTCCATTTATTGGGCGTATTGCCATACATATTTCCCAGGAACTCTTTATAGGATTTGCTGCGTAAAGCCTTCTCCACTTCTTGCGCATATTCGATTGTTTGCTGTAAATCCCATTGCGGAAGAACGCCAGCATGTACGGCCAGTACTTTTCCATTGCTGAGTGCCATAGGGCGCTTGCGTACCCAATTGATGAGTTCTCTACGGTCTGGTGCCTTAAGAATGGACTCCACTGTATCAAGGCTTTTGGTTTTACGAATTCCGGCATCAATTGCTAGAAGGTGAAGATCGTGATTACCCAGAATGCATTCAGCCCGACCGGATTCTTGAAGTTTTTTGAGTTGACGCAAAGTCCCAAGTGAATCGGGGCCGCGATTGACTAAGTCCCCCAAAAAAATCATTTTCGAATGTTTGGGGAGCTTCTTAACGAGGGCTTTGAGTGAAGGTGCGCATCCTTGAATGTCACCAACAGCATAGATCTTGCTCATACCTTATCTTAAAGCGGATTGTTAAGTTATTAGTAGACTTAACCGACTTTTTTCACAACGCTATAACGCATCAAGGTTTTCTTACGTGCCTCATCATGGTCGACTAAGGGTAATGGGTAATCTCGCCCCAGTACGATGCCAGCAGCTTCAAGTTCAATATGACCTGATTTCCATGGGGCATGAATCGATTTCTTGGAAAGTTTCTCTAATTGCGGCAAGTAACGGCGTATAAATTTTCCTTCTGGATCAAACTTTTCTGATTGAGTAATGGGATTAAAGATCCGGAAATAGGGTTGTGCATCGCAGCCTGAGGAGGATGCCCACTGCCAGCCACCGTTATTGGATGAGAGCTCAAAGTCATTGAGATGCTCTGCAAAATAGGCTTCACCCCATCGCCAATCAATTCCTAAATCTTTTGTTAGAAAGCTCGCCACTACCATGCGCAGGCGATTGTGCATATAACCGCTTTGATTGAGTTGATGCATTGCTGCATCAACTAATGGGTAACCAGTTTTACCTTCGCACCAGGCTTTAAATAATTTTTTAGCATGAGTCCCTTCTTCCCAAGTAATATTGTCGTAGTCTGGTTTGAATGAAGCACCATCAGTCAGACGTGGGTGATTGGCCAGAATCATGAAATAAAAATCCCGCCAAATGAGCTCACTTAACCAAATGGTAGCGCCCATGCTGCCTGCCAACATTCTGCGATGAGCCTCGCGTACAAGGCCCCGTATAGAAAGCATGCCAAAGCGTAAATGAGTAGAGAGGTAGCTCACGCCCTTAATTGCTGGAAAATCTCTCCCCATTTGGTACTGATCAATTCGCGAGAGAAAGTCTTCCAAGAATGCCTGTCCGCCTTCAGATCCGGGTGGAAGATAAGTTTCAATACCGGTAGGGCAAAATCCCATGAATTCTAGGGAGGGGAGTGGCAAGTCTAATTTTTTAGAAATAGCAGCAATTTGCCCTGGCTTAGGGCTGCATTCATAAGAGGCAAGATCTTTTTCTTGAAGTGTTTTTAGCCAATTGTTTTTATAGGGTGTGAAGATAGAAAAAACAGTATTTGAATTGGTGAGAATTTCTTTTTTCTCAAAAATGACTTGGTCTTTAAAGCTTGCAAACTGAATATTTATTTTTTGTAATGAAGTTTTGATAATTTCATCTCGAGCGATGGCAGGGGGCTCATAGTCATGATTGGTCAATACAGCTTCAACACCTAATTCTTGAGCAATTTGAGGAATACATTCAGCTGGCTTAGCAAAGCGCACAATGAGGCCGCTACCCAATTGCCGAAGTTCATCATCAATTTGCTTTAGCCCTTGCCAGATGAAATCAACTCGACGGTCATGTTTCAAGCCTCTAGCATCGAGTTCACCTTGAATCAGAGGTTTGAGAATATCTGTATCAAAGATAAAAGTCAGCCAGACTTGCTTGCTTTCTTTTAAGGCGTGATGAAGCGCCGCATTGTCATGTAAGCGGAGGTCACGTCGGAGCCAAACAAGAGCTTTTTGCATAGCCCCTATATTAGGGGTAATTGGAAGAATTTGTTGAGGGGGCTTTAGCTAAAAGGGTTAAGATCTTGATTAATGATGGATACGATCTTTTTTATTCTTTCGAAGGTAGTGCAGTTCTGCATTGAGCCGCTGAATTGGGTAATTGTTTTTGTTTTTCTGAGCTTACTATTCCTATCTCTCAGAAAGCTCGACTTGTGTAAACGCTTCTTGATGCTAGCTTTACTGGAGCTCCTGATTGTGGGGTGGCTACCGACCTCTGAGTTAGGATTAAGAAGTCTTGAGGATGTCGTTCCTAAAACCTCTATAGCAAATATTACGGGCAATGATATTGGCGGCATCATCATTTTAGGGGGTGCGATTGAGGGTGGAGAAATTGCGCTTGATCGCGGAGAAATATCTATTGGCTCTGCTGCAGAACGTGTCACCAAAGCTTTTGAGCTCATTCGAAAGTATCCAGACCTACCTTTTATTTTCAGCGGTCACTCAGGTCGTATCAATCCAATAGGGCCTTCTGAGGCTGACGCATTCAAGCAATTAGTTGACGAGCAGGGATTAAGTGAAAAGATGGCTCACTACGAAAATCAGTCACGTAATACTTATGAGAACGTTCTTTATATGAAGCCCATGATTGAAGAATTCGGCCTAAAGAATGCGGCTGGAGCCTCAAAGCCTTGGCTACTGATTACCTCTGCTAGTCATATGTATCGATCGGTCAAGATATTTGAAAAACAAGGTATTGATGTCTTGCCTTTACCAGTGGATTACCAGACGGCAAATAGTATTCCATGGACGTCATTCACTCTGGGTGGAGGCGCTGCTAATTGGAATAACTTGCTGCATGAGCTAGTTGGCATTTTTGCCTACTGGGTTACCGGAAAAATCTAGATATTCGGTAAAATAGATCTATATGACTACGGCCAAAAAAGCCCCCCATGATTCAGACCCAGGGTCTTTAATTTCCTATTCTGCCGATCATTTAGCTAACCAGTTTCTCATCTCTATGCCGGGCATGGTAGACCCTAACTTTGCAAATTCTGTCATCTATTTGTTTGAGCATAACGAACGAGGTGCGATGGGTTTGGTAGTGAACAAACCCACTGAAGTTGATTTGGCAACTTTGTTTGACAAGATTGAACTTAAACTTGAAATCGCACCCTTGCTGGAGCAGCCTGTTTATTTCGGTGGCCCTGTTCAGGTAGAGCGTGGGTTCGTTCTCCATGAGTCCAACCCTCATCTTGCTTATAGCTCCTCCTTAATTATTCCGGGTGGACTTACGATGACCACATCCAAGGATGTGCTAGAGGCAGTAGCTATCGGCAATGGCCCCAGAAAATTTTTGATGACGCTTGGTTATGCGGGTTGGGGTGCTGGTCAATTAGAAGAAGAAATCACCTTGAATGGCTGGATGAACGTCCCTCTGTCACGTGAGCAAATGATGGAAATTATTTTTAATACACCATCGACTCAGCGCTATGAAAAAACCATGAGTCATCTCGGATTTAATTTGGCATCTCTTTCCGGTGAAGCGGGGCATGCCTAATATGACTAATGCTTCACTCACTGAGCCAATTACGGTAATGGCCTTTGATTATGGAACACGTAGAGTTGGTGTCGCAGTTGGAAATTCAATAACGCAAGCGGGGCAAGCATTAAAGATAATTGCTGCGCCTAATATTGATGCGCTCTTTCAAGAAATCCAGGCGCTTATAAAGGAGTGGCAACCCCAGCAGCTGGTGGTTGGACGCCCAGTGCATCCTGATGGGGCTGAGCACGAAATGACTGCTAAAGCGACCCGTTTTGGCAATCAATTGCACGGAAGACTCAATTTACCCGTTGTTTGGGTTGATGAGCGTTATTCATCCGCTATTTTGGAGAGTGACTCCAAGATGCGGGACAATCTAGATGCGCACTCTGCTGCTTTGATTTTGGAGCAGTATTTTTCGGAACGACCGCTGGCTTAAATTGAGAAGTGTTGGAAAACTAATGAACGCTGAACTGTTATACGGAAAATTACTCGAAGAGCTTCACAAAAGGTTGCAGCAAGGCCCTTTTGAACTTGCTGGCTTAGCAATGGGCGGCGCCTGGATTGCAGAACGCTTAGCTAAAGATTTGGGCTTACCTCACTATGGCGTAATTAATGTTGCTTTTCATCGCGATGACTATGCTGAAAAAGGAATGACCGCTCTGCGTACCGCTAGCACCATGACGACTCATTTGCCTTTTGATGTGAATGGTGCCAATATTATTTTAATTGATGATGTTTTGTTCACTGGTAGAACAGTTCGCGCAGCCTTAAATGAACTATTTGATTTTGGTCGTCCCGCACAAGTCGAATTAATGGTGCTTGCTGATCGCGGTAATCGTGAGCTTCCCGTTTGTGCAAGCTTTGTGGGTGAAAAAATCCACATCCCCGAAAAGCAAATCTTAGTTTTAGAAAAAGATGTTACCGGTAAATTTAGCTTTCAGCTTGAGGAGCGTGAATAATGGGCTCAGGGAGTAACTTAGCGAATCAATTTAACGCCGCTGGAGAACTCACCCACCTCTTGACCTTGGAGGGTTTGCCAAAAGAGCAGATCCTTCATGTTCTGGACACTGCTCAGCAGTTTGTAAGTATCACCGATCCATCAAGAGAGATAAAGAAGGTTCCTTTGTTGCGGGGTAAGAGTGTCTTTAACCTCTTCTTTGAAAATTCTACACGCACTAGAACGACTTTTGAGATTGCCGCTAAGCGTTTGTCAGCAGATGTTATTAACTTAGATATCTCTACCTCTTCTACTGCGAAGGGTGAGAGCCTACTTGACACAATTGATAACTTAGTTGCTATGCAGGCAGATATATTTGTAGTGCGCCACAGTGTTTCAAAAGCGCCAATCGAGATTGCCAATCATGTGCCGGCGCATGTTCATGTTGTGAATGCGGGTGACGGTAGCCATCAGCATCCAACCCAAGGTTTATTGGATATGTATACGATGCGTCACTTTAAGAAAAATTTTAAAGGCTTAAAGGTGGCTATTGTTGGGGATATTGTGCATAGCCGTGTCGCTAAATCGAATATACATGCTCTTACTTCGCTGGGTTGCGAAGATATCCGGGTTATAGGACCTGAGAGTTTACTGCCAAGCGATCTCAATATTTTGGGCGTAAGAGTCTTTCACAGTATGGAAGAGGGCTTGAAAGGCGTTGATGTGATTATGACTTTGCGCATTCAAAAAGAGCGCATGGAAGTAGGGCAGGTTCCTGAGGGCGACGCTTTTTTTAAGCAGTATGGTTTAACGCCATTACGTTTGGCACTTGCTAAATCTGATGCAATCGTCATGCATCCGGGCCCAATGAATCGTGGAGTAGAAATTGATTCGGCTGTGGCTGATGGGCCACAATCAGTCATTTTAAATCAAGTCACCTTTGGCATTGCAGTACGAATGGCTGTAATGTCGATAGTTGCTGGAAATTAGTTAAGTCATCTGGAATCGCTAGTGAGCATTGAAATTCCTGCGGTAACTGAAAAAAAGCGTTGGTTGATTTTGTCTCATGCTTTCAACATGGATGGGCGTGCTGCCAGTTTAACTATTACTGATAAGATTCCTTATTTTTTAGAAGCTGGCTTAGAGCCTATTGTCTTTAGCGCAATTACTGGGATTAAAGATCAACGCTTCCCCCATCATCAATTTATTGCTTGGGGACCATCTGGCTTTCGTTTTGATTTTCGGCATTGGATTGCTAATAAATATGGTCGTGGCTGGTTTTATAAGCTGACAACTAGAATAGTATCTATATTACTTGCTCCATTTATTGCGATTGAAAAGCTGTGTTTAGGCTACTCCAGTCAATGGTCATGGTCTCTACCAGCCTTTTTTCATGGTTACCGATTAATTCGTTCTGGCAAAGTAGACGTGGTATTTTCTGTTGGTAGCGCGTGGTCAGCACACTTAGCTGGTGTATGGCTAAAAAAGGCAACTGGAATTAAATTGATCTCGGAGGTGCATGATCCACTAGTGATTCGTAAAAATCCCAATGATCAGGGATTTGGAAAACCTAAAAATCGCGATGCTCGTTTTAGACATTATTTAGAAAATCAGCTTACCCGCTTCTCTGATAAAGTCTGGTGGTTTACTGATGGTGCTTTGCATTACGCCAAGGTACGCAACCCTAACCTCAATACTCCTAACAATGCTCATGGTTTTGTAGTAACCCCGGGCGCCCATCCTCCAGGGGGTCTCAGCAGGAATCAGGAGCATAAGTACGCCGACCAATTGAACCTGTCCCACTTTGGCTCATTGGCGAACGATCGCTCTTTATCAACCATCCTTAAGGCTCTAGTACCTTTATTTAAAAAATATCCTCAGGCGAGAAATCTGGTTCGAGTCCATGCTTATGGTGCACCCTTGGATTCATTATCAGTAGGAGCTATTGAGAAATTTGGTTTTAGTGATTTGCTATTGGCACATGGTCGCTTAGAAGTTGATCCTACGACTGGAAAATCAGGCCGTCAGCGTGTGGCAGAGAAAATGCAAGAAGCTGATATATTGATTTTGCTTCACGGTAATGATGAGTGGTGTGCCGAATATATCCCTTCTAAGTTTTATGACTATCTTTGGACGGGTAGGCCAATATGGGGAATTACCCATCGTAATCCACAACTAGATCAAATGTTGTTTGATCGTGGTTCATACTTAAGCGCCGAAGGAGATTTGAGGGGGATTTCAATTGCATTAGAGAAAATATGGTTGGATTGGCAGTCAAAACGCTTAATTCAACCTATTTGGAAGCCGATTGGTGTAGATCAAGCAGTTGGCGCTATCCTTAAGCATATTGCTCTATAAAAGGTTTTGTCTTGGAAAATATTGTTCTGTATTGCAAATCCTATCGCAAAGATTTTTTGCGTTTAAAGAGACTGCTAAAGTCTATATCCAAGTTCAACGTTGACCAAATCCAATTTTATATATCAACCCCCATGGTTGATAGAGATTTATTGGTAGAGGTGGTTGGCGATCGAGGTTATCAATGGATATCAGATGAGTCTATTATTCACTCCGGCACTGGCTTGCAACGTCATTTTATAGAGGATAAATCTGGCAATCTCACTCAACAGATTATTAAATCTGAGTTTTGGCGATTAGAATTATGTAAAAACTATGTTTGCTTGGATTCGGACTGCATTTTCCTTAAAGATTTTTATAAGTCAGATTTTTTGGCGGTTGATGGCAATCCATATACTGTGATTTATCAAAACAAAGAGTACTTTCAACTTGCAATTGATCGCGGATTTACTAAAATCCCCCTCCAGTTAACCGCCGAAGCTAGTAGGGTAAAAGATTTATTTCGACGTCAAGGGCCAAATTATTACTGTCCATGTCCGCCATTTATTTGGTCCGCAAAAGTATGGAAATCTTTGGATGAGTTTTATCTTAAGCCCAAGAATATTTCTTTTTGGGATATTTGTACTCCCACACAACCCGAGTCCTTGATTTATTTAGAGGCATTATTAAACTTTAAAGCAATTCCTCTATATCCAATTGAGCAACTATTCCGAATTTATTACTATGATTGGCACTACTACTTACTTCGAAGAATTGGAGAGTCACCAACTAAGATAAGGACTCATTATTTGGGCGTCATTTATCAGTCAAGCTGGGATTTTGCACTTGATTACGGCGGCAGCCAAAAATCGATTCCATCAAGAATTCTCAAGAAATTAAAAAGACTTGGACGTCTCCTGCAAAGCTTTTTCTAATGATAATTAACCCTCTAATTAGTGTTTTGATGCCAGCTTACAATTCTGAGCTTTATATTGCAGAAGCTATTGAAAGTATCCTGAATCAAACTTATCAAAATTTTGAATTGCTTATATATGATGATGGTTCGAGCGATAACACTCGAAAAATAATTGATGGATATCAAGACTCAAGAGTAATTAAAGTTTATTCAGATGCAAATTGTGGGGTTGTAGTTGCACGAAATTCACTGATTGAGCGGGCGAGCGGAAAATATATTGCACTAATGGATTCGGATGATATTTCAGATGCGTGGAGACTTCAAAAACAGTTTGATTTTCTGGAGAGTAATGCAATAGATGTATGTGGGTCATCACAATGGAATTTAAACCAATTAACTGGGAAATTAAAAGCATCTAAAGATAGTTTCTCAGATCCAGATTTGCGATCACTTCTAGTTGCATATTGCTCTATATGTAATTCAACAATTATGGGCAAATCCGAAATCTTTAAAGAATTCAAGTACTCTCTAGAAATGCCAATGGCAGAAGATTATTTTCTTTGGTGTCAGATTGCGGCCGCAGGGTATAAATTTGCTAATTTGAAAGATAAGCTATTGGTATACAGGCAGTATCCCGAGCAGAGTAGTTCTAGGTATGTCTCAAAGTTTAAGATTTCAACATTAAAAATTCAGAAGATTTATTTGGGACGCTTGGGTGTGCCTGATAAATTCAGGCCGAAAGCCATGCCTCTTGGAAAGAGACTTTATAGAGCATCACAATTACTAGCTTATCTAAATATAAAGTTCCCAGGTTTATCCATTTCAGCAGCTACTCAAATTTATACAAGATATCAAAAGAGAAGTGTGAGGTGGAGGAGTCCATTTCAAAAGCTAGAGAAATTTATAGTTGTCTGCTCAATTCAGTTTTATTTTCTACTGCGCAGGAAGGTGTTTTGATAGAAATTTACTAATCATGTCCTGATTTACTGGTAAAGAGTCTGAAAGTTCGAGCGTTTTCTCGGCGCCGCGGTAGGAGTGCCACATTCTAGGGACTAACTTTATTTGGCTTCCAAGCATTCCCGCAAGATGTGTCATTCCACTTTTGGATCCAATTAATATATCGGCATGCAGCAAGTGATGAAAAGTGCTATTAAAGCTATGGTCAATTAATTCAAAGATATCGCATGTATTATTAGGAAGGTGATCGGTAGTCCAATTAATAAAATTACCCTTCTCTGATAGGTATCGATTTTCTTTACCTTCGCTAAAAATATAAATTGCCACCCGTTTTTGGGAAAATTTTATGACTGTATCGATAATATCGAGGTACCATTTATCAGGTAGCATACGGTCGGATAGATCTGAGAATTGATTTCCAGGCAGCAGGTCTCCTCTTCTTATGTGAACAGCTACGTTAAGAGTTTTTTTGTCATATAGTAGCTGGATCGGATGAAAATTTCGGGCATTTCTATACGAATTTATGAACCAATGCTTGGTTGATTCATATTCATAATCGCCATAATCTCTATGAGCTAATTGAAAAGCAACATTATTTTGCTTTGCTTTTGAAATTAAATTGTCTAGAGCAGTATAAGCGACATCATCTATTTGATTATTTGACGGTATTGGAAGCTCTTCCGGATCTATTAGGATTAAGTTCAATTTCTTGTCTTTTATTTTTCTTTCTATTATGGCCCTATCCACTAATTGGAGCTGAAGTCCAAAAAGTTTATTTAGATCATCATCTAAATTATGTGTTGGGTATACTTTTTTACCAGTTAGTTTCCTATAAATTTTTTTAAAATAATTTGAGTCATTTGATGTATCTTTTTTATATAACTGTGAAGAAGAAAAGGCTAGACACAAGTTATTTCTAATGGAAATTTTAAGTGCTTGATTGATTAGACCCAGGGAGTGACCAATACCAGCATTCGGATTTACATAATCTATTAGATATCTTTGTTTCATAGATTGATATCCTGAAGTATGCAGCTTGTTATAGTTTCGACATAAGTATTGGTATCGAACAAAAGAGATTTTTTGCTTCCGAGAAAAGATCTAATGTTATCTTGGTAAATTTTGTATTGGTCCTCCGTGATTCCCAATAGAAATTTGTGCACTTGCTCGGTATTTTCAAAGTCTCTTCTATCTATAAAACAACCCTTAGGTATCCTTTCATTGATTGTGCTTGATCCCCAATATATTGGGACGCACCCACTAAAAAATGCATCAAATATTTTTTCGCTGATGTAGTCTGGTAGGTTGCTTACGTTTTCATAGCAGTAGGCAAATCTAGTATTTTTATATATTTCAGATTTGTCTGATACTTCTCCAATATAGCTAGGAAAAGGTTTATATCCATAAATTTGAGATGCTAATCTTTCAATGCGCCTTTTAATTCTGCCTAGCGGTCTACGAGATGGCGCTGGTTTATGCCAACCAAGCCCAAACAATGAAAAGAACTGGGGATGATTTTTTTCATACCATTTGATTACTTTCAGACGTTCTAAATAAAGGTCATTGCTAATATTTTCTCTTAGTCCCTTATTTGCATTAATAATGCACGAAAAAATTTTTCTTTCAGAAAACCCTAAAAATTTCATTTTTGAAGAATTTTGTAGTACTTGATTTGGAATCATAACTAATGTTGTATTTTCTAAATCCATTAAGTCTCGGTTCCAGGTGAAGACTCGAGTAAATTGTTTCAAGTAGCTTTTATCTAGATTCTTGGGGCAAATATGAGGATTTTCAGTTGCTATTAAATAGTTCAGTTTTGTTTGGTCTATTTCAACGTTCTGTCCATCGTGATACAAATTAAACTCAATATTTCGGGAATGATTAAAATCGGGGTTGTTCAATTCAATGCCATAGGTTAGAAATGCTGCCCTAAGCGCCCGATTTGTATAGGTTGGATTGTATGTATGATGTTTATCAACAAGATCGAATGAAGCATTGTTTAATCTGTCTGGATGGTAATAATTTGCATATTTCATAGGCACTATTTATTGCAATTTAATTAATCTCTATTTAAAAGTAATAGTTATGATAATGGTAACCGGCGGCGCAGGTTTTATAGGTAGTAATTTTGTTCTTGAATGGATATCAAGCTCGAGCGCGGAAAGCGTTATCAATCTTGATAAATTAACCTATGCAGGAAATTTAGGTACATTAGAATATGTGCAAAACGATATGCGCCATTTATTTATTCATGGCGATATTGGTGATAAGGCCTTAGTCACAAGGCTTCTCAGAGAGAATAAGCCTCGAGCTATTATTAACTTTGCTGCTGAAAGTCATGTAGATAGATCGATATGCGACCCTAATGAATTTATTCAAACTAATATTGTTGGTACCTTTAATTTATTGGAATGCGCTCGAGAGTATTGGGTTTCCTTAAACGAGCCCGAAAAGAATCGGTTTCGTTTTCTTCATATCTCAACCGATGAAGTCTATGGAGCTCTATCTTTATCAGACCCAGCTTTTAGTGAGGTTAATCCATACATGCCAAATAGTCCATATTCAGCCTCTAAAGCAGCCTCTGACCATTTGGTTCGCGCTTGGTTTCATACATATCAACTTCCAGTCATTACTACTCATTGTTCAAATAATTATGGACCTTATCAATTTCCAGAAAAGTTAATACCTCTAGTGATTTTGAATGCATTGAATAGTAAGCCTATACCTATTTATGGCGATGGTCAGCAAATTCGAGATTGGCTGTATGTGGGGGATCACTGTGCAGCAATTCGCAAAGTACTTGAGAAGGGTAAACTTGGAGAAATTTATAACATTGGCGGCTGGAATGAAAAAGCCAATATAGAGGTTGCCAATATTATTTGCGAAATTTTAGATGAGCTAAGTCCACGTTCTGATATGCATTCCTATAAAGAGCAGATTGCATTTGTGAGCGATCGCCCTGGGCATGATCTGCGTTATGCCATAGATGCTAGCAAGATTGAGAAGGAGCTGGGTTGGCGCCCTGTAGAAACATTTGATACTGGAATTCGTAATACAGTCCATTGGTATTTGGATAATCCCCAATGGGTAGAGGGTGTGGTGAATGGATCCTATCGCGAGTGGCTTTAAAAGCAATATAAAACCCAATGAATATTTTAGTTTTTGGAAAAGATGGTCAGATAGGAAGAGCTTTTCAGGGGCAGCTCAAGCATTCTTTATTTCAAAAGGGTAACTCCATTTATTTTGTTGGCCGAAGCGAATGTGATCTTAGTGTTAAAAATGAAATTACTAATTTATTAAACGACTTTAAGCCAAGGTTGATTATTAATGCAGCTGCTTATACTGCGGTTGACATGGCGGAGTCTGAGTCAGGATTGGCATTATCCATTAATGCGACCGCACCGGAAGTGATGGCTCAATATGCCTCACTTCATGGCACAGCACTTATTCATTTTTCTACTGATTATGTATTTGATGGATCTAAACAGGGTTCATATATAGAAGCGGATAAAACCAACCCTCTAGGCGTCTATGGAAAATCCAAAGAAAAAGGTGAGAAGGCAATTGCAGCCACTTTTGCTAAAAATTCAGTCGGCCAATATGCAATTTTTAGAACAAGCTGGGTTTATGGCGATGGCAGTAATTTCATTCATACTATTTTGCGCTTAGCAAAAGAACGCTCAATACTTCGAATTATCCATGATCAATATGGGGTCCCCACTGGTGCCTCTTGGTTGGCGGAATTGGCTTGCAATTTAGCACTTAAGGATGGTCAACTTAGACAATTTATTTCTGGCATTTATCATGCAGTCCCTCGTGGGGTAACGAATTGGTATGGCGTAGCCTGTCTAGCGCTGCAGTCAGCCATTGATGCTGGAGTTATTCTTCAGGCGACTCCTGCATCTATTCAGCCGATCCTCGCAACAGAGTACCCCTTGCCAGCCCTTAGGCCAATGAATTCTCGTTTATCTACGAATAAGCTTCAAATTGAGCTTGAGCGCCTAGATCTTGTGTCAAAATTACCCCATTGGAATACGCCGTGGGATGAGCAAGTAACCGCTTACGTCAAGCAATTATCAAAAAATTGACGTTTTGCTGCATCCTGGTGCATAAGGATAAAGATGGCAAATAGCCTTAAAAAAAAACGCAAGGGAATAATATTGGCCGGAGGCTCTGGTACTCGTTTATATCCAATCACCCAAGCAGTTTCTAAGCAGCTCATGCCGGTGTATGACAAACCGATGTTGTATTACCCAATAACTACTTTAATGTTAGCAGGAATACGAGATATCTTATTAATCTCCACCCCGCATGACATGCCACGTTTTATAGAGTTCCTTGGTGATGGATCTCAGTGGGGTATCAATATTGAATACTGTGTGCAACCTTCGCCTGATGGCTTGGCTCAAGCATTTACTCTTGGAAAAAATTTCATTAATAATCACCCAAGTGCCCTAGTGCTTGGCGATAATATTTTTTATGGCCATGAATTGGTAGCAAATCTCAAAAGTGCGGATGAGCGTGAAAGTGGGGCAACTGTTTTTGCTTATCATGTGACCGATCCAGAGCGCTACGGTGTAGTTGAGTTTGATAAAAATTACAAAGCTATTTCGATTGAAGAAAAGCCAGCACAACCCCGAAGTAATTATGCGGTCACCGGCCTCTATTTTTATGACAACCAAGTATGCGATATCGCCAGCTCAATTAAACCTAGTGCGCGTGGTGAATTAGAAATTACTGATATCATTCGTACTTACCTAGAAAAAGATCAATTAAATATTGAAATTATGGGTCGCGGTTTTGCTTGGTTAGATACTGGCACACATGACTCTTTATTAGATGCCGCCGGTTTTATTGCAACCCTACAGAAGCGCCAGGGCCTTATGATTGCTTGTCCCGAAGAGATTGCATTTCGCCAGGGTTGGATTGATGTCGAGACAGTTCAAAAGGTGGCCTCCCAATTAAGTAAGAACAGTTATGGCCAGTATTTAGTAAAGATTTTGAATGAAATGAAGAGTGGCGCCCAGCCTATTTCCTTGTCTACCAAGAAGGTTGGTTAATGTCTAGCTTGAAACGGCAGCCTAAAATTTTAGTAACACCAACATCAATCTCAGATGTATTGATTATTGAGCCAAAAGTATTCAGTGATGAACGCGGCTGGTTTACTGAGTCATTTAATGCGCGAGATTTTTCAGAGGCAACGGGTTTAGATATTAATTTTGTCCAGGATAATCATTCGTCTTCTCGTCAATTTACGTTACGCGGGATGCACTATCAGTTGGAAAAACAGAAAGGCAAGCTAGTGAGGGTGCTCTCTGGTGCAGTCTTTGATGTTGCCGTAGATCTGCGAAAAAATTCTCCAACTTATGGCAAATGGATAGGTTTAGAGTTAAGCGCAGAAAATCATAAGCAGCTATGGATTCCACCAGGTTTTGCTCATGGATTTCTGGTTCTCTCGCCAACAGCAGAATTCTTATATAAAACAACAGACTACCATCATCCGCAAAGTGAGTTTTGCTTATTATGGGATGACCCCTTGGTAGCGATTCAATGGCCTTTAGCATTAGGCTCTAAGCCCAACCTCAATACTAAAGATTCTGCCGGGCTCTCTTGGGAAGAAGCCCCGAAGTTTTAATGGTTAATCTAAGTGCAACCCCCAAAATATTATTGGTCAAACTCTCCTCTTTAGGGGATGTAATGCATAACCTGCCAATTGTTTGGGACATTCGGGCGCGCTTACCTAACGCACAAATTGATTGGGTCGTTGAAGAAGGGTATGTGCACCTTTTAACCCCGTTACTAAGCAGTGAGGGCTTTAGAGGTGTCGATCGCATTATTCCGTTTGGGCTGCGTCGCTGGAAAAAAGCATTGTTTAGTTTACAAACTTGGAGGGAATTTTTCACCTTCAAGCAGGAGCTTCAAAAAGTTAGCTACGACGTCATCATTGAAACGCAGGGACTACTAAAGTCCGCTCTAGTTTGTATCTTGGCCAAGAAGAGTCCAGATGTTGTGGTGGCTGGTCTTGCGAATGCTACTGAATTCTCTGGATATGAGTCAATTTCTCGCATGTTTTACAGCCAGTCAGTTCAAGTTCCATTTCACTGCCATGCGGTTGATCGCTCGCGTTACGTGACAAGCGCAGCCCTCAATTGGCCGCTCATTAATAGGTCTGAAAAGGTGCAGTTTTATCCTACTGCTTATATAGAGACGATTAATGTTAAAAAATTTTCTGGATTACATAAACCGTACATCTTATTTTTTCATTCCACTGCAAGAGATGCTAAGCGCTGGGCTAATCAAAATTGGATCGACTTAGGAAAGAAATTGGCAAGTCGTGGCTATCAAATTATTCTGCCTTGGGGAAGTTCTGATGAGAAGGTGATTAGCAATCAATTATCAAAACAAATTCCAGGTTCACTGGTTCCAAATGCCTTTTCTATTGAAGAAGCTTTTTCAGTGATTGCCAATTCAGTTTTGGTAGTTGGTGTTGATACTGGCCTGACCCATTTATCTGCAGTATTGAGTAAGCCTACAGTTGAGATTTATTGCGATTCACCAAGGTGGAAGACAGAGGGTTACTGGTCAGATAAGATTCAGAATATTGGTGACATACAAGCTCCACCAACCGTTTGCGAGGTCTCAAAGGCTTCTTTGGAACTTCTCAGCGGAGCAAAGAATTAATTGCAATTAAGTCTTCATCGCTTAATGCAGCAGCTTGGGCTTTCAGTTTGATTGCATTGAGAATAGTACTATAACGAGCCTGCTGTAATTGAGACCTAGTAGTAATTAAAGTATCTAGCGCAATTAAGACATCAATATTAATTAAAGTACCTACTTGGAATCCTAATTTACTAGATTCGAGTGCGGAGTTGGAAGATCGTTCGGCCGCCTCATAAGCTTTAACGCTGGCAAGACCACCATAGAAACCTGTGAAAGCTGCACGCGTATTTTGCGCCGCAGTACGGCGAGCATTATCGTAGTTAGCTTTTGCTGTATCAACTAATGCAGCATTTTGACGAATAACAGAGCTATTAAAGCCGCCAGACACTAAAGGTATTGTCATTTGCAGGGCGACTGTATTGTTGTATACATTGGTATTAGCAGGGGTATAGCTGTTCGGTGTTCCATTTGAAGTGTTGTAGCCACTAGTGCCAACAAAGTTAAGCGAAGGATAGTTCAATGCCTGAGAGGCGCGATAAGTGCTCTCAGCAAGACTAACTGTTAGCTGACCCGCGAGGACATTAAAGTTTGCTGCTTCCGCTTGATTAATCCAGTCATCTAAGTTTTGTCCTGGTGGCAACTGTGGGTTCACGCTTTCGGCAATCGGAATCCCTTTGACATCTTTATTTTTAGAGCGTGGATCTTTCAGCACGCCATCGATTTTTGCTTCCTTAATTAATGGGCGAAGAGGGCCAACCGGCCTTCCTACGAGCTGCTCTAGAACTCCGCGCTTTACCACTAAATCTGCTTGAGCAGCAATTTCTTGAGAATTGGCTAAATCTAGTGCAGCTTGTGCAGTATTAACATCGACAATAGTTGCTAAGCCGGCATCAAATTTTGCTTGTGCAATTTCTAGTTGCTGCTTAATGAGCCCTTTTTTATTGCGATACAACTCAACATTATCTTGGCTAGTAAGGGCATCAAAATAAGCTTGTGAAACGCGAATAATCAAATCTTGCTGCGCTAAATAAAAGCGCATATCTGCAATCTTCGTATTTAAATCACCCTGTTTAAAAGCTTCCAGTGCACCCATGTTAAAAACGGGTTGCGTTAAGGTAACGGTGTAGCTTTTTTGGTCAAAGACGCGTGAATTGCCAGAGCCAGTAGCCACCACGGTGCTTCCTTGACCATGTTGGTAATAGCGCGTTCCACTAGGGGTTGCATTTGCTTGTGGAAGCAATAAAGAGAGACCTTGCCAGAACAACTCTTTACTGGCCTGGTAATTAAAGCGCGCCGCATTTAAGACTGGATCGCTAAATGCCGCCTCTTGGTATAGCTGAATCAAATCAGTTAATTGCCCTTTTTGATTGTTGTTATTAGTGCTATTAACGCTTGATGGCGCAGAAGTGCTAGGTAGAGCAGTTTTACTTGGCACAGGTGCAATTTGAGGCGGCTGCTCCAAGCCTATTAATGTTGAGGCGCTTATTGAGGTCGGTAAAGCGGGCCTTACCGAACCATTAGGGCTTTGGGCAAAGGTCAAAGAGCTCCAAGAATTTAGGCCGAGCGCCTGGCTCAGAACTAAGCCAAAGATGGTCAGTCGAGAAAGGCGAAAGCGTGCTGGGTTCATCAAATTCATCTACTTTAAAGGTGCATGAAGTTTAAGGCTAAATCGCTTTAGAAGGGTATTTGCCCTCAATTTTGCCAAATAAGCTTTGGTAACTTCATATCCCTATAAAATTTGTCCCATGGATCTTATATTGTTACTAAAAGCAGTTATTTTGGGTGTAGTTGAAGGATTTACAGAGTTTTTGCCCATCTCTAGTACCGGACACCTTATCTTGGTTGGAGATTTGCTTGATTTCAATGACGAGCGGGGTAAAGCCTTTGAGGTCATTATTCAGTTTGGTGCTATTTTGGCGGTCTGCTTGGAATTGCGAGAAAAGCTTCTTAAGGTTACCTTGTCTTTAAGTAGTAGCGCTAGCTCCCGTCGTTTTGTTTTGAACCTCTTGATTGCTTCAGCTCCAGCGATGGGTTTAGCTTTTGTATTTGGCAAACACATTAAAGCAGTATTGTTTTCGCCAATCCCAGTTGCTAGTGCTTTTATTGTTGGTGCATTGATTATTTTCTGGGCAGAGCATCGTCAGGAAAAAACTAGTAATACAAATAATCAAATACATACAGTTGATGATCTCTCCTACCTCGATGCTTTGAAAGTAGGTATTGCCCAGTGTGTTGCATTAATTCCAGGCACCTCTCGCTCTGGTGCGACGATCATTGGAGGTATGCTTTTTGGTTTGCCGCGTGCTGTAGCTACAGAGTTCTCTTTTTTCCTTGCCATCCCTGTTATTGGGGGTGCAACTACTTATGAGTTATTAAAGCTTTGGAAAAATCCTGTCACAATTTCTGGTGAATATAGTTTTGCTATTGCTATCGGTTTTATAGCGGCCTTTCTATCTGCTTTTGTTTGTGTGCGCTGGTTAATTCATTATGTCGCGCATCATAATTTCATTCCATTCGCTTGGTATCGGATCATATTCGGATTATTGGTCTTGGGGACATCCTATAGTGGCTTAATTGCCTGGTCACAATAATTACTGAAAGAATTTAGAAGGCTCAATATGGATATATCAATAGACGCAATCACGAATAATATTCAACTGGCTTTAGCCCCAGTATTTTTATTGACTGCCGTAGCCACTCTGATCAATGCGATCTCTGGTCGTTTGGCGAGAACGGTTGATCGTATGCGCACAATTCAGAATGCCTTATATGAGGGTAAATTCAAGGATCAAGAGGCTTTAAAGCATATGGAAGTTGAGGCTAATGAGGCTAAGATTCGTGGACGACTCTGTACCGCCGCCATCTTTTTTGACGTCCTAAGCGGTGTTTTTATCTCTCTTACCGTTCTTGAGCTATTTTTCTTTCAGGCGGGCGCTGTCCGTTCCCTACAGACAAGCTATGTGATTTGGACCTTCGTGCTAGGTCTGATATCCTTCATGACATCTTTATTGATTGTTCTAGCTGAGGTAGTTTATGCCTATAGATCCGCCGGTTGGAGAGCCCCTAGAAATTATTAACACATCTTCTTAATATAAAAATATGAACAAAATCCTCATCACTGGTGGCGCTGGTTTCTTGGGCTCTCATCTCACCGAGAAATTACTCAAAGAGGGTAATGATGTTTTGGTAGTAGATAACTACTTCACTGGCACAAAAGAGAACTTGGCGCACTTATTGCCTAATCCGAAGTTGGAGCTCATGCGTCATGATGTGACATTCCCGCTTTATGTAGAAACCAATCAAATTTATAACCTCGCTTGTCCAGCATCTCCAGTGCATTATCAATACGATCCAGTACAAACAACCAAGACAAGTGTGCATGGTGCCATTAATATGCTCGGTCTTGCCAAAAGGACTCGCGCACGTATTTTGCAGGCTTCCACTAGTGAGGTCTATGGTGATCCGGAGGTGCATCCTCAGCCCGAGGAATACTGGGGTAGGGTCAATCCAACTGGTATTCGTTCTTGCTATGATGAAGGCAAGCGCTGTGCTGAAACCCTTTTCTTTGATTACAACCGTCAACATAATCTAGATATCAAAGTCGTACGTATTTTTAATACCTATGGCCCGCGCATGCATCCAAGCGATGGTCGCGTTGTGAGTAACTTCATAGTCCAAGCTTTGCAAGGTAAAGACATCACTATTTATGGAAATGGCCAACAAACACGCAGCTTTTGCTATGTTGATGATCTCATCGATGCCATGGTCAAAATGATGAATTCTGAACGGGGCTTTACTGGTCCGGTGAATATTGGTAACCCTGGCGAGTTCACAATATTGCAGTTGGCTGAGACAGTTATTAAGCTCTCTGATAGTAAATCCAAGATCATTCATCAACCCTTGCCTCAAGATGATCCTAAGCAACGTCAACCGAATATTGAATTAGCTAAAGCGAAGTTAGGATGGCAGCCAAAAGTCAATCTAGAAGATGGTCTGAAAGAGACGATTGCTTACTTTAAGAAGGTTGTCGCTTAAGTTGATCGAGCAAGTAGCAAAAAAACAAGAAAAACGATTTGAGCGCATTCGCTCATTTGTTTTAAGAGCTGGAAGAACTACCGCAGGACAACAGCGTGCAATCGATGATCTAGGCCCACGCTTTCTGATTCCATATCAAGAGAAGACGCTTAATTTGGTTAGCGTGTTTGAGGAATCTACAAAACCCAAGATTCTAGAAATTGGTTTTGGTATGGGCGAGACCACCGCCAAGATCGCAGCTTTAAGAAGTGAAGACGACTTTTTGGCAATTGAGGTTCACCCTCCTGGAGTTGGTGCCTTATTGAGGCTGATTGGAGAAAACAATCTTACCAATCTGCGCCTGATTCGTCACGATGCTGTTGAAGTTCTTGAAAATATGGTTACCCCAAATTCTTTGGATGGCATTCATATTTACTTTGCTGATCCATGGCACAAGAAGCGTCATCATAAGCGTCGCCTGATTCAAGCTGAATTCGTTAGATTGCTGGTATCTCGTTTAAAGTTTGGTGGATATTTACATTTGGCAACAGATTGGCATAATTATGCAGAGCAAATACTCTTGGTACTCAATGCCGAACCAAGTCTTCAAAATACCTCTAGTCAGCAGATCAAGATCGAAACCTTTGGCGCAGAAGATCTCCCTAAGCCAGAAGAGGTTGGAAAAGAGTTAAATGAATTTAAACCCACTGCTGAGCAATTAAGTGCGCAGCATTTGGGTTATGTTGAGCGACCAAGCTATCGCCCGGTAACGAAGTTTGAAAACCGTGGTATCAAGCTAGGCCATGGTGTGTGGGACTTGGTTTATAAAAAGAAATAAATCCTAGGCGCTACAAGCCAACGCAGACGTATTTCATTTCCAGGTATTCATCCATTCCATAGACGCTGCCTTCGCGACCAAGGCCGGATTGTTTTACACCACCAAATGGGGCAACTTCATTGGAGATAATTCCAGTGTTGACCCCAACCATTCCATATTCCAGAGCCTCTGCAACTTTCCAGATGCGCCCAATATCGCGGCTATAAAAATAGGAAGCTAAGCCAAATTGACTGTTGTTAGCTAATGCAATCACTTCTTCGTCTGTTTCAAAAGGAATAATGGGGGCAACAGGGCCAAAGGTTTCTTCATAGGTAATCAGCATCTGATTATTAACATTAGACAGGATGGTGGGCTCATAGAAGTTCTTTGAAGCACTACTTCTCTTACCTCCTGTAACAAGTTTGGCACCTTTACTAATAGCATCAGCTACATGCTTTTCGACTTTTTCTAAGGCCGCTGCTTCAATCAGTGGTCCTTGAGTAATGCCTGGCTCCATGCCGTTACCCACTTTGATCGCTGTAATCGCTTTGGCAAATTTTTCAACGAATTGATCTTGAACTTTTTTATGGACATAAAAGCGATTGGCGCAAACACAGGTCTGCCCAGAGTTGCGGAACTTGGAGGAGATAGCGCCAATGACTGCAGCATCAATATCGGCATCTTCAAACACAATGAAGGGAGCATGACCACCTAGTTCTAAAGCTATTTTTTTAACCGTTGGAGCGCATTGCTCCATCAGAATACGTCCAACTTCTGTAGAACCTGTAAAGGAGAGGTGGCGCACTGTTGGAGAAGCGCACAGTGTTTTACCAATCACAACAGATTGATTGGCATCAGCGGTAATGATGTTGATGACCCCATCTGGAATCCCAGCGCGCACCGCTAGTTCTGCCAAAGCTAAAGCGGATAAGGGCGTAAGCTCTGCTGGTTTGATCACAATCGTACATCCCGCCGCTAAAGCGGGCGCAATCTTACGTGTAATCATCGCAATCGGAAAATTCCAAGGGGTGATAGCTACACATACGCCGATAGGCTGCTTAAGCACCATCATACGTTTATCACCCCAAGTAGTTGTAGGAATAGAGCCTGCAACACGTTTTGCTTCTTCAGCAAACCACTCAACAAAAGAAGCGCCATAGACTACTTCGCCAGAAGCCTCTGCTAGAGGTTTGCCTTGCTCCAATGTCATGAGGGTGGCGAGATCTTTTGTGTTCTCAATAATGAGATCGAACCACTTGCGCATGATTTGGGCGCGCTCTTTGCCAATCTTATTGCGCCAAGCAGGAAGTGCTTGCTCGGCTACCTTGATAGCCAGTTCTGCATCCTTGCTACCCAGGTTGCTTACCGATGCGATTAATTCATCGGTAGCTGGATTGGTGACTGCAAATGTTTCTTTAGAGTCAACCCATTTGCCATCAATAAAGGCCTGCTCTTTAAATAGGCTAGGATCTTTTAGAAGGCTGCGAATATCAATTTTTTGCATGATGAACTTTTCCGATCAAAAGGGGTACGCACTACTCAGAATGATTTTATCCCTAGAAGTAAAAAAGCCCCATAAGCCTTAGCTTGTGGGGCTGATATCGCCAACTAACTCAATGAACTGATTTATTTCGCTTGGGTTTCAGCTACCCGTAGTTTTTGAGCTAAGAGGTCTAGGACGCCATTGACATATTTGTGGCCATCAGTGCCGCCAAATGTTTTAGCAAGTTCTACGGCCTCATTAATGGCGACTTTGTAAGGCACAGATAGGTCGGCAGATAATTCATAGGTGCCAATTAAAAGAGCGGCATGCTCTACTGGCGATAGCTCATTGATGGGTCTATCAAGCGCAGGCGTAATGATGGCCTCAAGCTCATCAGTATGCTCTAAAACCCCCTGAAAAATACCATTAAATAAATCAAGTTGGCAACGCTTAAAAGCAGGATCTTCAGACAATTGCTTTGAGATTGCTGCACCATTAGGGAGGCTACCTGCACGACGCACAACTAAGCTTTGATACACGCCTTGGAGGGCATATTCACGAGCGCGACGACGTGGCGTCAAGGAGCGTTTTGGGGCTGTAGACTTGGTATCACCATCCTTAGCAGAGTTTGCTTGAGAAGGGTTAAGAGTCGATTTGTTCATATGAACCATTACTCTTCACCAACATTCATTTCGATATCAATATCTGGAGTCAGCGCTAAAGCAAGGTTGGCCATTTCCACAACAGCTTTAGCGCAATCAGCACCCTTCACATTCACACGCACTTTTGCTTGCTCATCGGTATCGCAGGTGAGCACTCCATTGGCAATTGGTAAGCCAGAGTCAATCGAGATGCGCGTAATTCCAGAAGCAGATTCATTGGAGACTAGTTCAAAGTGGTAGGTTTCACCGCGAATCACAGCGCCTAGTGCTACCAGCCCATCAAACTCTCCTGTTTCAGCAAGCTTTTGAAGGGCAAATGGAATTTCGAGGGCACCTGGTACGGTAACTAACTTAATATCTGATTGGGAAACGCCCAAGGAAATTAATTCACTAATGCAAGCATTTGTGAGGGCAACACAATGATCTTCATTGAAGCGTGCTTGCACAATACCAATGCGTAAATCTTGGCCATTGAGATCTGCTTCTAAAACGCCTACAAAGTCATTATTTGAATCGGTCATGATCATATTCCAATAGGATAAATACAGATTACTTGGGCTGATACGGGGTATAGCCAGTAACCTCTAGCTTATAGCCCGAAAGACTAGGTACAGGATTTGGGTTTGCTAATAAGCGCATTTTACCGACACCAATATCTTTCAAAATCTGTGCACCGATTCCGTAACTTCTGAAATCGGTTTTACGAGACAAAGGTTTTTTCACTTCATCTGTAGATTGATTCAATTTCTGAAACTGCGCCAACCAATCTTCGTTGTTGGGTGCGGCAATACCAGCAGCATTCAAAAGAACAGCAACTCCGCTAGGGGCGGCAGCTATCTGCTGCAGGGCTTGTGCTAGCGGCCAAGAGTGATTGCTGACCTTAGCATCTAGAAAATCGAGAACAGTGACGGGTTCATGCACGCGCACAAGGGTTTCTAGTCCTTCGGATGGCTTGCCGTGAACGAGTGCAATATGAATACAAGAACTTGGCGTATCACGATAAATAATGCCTTCAAATTTGCCCCATGGGGTAATAAATTCACGCATTCCTTCGCGCACCACAATGCTTTCATGTTGGCTGCGATACTGAATGAGATCAGCGATGCTGCCAATCTTCAGTTGATGTTCTTTTGCGAATTCCAGTAAGTCAGGTAGACGTGCCATGCTGCCATCATCTTTCATGATTTCGCAAATCACAGATGTTGGTGAGCAACCGGCCATTGCGGCAAGATCGCAACCAGCTTCAGTATGGCCAGAGCGAATCAGAACGCCACCTGGTTGTGCCATTAAGGGAAAAATATGGCCAGGCTGAACCAAGTCACTTGGTTTAGCATTGGACGCAACCGCAGTCTTAATAGTGAGGGCGCGATCTGCAGCAGAGATGCCAGTTGTAACGCCACTTGCAGCTTCAATTGAGACTGTGAAATTGGTGCCCATTGAAGTACCGTTATCACGCACCATCAGAGGTAAATTCAGTTGCTGGCAGCGTTCGCGCGTCAAGGTCAGGCAAATGAGTCCACGACCATGTTTGGCCATGAAATTCACCGCTTCAGCACTGACGTGATCCGCTGCTAAGACCAAATCACCTTCATTCTCACGATCTTCTTCGTCAACGAGAATGACCATCCGGCCGGCACGTATCTCGGCGATGATTTCTTCTGTATGGGCAAGGGCGTTTAGCATAGCCCTCTATTTTAAGCTGAGCAGGCGCTTGTCTTTATCCTCCGGGGCCAATCTTCCGCTTTTCTGACAGGAAGAGCCTCTGAATGCTGTTTCGGCGCCTATCGAAGCCCTAGAAAATGGCGTATGCGCTCAGAATCACCAAATGGATTCATCCTGCTAGAAGTTTTGGTAGCAATGAGCCTCATTTTGGGGGTTTGGATGACTTCCATTGGCGCTTATCAGGGTTTGGCTCTTCGGCTCAATCAGCAAGAAAGCAAGCATTCACAACTGAGGCAGGATTTAGACGCGTATGAGCTCGCTGAGCAAGTGAGAGCCAATAGCAGTCAAAATAAATCTCCCAGTATCCCTAACACTTTTTCTAAGGGCTTGAAGAATGAATCTTCTCGAGTGTCTAGTCGCAATCGCTCTTTGCGTTCTGTTGCTAAATCCACTTTTGAAAACGAGCGCTGATCTGTTCGTCAAACAAATCAAGTATGAAAAAACGCACACCTTGACTACTGAAGCAGAGCGCGCCCTAGAGTTAATTGGCCGCGCGCTTCGAATGGCTGGTTATCAAAATATTAAATCTATCCATCAAAAAATTGATCAGAAAAATTCAAACCTAGCAGTTGAAATTCAGAAAAGAAGTGGTTACCAGGGATCAGATTCTTTAGTCATCAGGCATCAGTTATCTGATGGTGTTGATTTTGATTGCATTGGGAATGTTTTAACAAGTGATCGAACAAAAAATAACTTAGCTCTTCAAGGTTTTCTAGTGGATAGACAGGCTAGTTTGCCTAAGGGCGCAAAGACTAATGGCGGCTCGCTCCTGTGCCAGTCATTGGATCGTCAAGGACGTATTCAAAATACAACTTTGATGAATGGCATCAATTCCTTTAGGGTTGAGGAGTTAGGAAGCCATTCAAGGCTAGGGCAGCGGGCTTTTAAGATCAAGCTTCAAATGACTGATGGCGCTTCAATTCAGAAGGATTTTGAGCGAATCTTCACTACCAGAAATCTTCCATGATTTTGGCTTGGGTTATTTCATTATTGCTTTTGTGTTCGTCTTTGATTGTGTATCTAGAGCGATTGACAGTCTTACGCATGATTCAGGTGCAGACTATCGAGCATGCGCATGAAAGATTTATAACAGCAGAAAAATCAGTTTTAGAGTGTGAAAACAATATCACTAACTTATCTGCATTAACTGAAAATAATTGCTTTATTCAACCTGCAGGAAAAAACCAATGGTTAATTTCTAGTAAAGAGATGCCAACTATTCAAGTGCACGTCTTGGTGAATGAAAAATCAGGTGTGGTGATACGACTAAATTGGCGTCAAGCATTTGAATAAAGATCATCACCTTGAATCAGGAGCAAGCTTGCTGGAGTTAATGGCGGTAGTTTTAATCCTTGCCATCTCCGCAACAATCACGATGCCACTGTTACAGGAGCAAATTACTATTCGTGAAATTGAATCAGTGGCCAGAAGATTTATTGCGCATGCCCAATTTGCTCGTCAGCAAGCCTTACATCTCGGTGAGCCTGTAAAAATAGAGCCTCTCTCGAATAGGTCTTGGGAGGACGGGTGGAGTATTAATAGTGGCTGCATTGGCAGGAGTCCCAAATCTACTTGCGTCGATAAAACATGGATCTCGCATGGCAAGACCGATCCGATTTTTTTTAAGGGTGGGGCTAGGCACTTTATTGATCCACATACAAGCAAGATAGGGATTCTTTTTAATGCTGCCGGAGCCGCCAAGACGGCTCAAGGTGGATTTGTTGCTAATCGTCTGATCTTGGGTCATCAGAGGGTTTCTGGCTTAGAGCGCCAGCTGATACTGGGTAGTGGTGGTCGATGGCGTATCTGTGACCCAACTAGGGATGCAAAGCGCTGCCATTGAATGGTTTAATAGACCCATGTATACCGCTGTTGATTACCAATGGATGGGCGAGGCTTTAGCCGAGGCTCAAAAAGCACTTTATTTGGCTAACCCTAATCCGCGGGTGGGTTGTGTCATTGTTAAGGATGGGCAAGTCATTGGTCGCGGATTTACTCAACGCGTTGGTGGTCCGCATGCAGAGGTTCAAGCAATCTCGGATGCCAGAGCAAATGGGAAGGATCCTATAGGTTCCACGGTCTATGTCACTTTAGAGCCATGTAGCCACACTGGACGCACACCACCATGTGTTGATACTTTGATTGCCGCAAAGCCAGCCAAAGTGATTGCTGCAATGACTGATCCAAACCCCCTAGTTGCAGGAAATGGTTTGAAAAGGCTGACAGCGGCTGGTATTGAGGTGCAATTTGGATTGATGGAATCGGAAGCCAAAGCCTTAAATCGTGGATTCATATCCAGGATGACTCGTGGTCTGCCATGGGTACGTTTAAAGATTGCCGCAAGTCTAGATGGAAAAACGGCCTTGCCGAGTGGTGAGAGTCAATGGATTACTGGGCCGCTCGCGAGGGCTGATGGTCACCACTGGCGTGCGCAAGCTTGCGCCATTGTTACAGGCGTTGGTACGGTTAAAGAAGATGATCCCGCTCTGAATGTGCGAGATGTTGAAACTCAACGTCAGCCATGGCGGGTTATTGTTGACTCTAAATTGGAAACACCCCCTCAAGCCAAGATTCTGAATAAGGCAGATCAGTCTGGTGTCATCATTGTTTGCGCAAATCTTGATACGCCAGAGGCACAAGAGAAGGTAAAAGTATTTGCGATAAAAGGTATTGAAGTCATCGCTATGGCTAATGCTCATGGAAAAGTAGATTTACCAAAGCTATTTGCTTTTCTTGCGCAAGAGCGTGAGATGAATGAAATCCATGTGGAGTCAGGTTTTAAGCTCAATGGCTCCATGCTCAGAGAAAACTGTGTAGATGAGCTCTTGCTTTATTACGCTCCATTCTTGATGGGTGAAGGTATTGGTATGGCAAATATCCCTGCTTTATCCTCATTGAAATCACGGCAAGATTGGCACATCATGGATCAGAGTTTAATTGGCTCTGATCTCAGGCTCAGGTTAATCAAGTCTTAATCAAGATTTCAATCAGAAGAACTAAAATCACCCATATGTTTACAGGAATCATTACTGCCGTTGGTCAAATCAAAAGTGCTCAATCTAAGGGCGATGGTCTTCATCTAATCGTTGAAGTTCCATCGGGATATTTGGATGATGTAACTCTAGGCGATAGTATTGCTATTCAGGGTGCTTGCATGACAGCAACCCATTTAGAAGGTAATACCTTTGCTTTGGATATCTCTCGAGAGTCCCTAAATAAAACGGTTGGCTTACATAAAGTAGGCCCAGTTAATTTGGAAAAGGCACTCCGACTCAATGATCGTCTTGGCGGTCACTTGGTCAGTGGTCACGTTGATGGAGTTGGCAAAGTCGCATACTTTGCGCAAGTCGCTCAAGATGCATATGGGTCTTGGTTATTGCAAATTGAGGCACCAAAAGAATTAGCCCCGTTCTTAGCTTATAAGGGCTCTATTGTTGTCAATGGCGTCTCACTTACTGTAAATAAAACGGAAGATAGTGCCAATGCTTGTGTTGTTGATATGAACTTGATTCCACATACCTTACAAAGTACAACTCTTGGAAACTTAAAGCAAGGCGATGCAGTGAATTTGGAGATTGATCTGATTGCGCGTTATGTTGCGCGTATGCTTGAGAGTCAATCTCAATAGGCTTAAACAAGCCTATTTTGTTTTTATTTAGTTTTGCGATAGCGCGTTGGGTCGACAACATTAGCCTGCTTAAAGCCCTCCTGTCTTAGACGACAAGACTCACATTCACCACAGGCTTCACCCAAATCATTAGCTTGATAACAGGATACGGTTTGTGAGTAATCTACGCCAAGAGTGCTTCCTAGTTGAATAATTTCTGCTTTAGTGAGTTTGATGATGGGCGCATGAACTCGAAAGCGATTTTCATTATTGATTGCCTCTACACCAGCCTTAGTCGCTAGGTTGGCCATCATTTCGAAAGAGGCAACGTATTCAGGGCGGCAATCGGGGTAACCTGAGTAGTCGACTGAATTTGCACCATAGAAGACATCCAAACCACCAAGTGATTCTGCCCAGCCTAAAGCGAGAGATAGCAAAATCGTATTGCGTGCTGGCACATAGGTAACTGGGATTTCTAAATCTTTGCCTGGAGTCGTTGGTATAGCAATGGATGAGTCGGTTAGGGCTGAACCACCAAAACGGGTTAAATCTAGATTTACTACTTCATGACGAGTGACGCCAATTTGCTTAGCAATATGTTTTGCTGCAGCTAGTTCAGAAGAGTGACGCTGACCATATCCTACTGATAGAGCATAGGGTGAGTATCCTAAGTCCTTGGCTAATGCGAGCACTGTAGTGGAGTCTAGGCCACCAGAAAATAAGATCACTGCAGGGGCACCAGACTTGCGTGGCGCGAGACTCTCAAATGCCACAGACAACTTAGACATGAAGCTTGGGCATTCGATTATTTGGTAGCGACGAGCAGTTGCTGCGCATCCTTGGCTGCATCGGTATCGGGATACTTTGCAATGATTTCGCTAAAGGTTTTCTTGGCCGCTGCTTTGTTGCCACTCTCTAATTGAGAGTTGCCCAATGTCACCATTGCAGCGGGAACACGCGGATGGTTGGGATATCGCTTAATCAGACTTTGAAGTTGGCTAATAGCACCCGCGTAGTTTTTATTTGCGTACTTACTATTGCCACTCCAGTACAGCACAAGAGGAAGGAAAGGGCTTTGCGGATATTTAGCGCTAAATGCAGAAAATCCTTCATCTGCTTTTTTAAGATTGCCTGCCTGGAATGCTTTTAGAGCATCGTCATACGCTTTTTTCTCACCAGGTTGCACTGTGCCACTCAGACCTTCAATTGTGACTGTACGTGGCTCAAAATTACCTAAGCGGGTATCTAAATCTTGGTAGTAAGTTTTTTGGCTAGATGAGATGTCATCACCTTGCTTTTCAAGCACTTCCACTTTGCCACGTAGTTCTGCATTCTCAGCCTTGAGCTTATCAATTTGACTTTGAAGTTCAAGTTGCGTGGTAGCTAAGGATTTACGTAGATCCAGAATCGCTTTGCGAGCCTCATCATCTGAGAATAGGGCCCAAGCGCTATTCGAGGTACTTAAGCAAACTAGTGCAGCACTTAAACAAAACGCTCGTGAGAGCGTTTGTTTAAAAGTATGTGAAGAGTGAATCATTTAGTTCGTAATGTAAATAATGTCAGCACGACGGTTTTCTGCCCAGGCTGCTTCTGAATCGCCTTCAGCTTTTGGCTTCTCTTTGCCAAAACTAACGGCTTCCATTTGATTATCAGATACGCCCATTAAATTGAGTGATTTACGAACAGCATCAGAGCGGCGTTGACCTAATGCTAGGTTGTACTCAGCTGTACCACGATCATCTGTATTGCCTTGAATAATGATCTTTTGATTTGGATTGGCCTTTAAGTATCCAGCGTGTGCAGACAACATCTTCTGATATTTGGTCTGAACGGTGAACTCGTCAAAACCAAAGTAAACGCTTTTATCAAAAAGTGGACTCTTAGGATCATTCCAAGGTTGGGAGCCAAAGTTACCACTGCCGCTACCGTTGGCACTATCAATATCATCTAATTTCACGCTCGAGCAAGCTACCATCAAAAATGCAGTTGCACCAATCAGGGCAAGTGTGGCTGCACGGCGTGCGATAGAAACTTTCATGATTTTCCTTTTCCTACAAACTTGGTAATGAATTTGATACGTAATTCAGTTGGCATATAGCCTATAGTTAATATTATGCTCCCAAGACCATCAAAAGTGCCTATTTCACCCTGAAAAAATGTGTTTTAGTCCATGAAAGGACCCCAGGAAGGCTGACGTACATCAGACCCCGGGATGCTTAAAACTTGCTTAGAATTGCCGTCTACTGAAACGGCTGCAAGGACACGTTTGCCATTGACCTTGGTTGAGTAAAGGACATAGCGACCGTTGGCTGCAAATGATGGAGATTCATCGCTCGTACCATCGGTTAATGCTTGGGCATCCCCTGTCGCCAGGTTCAGAATATAGAGTCGATAGGCTCCACCAATATTGGCGATGTAAGCTAAATATTTTCCGTCAGGAGATATTCTGGGTGAAGTCACAAGGCCTTGCTTGAAGGTAACGCGTTTGGCGCCTTCAACTTGTTCACCGTCTGCACTCATTCGATAGATCTGGGGATTGCCACCCCGATCACTGGTGAAATAAATATAACGACCATCCGTTGAGTACTGTGGCTCAGTATCAATCGTGCTGCCACGAGTTAAGCGATGCAGTCCGGTGCCGTCGGCATTGATGCCATAGATTTGGGTGTTGCCATCTTTAGAAAGTGAGATCGCCAATCTTCTGCCGTCAGGCGACCAAGCTGGGGCGCTGTTATTTCCTTTTTGATTTGAAAGTGAAATGCGTCGACCAGTAGCAAGCTCATGAACATAAATCACTGGCTTGCGATCTTCAAAAGAAACATAGGCGACTTTCTTGCCATCGGGTGACCATGATGGAGAAATAATCGGTTCGCTACTATTCATGGCATTACGAATATTTTGACCATCTGCATCAGAGATGACTAAGCGATAGCGCTTGCCATCTTTGATGACATAAGACAGGCGAGTAGAGAAGACGCCACGTTCGCCTAAGAGTTTGAAAATAATGTCATCTGCAATTTTGTGTGCTACTGCGCGTAGATTATCTGCGCTAGAGTTTAGATTCAAGCCACCAAGACTTTGCGACTTGCGAATATCAAATAGCCTATAGCGAATCTCAAATTGTTCGTTACCAGTCTGTGTGACTGAACCAACTACGAGGGCATCTGCACCACGCGCTGCCCAAGACTTATAGTTTGGTGCATCGTCAGCACTTTCTGCAGCATTGCCGTTCTCGGTATTTTTAAAGTAACCACTACGTGCCAAGTCTTGGCGAATAATTTCAGTAACGCTAGTAGGTAATTTGTTTTCATCTTTAAAGCGCATCACGGCAATAGGGTAAAGCGATTGTCCAACGCCAGTGATTTCAATATTCATCATTTGAGCAAATACTGGACTTACAACACCAAGAGTTAAGGCAGTCATTACAACAATCAAGATATGTAATTTAAAAATAACTATTTTTATTGGCTGCAACATGCTTTAGTCCTTGAGTTTGAATGTCAGCGAGATTTCGCGTTGTGGAATTTTGCCATTGTCATCCTTGGGCAGACTTTCTGCGCGAGAGAGTGCCAAGAGCACTGCACGATCCCAATCATTATTACCGCTAGAAGTTAAAACACTCGTACTCATAATTGCCCCATCTGGAGCAAGGTTGACCTTAATAACAGCCGCTGGGTTGCCACTGATAAATTCTTGGTTAAAAACGATGAGCGGTCTAACTTTCTTATTGATTCTATCTTTCCAGCCAGGGGGCGCATTTCCGCCACCACCAACACCGCTTCCGACTTTGCCACCACTACCCCCTTCAGCGCCAGCGGCAGCTCGTAGCCTTGCTAATTGATCAGCGCGAACTTTTTCTGCAGCAGCATTTGCTTTAGTCTCAGTAGGGGATAGTGCTTTAGGGGCCTCTGTCTTTTTGGGGGGCTCTTCTTTCTTCGGTGGAGAAGGCTTTACCACTTTTGTTGTTTCTTTAGCCGCCTCTTTTTTAGCCGCCTCTTTTTCTACTTCCTTTTTCTTGACTGCAATATCAGCAGCCTCTTCTTTCATGACTGTTTTGAGTTCAGGCTCAGACTTAGTTGCTACTTGAGGTGCGGAGTCCCATAACTCGACTTCAACCCCAGAAGGGGTAGAGTTGTTCCAACTAATGCCGATGACTAAAAAAGCAAGCAAGCCTAGATGTGCAATTAAAGAAAACGTAAATGCACGCTTAGTGCTTTCCTCTTTAGTAAAGCGTCCCCGCTTAAATGAAGAATGAGGTGATTGAAAAGTAGATGCGCTATTCATAAAGAAATAGAAGTTAGATCTGCGTCTTACTGACTCTTGACTGCTAGACCAACACGCTTGACGCCATTTTCTTTGAGTTTAGACATGACATTCATCACAGTTTCATATTTGATGGACTTATCTGCAGCCAGTACTACTGGTTGCTCAGCAGATTTCTCAGCTTGCGCTCTTGCAAATGCACCAAGCTCAAATGGGTTCAGTGTCTGAACAGGCTCACCATCTTTGCGAACGATGACATTTTCGCTGGCATCAATCGTCAGAAAGACAGGTGGTAATGATTGCACTTTAGCGCCACCCACGGTTGGTAGGTTGACTACACCTGGATTTACCATGGGTGCGGTGACCATAAAGATCACCAGCAAGACCAGCATCACATCAATGTAAGGAACGACATTAATATCGGACATTGCCCGACGTTTTGATTTGCGCAAAGAAGATCCGGCCATAGCTGATTAGCGACCTGCAGTTTGTCGTTGCAAGATATTCGTGAACTCTTCGATGAAAGTTTCAAAGCGAATTGCAAGGCGATCTACATCTGTCGCTGCGCGGTTGTATGCAACTACCGCAGGAATTGCTGCGAATAAACCAATAGCAGTTGCGACGAGCGCTTCAGCAATGCCAGGAGCTACTGCAGCTAAGGTCGCGTTCTGTACATTCGCTAAACCACGGAATGCATGCATGATTCCCCAGACCGTTCCAAAAAGACCGATATAGGGTGATACAGATCCTACGGACGCCAAGAATGGTAAGTTGGCCTCTAAGGTATCCATTTCGCGTTGGTAAGTAGCCTTCATTGCACGACGGGCGGCATCGATTTCACGCACTTTCATGAACTCTTGCATCCCAGCCTCGAAGATATGTTCCAGGACTGCGTCACTGCGAGTATTGCGCTGTGATGCCTCTAAAAGGGTTTTGAGATCACCGCCAGACCAAAAATCACGTTCAAAGCGTTCGGTGTCTCGTCTTACGCAACGCAAAACAGCCGTTTTCTTGAAAATAATGGTCCAAGAGGCAATAGACATCCCCAGTAATAACAACATTACCAACTGTACTAATAGGCTGGCATTGAGGACGAGGGAAAGGAATGAGAGGTCTTGTGTGGTGGTCATGATGGATTTTGTATGATGTAGGTTGATTTTACTAAGTTAATTCACTCAACAATCCAACTTCTTCAGGATTATTACCATGTTTGACCGCCAGAACACTTTAGCCAAAACCGACCCCCAGTTGTGGGAAGCCATCCAGAACGAAAATAAGCGTCAAGAAGACCATATCGAGCTCATTGCCTCTGAGAACTACGCCTCACCCGCAGTGATGGCAGCCCAAGGCTCCCAATTGACGAATAAATATGCTGAGGGATATCCAGGCAAGCGTTATTACGGTGGTTGTGAATTTGTCGACGTTGCTGAGCAGTTAGCAATTGATCGTGTCAAAGTTCTGTATGGTGCTGAAGCTGCTAACGTTCAACCCCATTGCGGTGCATCTGCTAATCAAGCGGTTTTTTTGGCTTTCTTAAAGCCGGGCGATACCTTTATGGGGATGAGTTTGGCCGAGGGTGGTCACTTAACTCATGGTATGGCATTGAATATGAGCGGCAAGTGGTTCAACCCTATTTCTTATGGTCTCGATAAAAACGAAGTAATTGACTATGAGCAAATGGAGCGTTTGGCACGCGAGCACAAACCTAAATTGATTATTGCTGGCGCATCTGCCTACTCACTTGTAATCGATTGGGAACGCATTGGTAAATTAGCAAAAGAGGTCGGCGCAATTTTTATGGTGGACATGGCGCATTACTCTGGTCTGATTGCTGCTGGTGTTTATCCAAACCCAGTACCCCATGCTGACATCGTGACTTCCACTACGCACAAGAGTTTACGTGGCCCGCGTGGCGGCATCATCTTAATGAAGGCTGAGCACGAGAAAGCCATTAACTCTGCTGTCTTCCCAGGCCTTCAAGGAGGCCCTTTGATGCACGTGATCGCTGCTAAGGCGGTTGCATTCAAAGAGGCACAAGAGCCAAGCTTTATAGATTATCAAAAGCAAGTGATAGCCAATGCCAGAGCATTGGCTGAAACATTAATCTCTCGTGGGCTTCGCATTGTTTCTGGTGGTACGGATTCTCATGTGATGTTGGTTGATTTACGTGCGAAGAAAATGACTGGTAAGGAAGCGGAGCGTGTTTTGGGTGAAGCCCATATCACCTGCAATAAGAATGGCATTCCGAATGATCCAGAAAAACCCATGGTGACCAGTGGCATCCGTTTAGGTTCGCCAGCGATGACAACACGTGGCTTTAAAGAAGCTGAAGCCAGACAGGTAGGTAATTTCATTGCAGATGTTTTAGATAACCCAACCGACCCAGAAAATATCGCCAAGGTTCGCGCACAAGTTTCTGAGTTAACGAAGCGCTTTCCAGTTTACGGTTAAGCAAGCTAACACTAAAGAAAAGAGTTCACATTGCGCTGCCCCTTTTGTCATAACGACGATACTCAAGTTTTAGATACCCGGGTATCGGATGAGGGCGATACGATTCGCCGCCGCCGCCGTTGTGCCAAATGCGATAAGCGCTTTACAACTTACGAACGGGTAGAGCTAGCCTTACCCGCCATTGTGAAAAAGAATGGTAGCCGAGTTGAGTACAGTCATGACAAGCTAGTAAGCTCAATTAAGCTGGCCTTACGTAAGCGCCCAGTATCTTCAGATTCAGTTGATGAATCGATTGCGCGTATTGAAGAAAAGCTATTGAGTCTGGGTGAAAAAGAAATCCCTAGCGAGCGCGTCGGTGAGCTTGTAATGCGTGAGCTGAAGCGTCTTGATAAAGTTGCTTACATACGCTTTGCTTCTGTCTATAGAAGCTTTGCCGATATTGAATCTTTTGAAAGCGCCCTTAAAGAGTTAAAGTAATGACCTATAAGTCTTCTAGACTTCTTGTATTGCAAATAAAAAGGGCTGCACTGCAGTCCTTTTTATTAAGCAGAATCACTTACTTCAATGCTGCAAAGATTGAAGCAGTAATATCGTCTACATTGCCAGTACCACTTACTTTTCTATAAGCCGGTGCTTTGACTTGGTCTGTTGAGCTAGCTTGCGCAGCCCATGAGGAGTAATAATTAACTAATGGACGTGTTTGGTCGTCATAAACCTGCAAGCGTTTGCGAACCGTTTCTTCTTTATCGTCATCGCGCTGTATCAGTGCATCACCAGTCGCATCATCCTTACCTGCAACTTTTGGCGGGTTGAATTTGATATGATACGTGCGACCAGAGGCAGGATGGACACGACGACCGCTCATACGATCAATGATGGCATTAAATGGAACATCGATTTCTAAAACATAATCGATCGGTACGCCAGCATCTTTCATGGCTTGCGCTTGAGGAATAGTTCTTGGGAAGCCATCAAATAAATAGCCTTTACTGCAATCTGGCTGGGTCAAGCGATCTTTTACCAAGCCAATGATGATGTCGTCAGAAACTAAGCCGCCGGCATCCATAATTTTCTTAGCAGCAACGCCAAGCTCAGTTCCAGCTTTTACAGCTGCGCGCAACATATCGCCAGTAGAGATTTGTGGAATGGCAAATTTTTCACAAATAAACTGAGCTTGGGTGCCTTTTCCGGCACCAGGTGCACCGAGCAGAATTAAGCGCATTGTCTTTCCCCTTAGATGATCTGTAATTGTCCCGTATTTTGTCGGGATCTTTTGTATCTAATGCTTAGGATTATCCCCGAGAAGTAGCAATCTACTTGCGAACTCTCATGCCTTAGTTAGGAGGACTCTTACTCGTTCTAGATCTTCGGGGGTATCCACGCCTGCTGGCGGGGCCTGAGTGGTAGTATGAACCGCAATTCGATAGCCATTCCAGAGGGCGCGAAGCTGCTCTAATCCCTCTGCTTGCTCTGGGGGCGCTGGTTCAAGGCGCGTATAGGCCTGTAAAAAATCAGCACGATAGGCATAAATACCCAAATGACGCAAATACTCAATTTTTTGTTTTTGGGGCATATCCCTAACAAAAGGAATGGCTGCTCTTGAAAAGTAGAGTGCTTCCCCAGTGCGATTGAGAACCACTTTAACGACATTTGGATTTTGAATTTCAGCAACATCATGAATTGGAACGGCAACAGTGGAGATCGCACATTCCGCATGATCAGCCAAAGTTTGCGCAACTTGATTAATGAGCTCTGGTGGTATGAGGGGTTCATCACCTTGAACATTGACTACCAATGCATCACTAGGAAGTTTGAGTAATTGCACCACTTCTGCAAGACGATCAGTCCCGGTTAGGTGATCCAGTCTGGTTAATAAGCATTCGATGCGATGCTCATTACATGCCGCTTGAATCTCAGTTGAATCAGTCGCTACTACTACGCTATGCGCTAAAGATTTTTTGGCCTGCTCCGCAACTCGCACCACCATAGGTTTTCCACCAATATCGGCAAGTGGTTTACGCGGTAAGCGAGTAGAGCCCAATCTCGCTGGTATGACAACCAAAAAATCTGGGGCTTTTGACACAATAGTCATTCTGAATTGCTTAGATAGCTTCGTCAGCGTTTAAGCTGCGTGCTTCTTCAATCAACATTACTGGTACATCATCACGAATCGGATAGGCTAGGCGATCCGCTTTGCATATCAGCTCATGTTTATCGATATCCAAATGCAGTTGGCTTTTGCACAAAGGGCAAACCAAGATATTGAGTAAGCGTTTATCCATAATAATTTAAATGAGGGGTATGAAAAAAGAGTGTAGCGCTTAATGCACTTACTGGGCTTATAAAGTATATCGACGAGGATCTGGTCTTTGCAAAATGGATTGCAACCAGTCCATAAGATTATCAGGTAGATGGAGTGACATTGGTACAACCCAAATACGCTCATCCTGGATAGCCGCACATTTAACCGCATCCTTCTCTGTAATCAGAATGCATTCTGTTTTGATGGCACTGAAAAAGTCTGGGCTGAAGGTGGTGTGGTCTGGCAGTGGAATACATTTCCCGGTGATGCCATGCTTTACTAAGTCATCAAAAAATCGTTGTGGGTTACCAAGGCCTGCAAGTGCCGTAATATTCTTTGATAGGAATTGTTCAGTAATTTGCTCAAGCGACTGGGTGTTCGAGACATTAATGAGTTGATAGGCTGTGCCCAGGCGACTGGCTAAATTGAAACATCGACGACCCAAAAAGTATTCATCTAAGATGCCACTTTTTTGATTCTTGGGGGTGCCAGTAAATAAAGTGGCATCACGCTCACGGGTAGCTGGTTCACGTAGTGGACCAGCGGGAAGTAGAAAGCGATTGCCTTCACCTCGATCATCACGTACTACGAGCTCTATATCGCGACCACCTTCACGTGCAGGCCAACGAATCAAGCCGCGATGCTGTAAACCATCATCACTAATAATGATATTTACATCAGGGGAGTGCTTTAGCATTGCTTTGATGCTTTGCTGGCGCTTGGGAAAAACCCAGATCGGAAATTGGTCGCCAGTACGGTTTGCAATCAAGACTGGTTCATCACCAACTACAGCAGGATCAGAGTCACTCTTCACTTGCAGTGGCATTGTCTGTACAGATGAGCCATAACCTCGACTAATGATTCCAGGCTTCCAGCCGAGTTGAGATAGTTGCTGCGCTAATGCAATCACGATGGGGGTTTTGCCAGTGCCCCCAATCCGAATATTGCCAACAATGATGATGGGTACTGGAGCAGGTTCAGCCCTGCCAATATCTAAGTCATGAATTAACTTACGAATGCGTAAGATCACGCTATATAGCCAAGAGAGTGGCCACAGCATAAGACTTGTTGGACCACGCCTCTCCCAAAACTTGGGGGCATTACGAAAAATAGATAACGCCATAGCTATTTTTTCTACTTACTTTTTTGTCTGACTGCTGAAAACGATGTTACTTAGATCGGCATCACGCGCCGCCTCTAGCGCTGTCATGACAGATTGATGAGGTGCTTTAGCGTCTGCATCGATATTAATCTGAAGATTATTGTTGGCTTGCTTATTTGCTTCAGTGCTTAACTGTATCAAGACATTGCTTAATTGAGATGGATCTGTCAATTTGCCATTGATTGCAAAGCGGCCATCACGACTGACTGCAATATGCACTTGTTTACTCTCTGCTTGAGTTTCATTGCCACTTGCAGTTGGCAAAGTAATCGCTAATTCTTGATAACGTGTGAAGGTGGTAGAGATCATGAGAAAGATCAATACAACCAATAAGACATCAATAAACGGGATTAGATTAATTTCTGGCTCAGTAGAAACTGATATCGTTCCTAGGGAAAATTGCTTTCCTGATTTTGAATAGGTGTCTAACCAACTCATTACGCAGATTCTGTTGGATACAGTTTTTTAAATAATTGGCGTGTGAACTCTTCGCATTCACGTTGACGTTGATTGGCGATTGCACGCAATGTTCGCCAGGCTGCCAGTGCGGGTATTGCGATCAATAAACCAAATGCCGTGTTATGGAGCGCCACAGAGATTCCATGTGCAAGCTGTTGGGGGCTGCCAGCACCATTGATAGCACCTTGACTGCCAAAGATTTCGATCATGCCGACTACGGTGCCAAATAAGCCTAATAAAGGGGCTATGGTGGCGATTGTTGCCAATGCTCCTAGATAGCGGTCAAACTTTAACCAAGTGGCCTGTGCAACCGCTTGCAGTTCTTCTAAGGCTGATTGAGTGCTATTACCGGCAGATTTCTCGCGCAAGACGCAGGCAAGCAATGGACTTGCTGGGGATAACTGGGCTAACTGAGCGATTTGCTCGCTCGCCAGTATTTTTTGGCTAACTACCTGATTGGCAAGGGTAAAAGCAGTTTCTAAGCACCCTTTTGGGAAAATATGAACCTGGCGCAGATACCAGCTGCGCTCAATGAGAATGGCTAGGCCAATAATAGAAATGATCAAAAGAGGCCAAATAGGCCAGCCAGCGGATAGTAAAATGGAGTACATATGACCAGTACTTTAGCTGAATTAATAAGCCTCTTTCAGAAAGCTTGCCTGTGGATAACTCTGTGCAAAACTTTTTTGTAAGGCTGCTCTAAGTCCTTGATTGATCGTCGGCTGGGTGTCATTCTCCTAAAAGTACTATGAGATGTCGGGATAAATTCAGCATATAAATCATATGCTTATCATTTAAGTGTAGTATTTATGAGACGTTTTGGGTCAGTAATTACTTACTTATGCACATTAAACAAGAGCCAGTGGGCTTCTGTGGATATTTATTACCGTCTAGGCTAGATAGCTTAGGGAGCGAAGAGAAAAAATGTCGGAAATATCAAGGGAAATTCTGTCTGTCGGCGATCTAAACCGCGCCATTGCACAATCTTTGGAAGATCGTTTCGATACTGTTTGGGTTAGCGGGGAGATTTCGAACTTTAAGGCCTATGACAGTGGGCACTGGTATTTCTCATTAAAGGATGAAGAAGGGCAAATTCGCTGTGTGATGTTCCGTGGCCGCAATGGCCAAGTTGGCTTTATGCCGCAATCGGGAGATTTGGTTGAAGTCAGCGCCAGTTTAGGGATCTATGTTCCTAGAGGCGATATTCAACTGACGATCCAAACTTTACGGCGCGCTGGCATGGGTGGCTTGTATGAAGCATTTTTAAAGCTCAAAGCCAAGCTCGCCAAAGAAGGTTTATTTGACGAAGACCGCAAACGAGAGATCCCAACACACCCAAGAGCCATTGGCATCATTACTTCGCCACAAGCAGCCGCATTAAAGGATGTTCTAAGCACCTTGGCAAGACGCGCGCCACATATTCCGATCGTGATTTACCCAACCTTGGTGCAGGGCGCTGATGCGCCTGCAGGAATGATTACTGCATTCAAGGCTGCTGAAAAAGAACAAGCAGTCGATGTAATCTTATTAGTGCGTGGCGGAGGCAGCATTGAAGACCTCTGGGCGTTTAATGATGAACAGTTAGCGTATGCAATAGCGGGCTCCTCCATTCCAGTAGTGAGTGGTGTTGGGCATGAAACGGATTTCACGATCGCAGACTTTGTAGCTGATCTGCGTGCACCAACCCCGACTGGAGCTGCTGAGCTGGTGGCTCCACGCAGAGATCAAATGCTGCAAGAGCTTGATGCCATCATGCAGGCCTTGTTACAGCGCATCAATCAACGGGTAGAGCGTGAGGCACAAACCTTAGACCAATTAGCGTTGAGATTAAGTCACGCCTTACCAAATCCAGATCGCATGCGAGAGCAAATAACAAGCTGGCACCAGCGCCTTAATCAAGCTTGGGCTGTACGTATGGAAAGCTGGAAGCGTAATCAAATACACTATCAATCTCAACTAGAAATGCTCAACCCCCAAAGAACTTTAGAGCGTGGTTATGCAGTGATACTGGATAAAAAAGAAAATCAATTGCATGCAGTTCGAAAACCAAATGAATTAACCGTTGAAAAAGTATTTCAAATTCGCATGGCAGAAGGTAAAGCAGAGGTTCGTCTAGCTGATGTCAAAATAAGCCCTTAGTTTCATATGGATAGGATATTGACAAAACGTACGTTTTTACGTACCATTGTCTTAAAGGAGTTTAAGTATGACCACATTAACTGCTAGCGAAGCCAGAGCAAGTTTATATCGCTTAATTGATCAGGCGGCTGAGTCTCACAAGCCAGTGATCATTTCTGGAAAACGTGCCAATGCAGTCTTAATTTCGGAGGAAGATTGGAGCGCTATTCAGGAGACTTTGTACCTCATGGCAATACCGGGCATGCGTGAATCCATTAAAGATGCGATTGCCGAGCCCTTAGCTAAAAGCAAGAAGGTATTGAAGTGGTAGTTTGGAATTTAGCTTATTCCAATTACGCTCTAAAGGATGCAAAAAAAATATCTGCCGCAGGGTTGAGAGAAAAAACTCAAGCTTTACTCGATATTCTTCAGGTTCACCCTCTTCGAAATCCGCCGCCATTTGAAAAGCTAGTTGGCGATTTAAAAGGTGCATATTCACGGAGAATTAATATTCAACATCGCTTGGTTTACGAGATTTTCCGCAAAGAAAAAACTGTTCGCATCCTGAGGATGTGGACGCATTATGAATAGTACTTCAGAGAATATTTGGTTCAATTTCTAGGCTCACACCAAACTCTTTTTGAACTTTATCTTGAATGCATTTTGCAAGCCTCAAAATATCTTGCGCTGTACCATTGCCATGATTTACCAGTACTAAGGCTTGCTTTTCATACACGCCCACATTGCTCATACGCCGACCTTTAAAGCCGCATTGATCAATGAGCCAGCCAGCAGCTAACTTTCGTTTACCGTTAGCATCAGGATAGGAAGCTAAGCCTGAATGTTTCTGAAGTAAAGTCTCGTATTGCTCGCTAGAAACAACTGGGTTCTGAAAGAAGCTACCAGCGTTGCCGATGACTTTTGGGTCCGGAAGCTTGAGAGTGCGGATCTTACAAACAGCTAAAAAAATTTCTTCTGGGCTTGGTGAAGATTGCCCAAAAAATTGCTTTGCCAAATCGACATAATGAATGCGCCCCTGCCATTGCTTAGGGATATTAAAAACGACCTTTGTCACAATAAAGCGTTGCGGATTTTGTTTGAAGTAGCTATCGCGATAAGCAAAATGACAATCGTCTTTCGTAAGAGTGATAAAGGCTTTGGTTTTGACATCAAAGACTTTTACAGAGTCAATGTACTCGCCAATCTCGACGCCATAAGCGCCAATGTTCTGAATGGGCGCTGCACCAACCGTGCCGGGAATGAGGGCTAAGTTTTCTAGCCCGGGTAAATCCTTGTCTAAGGTCCAGGCAACAAAGTCATGCCAATTCACCCCGCCGCCAACCGCTATCAGCGTTGAATCGGCATTGGAAGCAATAATTTCCTGACCGACGATATTCATCAGCAAGGTTGCACCAGGTAACACTTTCGGCAAAATAACATTGCTGCCGCCACCTAATACGCGCCAAGGCAATTTTTTCTCTGCTATTTGCTCAATCACTGCAGGAATTTGATCTGCGGCGGTAATGTCGTATGCTAACTCAGCGCTTGTATCAAAACCAAAGGTATTTCGATCCTGAAGACTGAGGTTTAGGGTCAATTTTGGACTGGCGGACGCATTCTGGTCGGAGTTCATGCCACAATCTTATTCGAATGTCTGCCAAGTGCGCAGATAATTGCAATATAGCTTTTTGAGATAACCCAAAAGATTAACTAAGGAATAAAAATGCCCTCATTTGACGTAGTTTGTGAGCCAGATATGGTTGAGCTTAAAAATGCGATTGAGCAATCTAATAAAGAGATTAGTAATCGTTTTGATTTTAAAGGGTCCGATAGTCGTGTTGAGCAAAAAGATGAAGCTTTGATCTTGTTTGGCGATGATGACTTTAAATTGGGTCAAGTTCGTGATGTACTCTTTGGCAAGATGGCTAAGCGCAACGTTGATGTGCGTTATCTTAAGGATGATAAAAAAGAGACTATCGGCAGCGATAAGCGTAAGCAAACTATGAAGATTCAAAAGGGCATCACTTCAGAGCTTGCTAAAAAAGTCGTACGCATTATTAAAGACAGCAAGCTCAAAGTGCAAGCCAGTATTCAGGGAGATGCCGTTCGTGTGACTGGCGCTAAGCGAGATGACTTGCAAGCAACCATGACCTTGCTGAAAAAAGAAGTGACTGAAGCGCCACTGGGCTTTAATAATTTCCGTGACTAATGCACTGCCTGCGATAGCATCAGCAAGCGAAGAGGCGATTGAACGCTTTTGCGATGCTTGCTGGCTAGAGGATGGATTAGCAAAGAACAGTCTGTCTGCCTACCGCAGGGATTTACTCTTGCTGGCTCAGTGGCTTTACAAAGAATCTGGTGCCGATCTTTATTCAGCCAAAGAAAAAGATCTCACCGCTTATATAGCGCATCGTCGTGCAGATAAGGCAAGCACTGCTAATCGACGTCTTACCGTATTCAAGCGTTTTTATCGACACGCCTTGCGCATTAATTTAGTCAAGAGTGATCCTTGCATTGGATTACGCGCAGCTAAGCAAGCCATACGCTTTCCAAAGACGTTGAGTGAAGATCAGATAACTGCTCTACTTGGTGCTCCAGATGTTGAAACTCCCTTAGGTTTGCGTGATCGCACGATGCTTGAGTTGATGTATGCCAGTGGCCTACGTGTTTCAGAGATTGTTTCTCTGAGAACGGTAGCCCTAGGTTTAAATGAAGGTGTGGTGCGAGTCGTTAATGGTAAGGGCGGCAAAGAGCGCTTAGTGCCATTTGGCGGTGAAGCAGGGCAATGGTTGAGGCGATATCTTGCTGAGGCCCGCACGCTGCTACTAGAAGGCAAAACAACGGATGCAGTATTTGTTGGACGGCATACGGGTTCAGGCCTGACAAGACAGGCTTTCTGGGCACTCATTAAACGTTATGCCACAGTAGCCAATATTCCCGTAGCTCTATCTCCCCATACTCTTCGACATGCTTTTGCAACCCATTTGCTAAATCACGGCGCTGATTTAAGAGTGGTGCAATTACTTCTGGGCCATGCAGACATTTCTACCACGCAGATCTACACTCATGTCGCCAGAGAGCGGCTTAAATCGATCCATCAACAGCATCACCCACGTGGCGCCTGAATGGAATGCTAAAAGTGTTTAAGATGACGTTATGACCTTCACTCTAGATATTTTTCTGGTTCCGCTTGCCTATCTGATTGGCTCGATTTCATTTGCAGTAGTGGTGAGTAAGTGCATGAGCTTACCCGATCCTTACTCCTATGGCTCAGGTAATCCTGGGGCAACGAATGTACTGCGTACAGGCAATAAATTGGCTGCAGCGCTCACTTTTTTGGGTGATGCGCTCAAGGGTTATTTTGCAGTCATGCTTGCGCGAGTCTTATTAGGGGATCAGCCTCTGACTACCTCACTTGGTTCTTGGGTTTTATGTGGTGTAGTTCTGGCAGTATTTTTGGGCCACTTGTTCCCCATCTTTCATGGTTTTAAAGGGGGCAAGGGCGTTGCTACTGCATGCGGTATTTTGTTTGGTGTGAATGCTATTCTTGGCATTGCCACCCTAGGTACTTGGATGATTGTGGCGGTGTTCTTGCGTTATTCATCTTTGGCTGCTCTAGCTGCTGCAGTATTTGGTCCCATCTACTTTGTCTTTCTGTTTGGTTTTCAGCCCATGGGGATTGCACTCTTGATTGTTTGTTCATTATTGATTTGGCGTCATCGTAGCAATATTCAGAATTTACTCAATGGCACTGAAAGTCGTATTGGCTCTAAAAAGACTAAAAGCTAAAACTGCTCAACAGAAAAGAAACGCTACCATGACAATCGCTTACGCCTGTGTTCTCTTTATGGGCTTGCTTCCTTATATTGCTGCGGGCATTGCCAAGAAAGGCTTTGAGCATTACGACAACAGTATGCCCAGGCAATGGTTAGCCAACCAAACTGGTTTTAGGGCTAGAGCGAATGCTGCCCAAGCAAATCTCTTTGAGTCTCTACCGTTCTTTTTTGCTGCAGTCATCATTGCTCATATAGAACATGGTCCCCAGGCGATAGTTGATTTTTTTGCAGTTGCTTTTGTCATTGCTCGCATTACTTACCTCATTTGTTATATCGCTAATTGGTCCACCACTAGATCAATAGTTTGGTTGCTTGGTCTTATTTGCGTTATTGCCATCTTTTGCCAGATCTAAATAGAAAAATCATCACTATGACAGCTAAAAAAACATCTACTCAAACAGCGCTGAAGACTTCTGTGAAGAATGCAATAGCTAGTAAATCCTCCGCTAAAAAATCTGCAAATCATCAAGAGGATGCCGGTCTGCCTCTCTCTGTTGTAATACGCCGCCGTATTGAAGCGCAAAAGGTTCGCTTTCATGCCAATGACAATATTGCCGCTTTCATTAAACCTGGTGAGTTAGAGGGTTTGGTTGAAGAGGTATCTGAGAAAATACAAGCTGTTTTAGAAAGCTTGGTAATTGATACAGAAAATGATCACAACACCAGAAATACTAGTCGACGTGTTGCGAAAATGTATGTGCAAGAAGTATTTAATGGTCGCTATGTTGATCAACCTACATTGACGAAGTTTCCTAATGTCAGTCGTTTGAATGAGCTCATGATCATCGGCCCAATTACTGTGCGTAGTGCTTGCTCACATCACTTATGCCCTATTATGGGTCGCATTTGGATTGGTGTCTTACCTAGCAAGGACTCTGCCTTGATTGGTCTATCTAAATATTCTCGATTGACTGAATGGGTGATGTGTAGACCTCAAATTCAGGAAGAGGCGGTAGTTGAGTTGGCAGATATGCTGGAGAGGAAAATGAAACCTGTTGGCGTTGCGGTTGTGATGGATGCTGACCACTTTTGCATGCAATGGCGAGGAGTAAAAGATCGCGATTCCAAGATGATCAATAGCGTCATGCGCGGCGCATTTTTAAAAGATTCTAATTTACGCCGTGAGTTTTTAGCATTGATTGATCGTAAGTGATTAAGGATTAAGGTGTATCGCCCCCTTTTTCCTTTAGCTGCCTCATTGTGTTTGATTGCATGTAGCGTTATTCCAAACCAAAACCAAGATCCTATAAAAAATAACCGTGACACTTTTCGCAAGGATTTGAGGGAGTGTCAGGAAGACTACCCGGAGATCAGTTCCGGTCTCCATGTTCGTCAATGGCAAGGTTGTATGAATTTAAAAGGCTGGAAATAAATAGTTGCCAAGATATTTTTTGAGAATAATTCTCATCTATATAGTGATATAAATCAATAACTTACGTCTTATCTAGCGAGCTTAATTTATCTCCACTATGATCACTTAAGTTTTATCAATTCTTATCGCTAATCGTTTCGCTCTTTGGAGAACCCATGAAAAATAGTCGTCGTCAATTTATGATTTTGTCTGCTGCTGGTGCCTGTACATTGGCACTGAATGGCAAAGTACAAGCACAAGCCATGGTCGCAGAAACCGATCCGCAAGCAGCTGCATTGGGTTATAAGGCTGATGCTAGTAAAGTGGATAAAGCAAAGTTTGCAAAATATGCCGCTGGTCAACAGTGCAGTAACTGTGCTTTATTTCAAGGCAAAGCTGATGCAGTTGCTGGCGGTTGTTCCTTGTTTGCTGGTAAGCAAGTTGCCGCTAAGGGTTGGTGTTCTGCTTACGCGAAAAAAGCGTAACTTAACAAAAGATCAATTGTTTTTGATTTGACCCAGAGCTTAGCTCTGGGTTTTTTTGTCACTAAGCTCTATGCTGGGAAGTGCATCCAGCCCGTAATCACATACTTATAGTTTGCTTTTACTACATCGCCATAGTGAGCGTGGGTCCATTCAGCCGGCCAAATAATGGTTTTGCCTTTTTGGGGCTGAATGCTTAAGTCATAGTGAGTAAAGTGGGTGCCACCGCCATCATGGACATCGTTTAAATAAGTCATCCAGGCAAATACGCGATGAGCAGATTCAAGATTTAATCTTTCGGAATGTACCCGTTTAAAGTGGCCGCCTGCTTCATAGCGTTGAATGTTAAAAGTTCCTATCTCTAATTTTGGAAAGATCTGAAGAAAGTCCCACTGCGCAGCATAATCTTGATAGCATGCAAATAAAAATTCAATATATGTTTTAATGATTTGAAAATTAGGCTGGTTTAAATCCTTTGGATATATCGATATATCCTGAGACTTTTTGATTTCGTCATCTACTTTAAAGCCTGCCATACCACTTGTTTGCATCTCGGGATGCATTTCAAAAAATTGAATGATGTTGTCGCAGATCGCTGCTTGTGGCATTTGCCACAGTCCAATGAAATGGGGTAGCGCATGAGCGCTCTGAATATGCTGCCGAATGAGTTTGTCATTCATTGATCCAGATCCTTTGCTCTTTTAAATTCAACAGGATTGATCCAGTGCTGTACCGAATTTTTTGTAATCCCTCTTGATGTTGACCAATTTTGAGTAAACAACGTCCTAAATGTTGATGCACTTCTTTATTTTGGGGGTCAAGCCTGATGCTAGTTTCTAGCGCAGCAATAGCTTTTTGAGTTTCTCCAAGCTGATGGTAACTGAGTCCTAGATAGCACCAATTGACTGCATCCGTTGGAAGCGCTTTAGCAACTGTCTGAAAGGGTCCTAAAGCGTTATGAGCTTGTTGCATTTCATATAAAGCGATACCACTATTTCGAAGGCAACGCATATCGAAAGGATCAATCCGCAAAGCACCTTCATAAGCTTTCAATGCCTGCTCATGACGTTGCAATTTATCTAGGGCAAGGGCTTGATTTACCCAGGCTATCTTTCGATCGGGGTCTGCCTGAAGTATTTGCTGGCAAATGTTAAGCGCTTCTTCATAGCGCTCAAGATCAACTAGCGTGGCGGATAAATTACTGAGCAAGTCCAGATCTTTTGGGTAAAACGTCAGCGCTGTTTGGTAGGCAATATAAGCCTGTTCGTGATCTTGTTGTAGCGAGTAGGCAAGACCTAAGTTATAGAGCGCTCCCAGATTTTGAGGATGAGTCTGAATGACTTTGTGAAATAAGGGGATGGCTAAATCCAACTTATCATTATGAGCATAGGCAATACCTAAATTTAATAGTGCTTCATATTGCTCTGGATGCTGATCTAGGATGTTTTCTAGAATTTTCTGTGCTTGCGCATAATTACCTTGCTTAAGAAGGTAATTAGCATGTGCAAATGCTTGTTTGAGTGTATCGCTCATGTTTGCTTATTTTAGCCCCTTCAATCAATAGCTCATGCGCTCGTTTATGCCGATTATGATTAGCGCATCTGAAGATTTATTAATAACATTGCACTAAAGAAAGTGATGAGTGGCAAAATCAGTTTTCCTCTGTTGACGCATTTAAATAATATAGAAAATACATTGCAGAGTTTATATAAGCGCTATTTCATTTTCATAGGCGGTGATCAACATCATTTTATCGGCTGGCATCGATATTGCGGTTGCCAATCTGATTGATGGGTCTTTGTTCGCCATGCCCTTAGTAGCCTCTCTGTCAGTTTTGGGGATGTTGTTACTGTGATATTTGCGCCCCTTTTTTGCCGCAGCAGTCGCATTTCTTGCTGCGATAGGGCACATCACCTATTTTGCTATACATTATTTCCAGTGATGATCGACTCCATTTTGTTGGCATTAGCAGTGCTTATGTATAACTAGTTAAGGGGTGAGCACCAGTACAGGTGAAATTGAGAGGTAAAAACAAAAGATCTAATTTGACGGCTGCTGTCAATTTTTTCAAACGATAGAGCGGATAAAGGGGGCTATATTTTTAAGAATTTTAATCAACTAAATCAATTAATCCTGAAGAGTTAATGCACTTTGCTGGCTGCAATCGAGGCCATGCAGTCCTTAATGCTGTAATTTTGGTATTTGCTGGCATTTTCTTTGCGTAGTGATTGGTTGCATTCTTTTACCGAGTTACGAACCTGAATTTTAGGAATATTTTCAGACATGATTTTCTCATAACACTATGATTTATATGAATAAAATATTTTTTTGAGTAATCGAATTGCTCATTTACCTACTCAGATTTTATTGAATTTACTACTTAGACCGAGTGGGGGCGGGAAGGGGATAAAATCGTAGTCTCACTTTTACAAGAATCAGGTGTCAGTCTATATGACCAAGGTTATTCCAGTCATTCTATGCGGTGGTTCAGGCACACGCCTATGGCCTTTGTCTCGATCTGGCTTTCCAAAGCAATTTTTGGTGCTCTCTGGAAAGATCAGTTTATTTCAGCAAGCCGTTAGTCGCATGACCGAGATACCCGCTTTGGGCAACTGGAATCTTGGACGGGCGATCGTTGTGACAAATGAAGAGCACCGATTTTTGGCGCTCGATCAATTGCGCGACTTAGGTCACTCTGGGGCACGTTTATTACTAGAGCCTTTAGGAAGAAACACTGCTCCTGCGATTACGTTGGCCGCATTGCAGGCTTTAGAGAGTGATGAGGATCCAATCTTGGTAGTAACGCCAGCAGATCAGACGGTAACAGATACCAGTGCCTTTGCAAAAGTAGTGGCTTCTTGCTTAGAGTTAGTCAATGAGGATACATCTTGCAAAACCATCGCCATTTTAGGGATTGATCCGCTTGGTCCTGAAACGGGGTATGGCTATATTCACCGCGCTAATGATATTGGCGAGCACGGGGAATATGTTGTTGAGCAATTTGTCGAAAAACCGGATCTGAAAACAGCCCAGTCCTATCTAAAAGATGGACGCTATCTTTGGAATAGCGGTATTTTTGTATTGCGCGCTAGTACTTGGCTTGCTGCCCTTGAGCAATTTCGCCCAGATATTGCTAAAGCAACCCAAAAGGCTTGGCAAGTAAAAAATATCGACAAGGCCGATAAGGCCACATTCGTTCGACCTGGGGAAAAAGAATTTACCCAAATTCCGAGCGAGTCGATTGACTACGCAGTCATTGAAAAATGCCCTAGCTCGGCGTTCCCAATCAAGATGGTTACCCTCAATGCTGGTTGGAATGATTTGGGTGCGTGGGATGCAGTTTGGCAGGTTGGCGATAAGGATGAGCACGGCAACGTTTGTTCTGGGGATGTTCTCTTTAGCGACACCAGCAATACCCTGGTCCATGCCAGCACGCGATTAGTTGGTGCTGTAGGTTTACAAAACATGGTCATCATTGAAACTGCTGATGCGGTCTTGGTGGCTGATAAATCAAAAAGCCAAGATGTGAAAAAAATCGTAGCGCAATTAGATGCTCAGAAGCGAGAAGAAAAAAACCTGCATCGTAAGGTTTCCAGACCTTGGGGTTGGTATGACAGCATTGATGAGGATTCGCGCTTTAAGGTCAAGCGTATTCATGTCAAACCTGGTGCGAGTTTGTCTTTACAAATGCACCATCATCGCGCCGAGCATTGGATTGTGGTCAAAGGGGTTGCCAAAATTACTAATGGTGATCAGGAGCTCACTCTTACTGAGAATCAAAGTACTTACATTCCACAAGGACAAACACATCGCTTGGAAAACCCTGGGCGAGTGCCTTTGGAATTAATTGAGGTGCAATCTGGCAGCTACTTGGGCGAGGATGACATTGTGCGCTTTGAAGATAGTTATGGGCGCCAGTAGTAGCTGATCAAAATATCAAAGATAAAAATTACGAAAACCGAAATGGGTCAAATGAAACCAGCAAAAGTAGCACTAATAACCGGCATTACGGGTCAAGATGGATCTTACCTGGCCGAGTTCTTACTAGACAAGGGCTACATCGTTCACGGTATTAAACGCCGAGCTTCGTCTTTTAATACTGGTAGAGTCGATCATCTGTATGAAGATGTGCACATTAATCATGGTAATTTTGTGCTGCACTATGGCGATCTCTCGGATTCAAGCAACTTAACGCGCATCATTCAACAGGTCCAGCCCGATGAAATCTATAACCTGGGTGCGCAAAGCCATGTGGCTGTCTCTTTTGAGGCTCCTGAATATACTGCCGATGTCGATGGTTTGGGCGCACTGCGCATGTTGGAAGCCATTCGAATTTTAGGTTTGGAAAAAAAGACGCGTTTTTATCAAGCCTCTACTTCTGAGCTCTATGGCTTGGTACAAGAAATTCCACAAAAAGAAACGACCCCGTTTTATCCTCGCAGTCCTTATGCAGTAGCAAAACTCTATGCTTACTGGATTACGGTGAACTATCGTGAAGCCTATGGCGTTTACGCGTGTAACGGCATTTTGTTTAACCATGAATCTAAGCGGCGTGGTGAGACCTTTGTAACACGCAAAATTACTAGAGGTCTAGCCAATATTGCGCAAGGTTTGCAGGAGTGTTTATACATGGGCAATATGGACGCACTGCGCGATTGGGGTCATGCCAAAGACTATGTGCGGATGCAATGGATGATGTTGCAGCAAGACACTCCCGAGGATTTTGTGATTGCTACGGGTGTGCAGTATTCAGTCCGTGAATTTATTATTCGTAGTGCAAAAGAGTTGGGTATTACCTTGCGCTTTGAGGGTCAAACAGAAAAAGAGGTGGCTACCATTGCTGCTATTTCTGGTGATAAGGCGCCAGCGCTTAAGGTAGGCGATGTCATTGTTAAAGTTGATCCGCGTTACTACCGGCCAACCGAGGTGGAAACTTTGTTAGGTGATCCAGCAAAAGCTAAGCAAAAATTAGGCTGGGTACCAGAAATTACTTTAGATCAAATGATTTGCGAAATGGTTGCTAGTGATTTAGATCAAGCAAAACAGCATGCCTTATTAAAACAGCATGGTTACGATGTGAGCGCTAGTAAAGAGCGTTAGTAGAGATCCCGTCAAAAGGCTAATTAATAGCAAGGCCTTAAAAATGAGATTTCTTTTTAAAACAATATGACATATTAAAGTGGCAAGATTTTGAACAGAGCGCTTGATCAAAAAATTTATGTAGCAGGTCACCGTGGTATGGTGGGATCCAGTATTGTGCGAAGACTCAAAGAGCTTGGCTATAGCAATATTGTCACACGCTCACGTGATGAGTTGGAGCTGACTAATCAAGCAGCAGTGGCAGATTTTTTTGCCAAAGAGCGTCCTGACCAGGTGTATATGGCAGCAGCCAAAGTAGGCGGTATTTATGCCAACAATACTTACCCTGCGGAGTTTATCTATGACAACCTGATGGTTGAGGCTAACATCACTCACCAAGCATTTTTGCATGGCGTTAAAAAATTATTATTTTTAGGCTCAAGCTGTATTTATCCCAAGTTAGCGATTCAGCCTATGGGGGAAGATGCGCTTCTTACTGGCAAGCTAGAGCCTACTAACGAGCCTTATGCGGTCGCCAAAATTGCTGGCATTAAATTGTGTGAGAGTTATAACCGTCAGTACGGTCAATCTCATGGGATAGATTACCGCTCAGTAATGCCAACCAATTTATATGGCGTAGGCGATAACTATCACCCAGAAAATAGCCATGTGATTCCCGGATTAATTCGGCGTTTTCATGAGGCAAAAATACAAGGGTTGCCACAAGTGCTTATTTGGGGTACGGGTACCCCAAGACGAGAATTTTTGTATGTCGATGATATGGCCGCTGCTTGCGTGCATGTCATGGAGTTGGATAAATCAACTTACGATCAAAGTGTTGACCCTATGGAAAGTCATATTAACGTTGGCTTTGGATCGGACGTTACGATCAAAGAGCTTGCTAACGCTGTTGCCAAGGTGACTGGATACACAGGCGCGATTGCATTTGATGCGAGTAAAGCCGATGGTGCCCCCAGAAAGTTGATGGACTCAAGTAAGCTCAATCACTTAGGCTGGAAGCCCCAGCATTCCTTGGAGGAGGGTTTACGCTTGGCCTACCAAGGTTTTTGTAGTGGTGAGACAAGAAAGTGAAGATAAGTAATGGATGGATAGTACTGCTATTGCTGAATATTGATCAATTTTCTTTTCGATGTTAATGCAAGCCTTTAAAAATATCTCAGACCAAAAATATTCATTGCTTAATTGGCTTGAATTTTCTTTGATCATTCTCAGCAGTGTTTTGTTGGGAATCTGGGCCGCCGCGAACACTATTGCTTTGCGCAATATTTTATTGGTTTTGGGCGCGCTGCTATCAATAGCTTATTTTTACCAACTACATCGTCAAGACCAACTTAAGCAATATTTTAGCGTGAGAAATTCAATTCCATTGTGTTGCATTGTTGGATTGTTCTTATGGGTATTAGCCCATTGTTTTTTATTCCCGACTGACTATGTTGCTCAGATTGATGAGCTCAAAAGTACTTGGCTGAGAAGTGCTTTGGCTGCAGTGGTTGGAGTGGCTACGGGAATTGCAATTGCTCGAAATCCGGCCAAAATCTATTGGTTATGGATCGGAATGATTTTATGTTTTGTCTATCTCCTGGGACAGTATTTAATTGATGTTTGGTATATGCAAAAGCTTTTTACCGAACGCTACATGCAATACATTTTTGTGGGAAAAGTAAATGGTGTTTTAATCGGGTCCATCTTGGTTTCTACAATTTTGGGCACCAGTATTAGCCTTGTCTATAAGCATTCAAAATATAAGATAGCGTTAGGAGTCATTGGAATTTTTGCTATTGCGCTAGTTTTATTTTCATATATCTATATTCTAGAGACTCGCAATGGATTTTTAGTGGTGATAATCATGATTGCAGTTTGGTGTATTTTTGAATTTAGGAAAATTACCCAAGAAAAAAAGCAATCTAAAAACTTCTTATTCAAAAAAATACTAGCAATAAGTTTAGTGGCTATTGTTGCAATTTTTGCTTTGGTTAAACATATTGAGCGAACACCACAGTGGCTTAATCTGGCTGAGGATATTTTAATATCAACTAAAGTTGATAAATATTCCGCTTGGCAACACGCTGAAGATGCGGGCCCTCCCGTTAGCGAATCTGGAAGAATCGTTTCTGCGAATACCTATACGCGGATTGCATGGTTTACAGTTGGCTTGAAGTTACTCCCTGAGGTAGATTATTGGGGGCATGGTGTTTTGAACTTACCCTTTCAAAGGGTATTGGATCATTCTCGATATAGGGGGGCAATTGTTAAATCAACTCATTGTGGCTGGTTGGATTTATATTTTTCATTGGGTGTCCCCGGAATTTTGCTGATGATTGGTGCTTTGCTGATAATTTTTTTTGAAAATCTTCGTCATCTATCAGGTTTGATTATGCTTACCCTTAGTTTGTTATTACTCTTTTTTGTATCGGAGGTTAGCAGGCAGCATTGCATTGAAATTTTATTTTATTTTATTGCCTTTCTAGTTACAGCTAAATCCTTTCAGAATGTACAACACCAAATCGGAAAAATACCATGAGGTTTAAAAATTTGATTTCTAGATTAAAAACTCTGAGTAAAACTAATCAGTTTTTTCAAAATTCATACCTGAAGCATAAATATAGAAACTACTCTTCTCAACAAATTTTTTCAGATATATACGGTAATAATCTTTGGGGCAGTTTTAAGGATATAGGCGATCCATTCTTTTCTGGAGACGGTTCTCACGATGAATCCTTGGTCTCCGCCTACATTAAAGCCATTGAAAATTTCCTAAAATCTTTTAATGGCCCATTAAATGTTGTTGATCTTGGATGCGGCGATTTTTATGTTGGATCAAAAATTAGGCCAATGTGTGGAAATTATATTGCCTGCGATATCGTTCCTGAGTTGATTGAGTTCAATAAACTAAAATATAATTCTCTGAATGTGGACTTTAGAAATCTAAACTTGGTGGTCGATCAATTGCCATCTGGTGATCTTGCTTTTATTAGACAGGTATTGCAACACTTGTCTAATAAAGAAATATCTCAAATTATTCCTAAGTTGCTACATGCGTATAAATATATAGTAGTAACGGAGCATTTGCCTGCGGCTGAGAAATTCAACCACAACATTGAAAAAGACACGGGCCCAGATATTAGGCTTGAATTTGATAGTGGAGTTGTATTAACGAGCTCTCCTTTTAATTTGGAGGTTAAGTTTGGGTTAACACTCTGCGAGGTATATGGTTATGGCGGTGTCATACGCACTCAACTCTATAAGTTAAGAGATTAAAAGTCATGAATAGTGTAAATAAAAGACAGGAGCTATTTGTTAACTTAATCTTAAGTAGATTGGCTGACTGTATTGATTCAATTCGAACCCAATGGAATAGCCCCATGGGAACAAAAACTAAACATTTCTTTGTGGATGATTTATTGCCAGAGGATTATCGTGCGCTTTTATACGAAGCTTTTCCGAGTAATGGAAGCAATTTCTTCTCTTTGAAATCATTTAGAGAAAAAAAGAAGACCTTGGCTGACCTGTCGCGTTGCGATCCACTGCTTGCTGATATAACTTTTGCTTTTCAAGACACAAGGGTTGTAAATTTTATCGGAAATGTGCTCGATATAGAGGGTCTTGAACCAGATCCTAGTATGTATGCTGGAGGCCTATCAATGATGTTTAAAGGGGATTACTTGAATCCTCACATCGATAATAGTCATGATGCTTCTCGAGGGCGCTTTCGACGCCTTAATATTCTTTACTATGTTTCCCCCGGATGGAGTTTAGAAAGGGGGGGGAACTTTGAATTATGGGATGACGATATATCGACCCCCAAAACTATCGTGTCTTTGGCTAATAGATTGGTGGTAATGGAAACAAGTGATAAGAGTTGGCACTCTGTTAGTCCAGTTCTTGAGGACTACGTAAGGTGTTGTGTTTCTAATTATTTCTTTTCTAAAATTTCTCCCGATGAAAAAGATTATTTTCATGTAACTTCTTTTTTGGGCAGGAGTGGTAAGCTCCTTGAAAATAACCTCTTTAAAATCGATGCTTGTATCAGAAATACGTTCTCAAGGACCTTTAAGTTTGGCCGCGGTAAATCTAAAATCAATAAACTGAAAAGGTAGCAATGAGAAAATATTCATTCGTGGGAAATTTTCTCAATAAAAAATCTAAGAGAATCAGCTGTGCATTAAATAAGGGATAGCGATGAGGTCAAGCCTAATTTATCTTAATTTCAAGGCTTTACTTCCTTATATATCAGGACATCGTAAAGCTCAATTCATATGCTTAATTTTGGCATCAGTGTTTGCATCTGTTATGGAGGCTATGTCAATAGGTGCTTTGTTGCCATTTATTGGGATTCTAATTGAGCCAAATAGTATTTTTCACAATCAAATCTTTTTTTCAATTTTGGAAATTTTAGGGCAAAGCTCCTCTAAAAGTGATGTTTTATTGACAATAACCATTGTTTTTTGCTTGCTAGCATTTTTTTCTGGCGCACTAAGAATTGGAGTTTTATATTTTTCAACTCTTCTCTCTTTTCAATTGGGGAAGGAGCTTGTGTTGGGTGTTTATAGAAAAATTTTGTATCAGCCTTATGAAGTCCATCTAATGCGAAATAGCAGTGAAATAATTGGAGCGATTTCGGTTAAGTCTAATATGTTAATTTTTAATGCAATTTTGCCGTTCATTAGCATATGCACTTCATCTGTAATGTTAGTAATGGTGCTTGTTACATTATTTTTAATTAATTCAAAAATAGCCTCAGCAGTATTTTTTGGCATTGGAGGGCTATATTTAATTATTCATTTCATCACATCTGAAAAGTTTAGGCTAAATAGCGTCGTTGTTTCAAAAAGCTCTAATCAGATAATTCAAATAGTTCAAGAAAGTTTAGGGGGAATACGGGATGTGTTAATTGACCGTACGCAGGAGATTTATTGTCGCGAATATGCAGAAAGGTACTCTAAATTTGTGGAGGCATCAGCCAGCAATCAAATGCTGCAAGGATCACCAAGATATGTTGTTGAAACAATATTAATTATCTTAATTGCTTTATTTGCGTTTATTTTTTCAAAAAATCAATCGAGTTTGATTGGTTTTTTACCTGTAATGGCTACCCTTGGGTTGGCGGCACAGAGAATACTGCCATTGCTTCAGCAGATATATGGCTCTTGGTCGAGTATTAAGGGTGGCGATTCCTCCTTAAAGGAAATGATTGGCTATCTGGAATTAAAAATACCAGTAGATAATAAAAATATATTAAATTTGCAATTTACAGAAGCTATCGAGATAAAAAATTTATCATTTAGCCATAAATTAAATAAAAAAAGTATCCTTAAGAATTTAAATTTTAAAATTCACAAGGGTGAGCGCGTTGGGATTGTGGGGCCCACAGGTTGCGGCAAAAGTACTTTGCTTGATATTTTTATGGGGTTATTGTCGCCAACTGGTGGGAGCGTTTTGATCGATGGAATTGAACTTTCCCAGGCCAATATTAATGCTTGGAAGACTAATGTGGCGCACGTACCTCAACTAATATATTTAAGCGACTCATCAATTGCTGAAAATATTGCTTTTGGAGTACCTGTTAATGAAATTAACTGGATTCGACTTGAAGATGTTGCAAAAAAAGCGCAATTATATGAATTTATAATGTCAAATCCCGGGGGGTTTCGTGCATTGGTTGGTGAGCGTGGATGCAGACTTTCTGGAGGGCAAAGACAGAGATTGGGGATTGCACGTGCGCTATACAAAAATGCTAGCTGTATAATTTTCGACGAGGCAACAAGTGCTTTAGATGTCAACACAGAATTAGCAATTGTTGATGGCATACAGTCCCTGTCAAGGGACTTGACGATCATTATGGTTGCGCATCGTCTAAGCGCGCTGAAGGGGTGTGACTATATAGTAGATATGGGTGAGGAAATTCCCCAGAAAATAACGCATAATGTTTTTATTGGGCATTAAAACATGACCCAAAGGGGTGCAATGAATTTAGCTTTAATTCTGACTGGGCGCGAAAAGGTTGATCTATCACAATTTGCACATATTGCTGTAACAAATGTTGGCCAATACCATGAGCTAAAAGCTTCTTCGCACCCATCCTTAATCGATTTTTTTCAGATAGACTCAACTATTGACTATGGCGCAATAAAAAATCAGATTGATACTGCTTTGCATGTAGAGTCAGGAGTTAACTATTCCTTAAGATGGGCTCCGCTTGCATTAAACCGAGTTTCGCGTCAATACCTGCACTACTTGCAATATAGAAATCGTATTGAAAGTTGGTTGACTAATAAGAAAATTGGGAAATTAATAGTCTCCTCAGGTGAAGATTGTTATTTAGTAATGGCTGCAAAAGCAATTTGTGAGAACAGGGGTATTGAGCTAATTGTGGGTGTCGGTACATATATGCCCAATGCAGGTCTTGAGCCATATTTTTTTAATGAGGCTATCTCCGTAAATCAAAAATTATTCTTTACCTTTATTGTTTATATTCTTGGGGCAGCACTTAGGGTTTTGAGAATTAGATTATTGTATGAGCCATACCACAATTTTAAATACAAATTTCAAGATGTTGCCCAGTTTAGGTTTTGCACTAGTATTTTTTTAAAGTCTGGATTACAACTAATTTCAATTTTTACTAGAAAACCTATTTTCTCAAAAGTAATGCTTGAAGACTTAATTATTCATAGTGGACCTTTAAGAATAAAATCAAATTTTTGGAATAGTTTTACAGAATTCGAAAGACAATTAATAAGTAAAAGTCTCGATAATTTTTTTAAAAAATACCCACCTAATTTTCTTGACAAAATTACTAAAAGATTAAAACTTTACTTCAATTCCAGTGGAATTCAGAGGTTGATAGTAATTGATGCTGAGGCAATGCACGATAGAATACTTATTAATGCTGCTAAAGAAGTTGGCGTCACTGTGGATTTTCTGCCTCATGGCTTAGTGCTGAATCATTGTCTTACTTCTCCAAACTTAAGTTTCTCACCTAATCGTGTCTTAGCATGGAATCTGCCATCTGCCGAGTCATTTCGCATGCAAGGTTTCGAATGCGATTCAGTTGTTCATCAGCGCATAAATTACCTTGCGGAAAATGTTCGGCCGCATTTAGTAAGTCTGGGAGATGTAAAAAAAATACTAATTTTTGCCTCGCCTACATCCTCCCTTCAGCCAGATGCTACCGAGAGAGATTTAATAGATGTTTATTATGGATTGGTAAATGCAGGCATCCTTGATATTTCTGTTCGCTTTCATCCAGGCTCTGGAATTGTTCGCGAGAGGCAGGAGTTGGTTTTCTCACGTGTGCAATCGTTAATAAAATCAACTGTCAAAATTTGTGCTGGAAGCATCGATTCTTACATGCTGATGAGTAATTATAATTTCTTGATTATTGGAGGATCAACAACTGCTATTTTAGAGGCTGCTTTTTTGGCAATTCCCTTTATTATTTTTAGAGCTGATATTAATAAGATTAGTAGTTTAAGTGAATTTGGATTACTACACGCCGATTCCTCAGAGGAGTTAACTAATGCTATATTAGGCTTTAATTTTAATAAACATAAGCTAATATGTGCTAAAGTTGTGGAGTCTTTTCTAGCTGGGAAAAATCCTTTTGAATGTGGCTAATTCCTTCGATTTCCAGCAAAGTTTAAACTTCATAAATATATTTTTGCTCATTAAGTCTTAAGTAGAAGTATTTATAGAAATCTACAAGTCCAGTATAAGAGATTCTTATGATTCCATACGGTAGGCAGCATATAGATCAATCCGATATTGATGCTGTTATAGCGGTTCTTAAGTCGGATTTTATAACTCAGGGTCCAGTTGTACCTCAGTTCGAAAAAGCCGTCAGTAGCTATTGTGGAACAACATATGCAACAGCAGTTAATAGTGCAACAAGTGCCCTCCATTTGGCATGCTTGGCTCTGGAAATTAACTCTAACGATGTGGTATGGACTTCGCCAATTACATTTGTTGCTAGCACAAATTGTGTTCTATATTGTGGTGCAGCCATAGATTTTGTCGATATTGACCCTGATACCTACAATATAAGCATTCCCGCTCTAAAGGCTAAGCTGCAGGAGGCTTATACAAACGGAGTGCTGCCTAAGGCTGTGATTGCTGTTCACCTGGCTGGGCAGAGTTGCGAAATGGCTGAGTTGAAAGAGCTAAGTCTGCAGTATGATTTTCGAATAATTGAAGATGCTTCGCACGCCTTAGGCGGGGTATATCGAGGCTCGCAAGTGGGCTCATGTGTGCACAGTGATATTACGGTATTTAGTTTTCACCCGGTAAAAATGATTACTACTGGTGAGGGTGGAATGCTTCTTACTAACAATCAATCTTTGGCCGAAAAAATTGAATTGCTCAGAAGTCACGGGGTAACGCGAGATGCAAAAAAAATGAAACAAGCCCCTGATGGACCTTGGTATTATGAGCAAATTGATCTTGGGTTTAATTATCGAATGACCGATTTTCAAGCGGCTTTGGGACTAAGTCAGTTGAAAAGGTTGAATCAATTTGTTTCGGCAAGGCAAGAAATTGCAAATGTGTATGAGGCTTTGTTGAAAAACTCAGGATTTAAAACGCCGAAAGTAAATGAAGATATTTGCTCAAGTTTTCACTTGTATATTGTAAGAATCGATACATCAAAGTTGAATCATGTTTCTGTTTTTGAGAGATGTCGAACCAGGGGGATTGGGGTTAACTTGCATTACATCCCCGTATATAGACACCCATATTATCGAAATTTAGGATTTGATTTTCAGAAGTTCCCCGAATCTGAATCCTACTACCGAGAAGCCATAAGCCTGCCGATTTACCCAGGCTTAAAAAAGGAGCAAATTGAATATGTGGTTGATTGCCTGCTATCTCCGATGGGCCATCAAACTTTATTTTAATTGGGAATAATCCTATTTTAATTTTTCTGCTATGTTAGCTAATAGCATACTTTTTATCACTATTTTTGGAGGTAGAGTTGGCTACGGACATTTAAATAGGTGTAAAAATTTATCTGAGTATTTTCTTGATGCTGGATATGAAGTTAAAACAATCCTATTTTCGGAAAATAAAAATCGGAATACTCATTCAATTGACGCTGAAATTTATGATGTGGAAGAAATTGAGTCTAGGTTAAATTTTTGCAACCATTTGAAGTATAAATATGTTGTAGTAGATTTAATATATCAAGATTTTTTTCGGGATATTCTGGATCCTGTTGCACTGCTTACAAAGGCGCAACAATTTGGAAAAATTAGCATCTTTATTGACAGTCTCGGTTCTAATTCAATAGCTGAAACTATTCTAAATTTTAAGGCTGATTATTTGCTTATCCCATACGTGTGCAATCTAAACATTGATTCCGGGAGGTATAGAAAAATATTGGCTGGATCAAGGTATGCAATACTCGGCAAAGAATATAAATCACAAAAATTAAAAATTATAAAAAAAGAAATAACTAATATATTGATTTTAGCGGGTGGTAGCGATGTCTCAGAGGATAGTCTAAATATCATTTTAGGAATCAGGGCCCTGGGTATTCGAAATGATAATTTCACAATTCGTGTTATTATTGGCCCTCTTTTTAGTGTGGAACTACGGGAAAAATTATTTTTTCATTCAGCCAGGGATGATATAAAGCTGGAGTTTATTGAATCCCCGGAATCATTGCATAATCATATGCAATGGGCTGATATTGCCATATCAGCAAGTGGTCTAACCAAGTATGAATTAGCTGCTTGTGGCGTACCAATGCTTTTGTATTCGATTGATAAATTTCATTATTGTGTTAACAAGCCTTTTATCATCTCTAGTGGGGCTGTGGATTTGGGTATTCATCCCCCGCCAAATCTTGTGGCGGATGAGTTGCTTAAGATTATTGATAATGTTGAAGTTAGAAAATCTATGAGTCTTAAGAGTCAAGGGCTTGTGGATGGATGTGGTGTCAAAAGGCTGCTTGATGAGTTGGAAGGCGGTTTGCTTTAATCCTAAAGAATGATAATTATGTTAAATAAAATTGTAGAAATTAACAAAAAAAAGGTTGGAATTAATGAAGAGCCATATGTAATTGCAGAAATTGGATCAAATTTTAATCAAAACCTAGATATAGCTAAGGAACTAATTTCAACAGCTGCCCTTAGTGGTGCTGATGCTGTTAAATTTCAACTCTTTAAGGCTGACTTGCTTTACCCTAATGGCGGCGAAGCTTATCACGCATTTAAAGCTTCGGAGTTAAATCAAGCGTGGTTGCCTGAGCTGAAGCATCATGCTGATATTAGCGGTGTAGAATTTATGGCATCGGCTTTTGATAAAAATTCAGTTCGTTTGCTTGACGAATTGCGGGTTACTGCCCATAAGATTGCATCTTCTGAAACAACAGACTTGGGATTTGTTCATTATGTTGCCTCTATGGGGAAGCCAATAATCATTTCTACCGGAATGTGTGATTATGTGGATATCGAAGAAGCTGTAAATGTATGTATTTCTGCTGGAAATTTGGATGTAATTCTTATGCAATGTGGTGCCCAATACCCATTACCAACCGAAATGGCGAATGTGCGCGTAATTACAAATTTAATAAATCGATATAGCTCCCCTGTTGGTTTGTCGGATCACACCGAGCAAGATATAGCTGCAATGGTTTCAGTTGGTCTTGGCGGATCTATTTTTGAAAAGCATATCACCTTATCGCGTGAGGGAAAGGGTCCCGATCATTTCTATGCATATGAACCTGGAGATTTTTCTAGATATGTGCAAAATATAAGAGCATCGCATCAAGCTTTAGGGTCATCTAATAAAGACTTGTTAGCATTAGAGCGTCAGTATGGAAGAAGGGATGGTCTTTATTTATCAAAGAAAATCTTGCCTGGAGAGTCAATAAAATCAGAGGATATTGAAATTCGAAGGCCCGCTTTGGGAATTAGGGCAAGATATTTTAATCACATCATCGGGGCGAAATCAAAACGAATAATTGATGTAGGTGAACCGCTGAATTGGTGTGATTTATCATTCGATTAAAAGGTAAAAGTGTCAATGAAATATTATGACCAGCTTGAAAGCAATGGATACTTTCTGTACAAACACCCCGATGTAACGATTTTTAAAAGGAATATAACTCAATTTTTAAAAGCGACAACTGAGAGCATTATTCAGTTAAGTAATTTTGAATCTTGGAAGAGTGGTAAATTTTTCCATAAGAATATTGACTTAATAGATTTAATATCCGAGATACATAATCAAGAAATTGATAACTCTATAACCAAAGTTTTGTATGAGCTATTTCCTTGTACTGGAAAAATATTATCCTTAACTACCGCTCCTCTTGTTGTAAAAATCCTCAAAGAGGCTCAATTGAGATTTCCAGTGGTCGGGTCTCTACCGCTTGTTAGGCTTGATAGGCCAAATGACAGTAAATATGAGACACCTTGGCATCAAGATTTTTGGTTTTCTTTTTTGTCAGAAAATGCTGTTACATTATGGTTTTCACTTGGCGAAATAACTGAATCTATGGGGCATTTAAAAATGGTGCCAGGTTCACATAAATGGAGTGCGGGTAAATTTTTTACCGATACTAATGGCCATCCTATTGCGTATGATGGTGTTGTAGATGAAAGTCAAGTTATAAGGATCAATCCCGGTATTGATGAAATTTTGGTATTTAATCAAAAACTACTGCATGCTAGTGGTACAAATATATCAAGTAGAACAAGAGTATCTCTGCAACTTAGGTTTAATGACTTAGGTTCAGCCAAGAGCCTTGTTAGTACTTTTGTGCCTATCCATACAGAATACGTTAAAACCATGCAAAAAATTTCTAATGAATAAGCCAGTTTTGATATTTGGTAGCGCTGAAATGGCGGATATGGCGCACTTTTATTTTTCGAATGATAGTCATAAAGTCGTGCATGGATTTTGTGTCGATGATAATTATTTAACAAATAGCTCACTAAATGGTTTGCCAATTATTCCATTTAGTGATGCTGTAAATAAATTTCCACCATCGGAATTTGATTTTCATGTGGCCTTATCTTATAAGGGCCTAAATCAATTGAGAGAAAAGAAGTATAAGCAAGTTAAGTCTGCTGGTTATTCTCTTATTAGCTATGTGAGTACAAAATCTTGCGTGTGGGGAAATATTATCATGGGGGATAATTGTTTTATATTGGAAAATCAAGTAATCCAGCCAAACGTAATTATTGGGAATAATGTAATGGTATGGTCAGGCAACCATATAGGGCATGGAACAACATTGGAAGATCATTGTTATTTATCGTCTGGCATTATTATCTCCGGACATTGTAGAATTGGCGCTAGAACGTTTGTTGGCGTAAGCTCGTCTATAAAAGACTTTACAAAAATAGCTGAAGATTGCTTTATTGGAATGGGTTCGGTGATAACAAAAGATATGTCTGCGGGCAGTGTATCAATAGCAGAGTCCGCTAGAATATTGGACGCCAATGATAGGCGAGCTAAGATGATTAAAAATAGGTATTTCTCTTATTAAGCACACTTAATAATTTGATTAAATTTTAGCTCTGCAATTTCCCAGTCTTCTTGATTATCAATATCTTGGCAGTAATTGCTAGAAATAATTAACGGCCTAGTGTTTCGCCCTATTATTTGCCCAGTTTCTTGAAATGCTTTAGTTGTTACCCAAAAACATAGTCCTGCATCATGGTATGAATCTTGTAAATCCTGTGATTTAACTGATCTAAGGCCCCCCCAAATCCAATTCAAGTTTTTATTGACGATATTAAAAGATCTCCAAATTGGTGGCCTAAACTTGCAAACAGGAACTACTGCGTCAATATTCGGGTCTGAAAAAATATTTAGGCAATCTAAAATAATTTTTGGAGTAATAAATGCTGCGGTCGCATAGATGCAGCAAACCCGATCAAATTGAATTCCAATTTTGGAGTAACGGTTTAAAACTTCATTAACAACATCGGTTGTTGTTGCGTCATCACTCGAGGTTTCTTTTGATCTTAAGAAGGGTACGCTTGCACCAATGGATATGGCGAGGTTAGCAATTAGATCGGAGTCTGTTGAAACCATAACAGTATCAAAACAGCCCGCTGTTATGGCTGCTGAAATTGGGTACGAAATTATTGGCTTATTGTGAAATTGCTTAGTGTTTTTATTTGGTATGCGTTTACTCCCGCTTCTTGCTGCAATAATAGCTAAATTTTTCATTTCTTAGACTCTTTGCTAGTTTAAAATCAAGGTAAAATCTAAAATATTATAATTGGAGATAACACATGGATAATAAATCAGTTGCACAGCATTACGATGCAGGCGCTAATAACTATCATAAACAATATGACCCAGAAAATTTGTTGGATATAACGAAAAAATATCCTGCGAATTATTTCCGCTTACAGTTGTTAATTAATAGTTTCTTAAATAAAGGCGTGAAAAGCGTTATTGAAGTTGGTGTTGGAGAGGGGACGCCCCTAGTAAATTTATCAAAACTTGGAATTAAAGTCGCCGGGTTTGATATTAGCTCTGAAATGATAAAAAAAGCAAAACTAAATTTTACTGCGAATTCACTTGACGAAAATTCTTTAATATTGGCCGATATTCAGGACTCGATGTCATACACTCATTTGATGAGGGGCGGGCAATACGATGCATTAGTTGCTATGGGGGTTATGCCTCACGTACGAAATGATGAATTGTGCTTAAAAAATATGGCTTCAATGGTAAAGCCTGGTGGATCTGTTTTTATTGAGTTTAGAAATAAAATTTTTTCATTATTCACTTTCAATAGATATACCTATGAATTTATCATGGACGATCTACTTTTGGGAGTCTCTGGAGAGTTAAAAAATAAAATTAGCAACAATATAATTCCTCGACTTTCTATGGATTTGCCAAGCCCGCGCACTCAGCATGATGATGATTCTCATTCCCCTGGTTATGATTCCATACTTTCAAAATTTCATAATCCATTAACTATGAATGAGTTATTCGAACGTTGTGGATTTAGCGAGGTAAATTTACTTTGGTACCACTACCATCCCGCACCTCCATCATTGGCAAATGATGACGCTTCGCTATTCCGTCATGAGGCTTTAAAGTTGGAGCATGATGCTTTGGGTTGGCGTGGTATGTTTTTATGCTCGGCATTTGTTGTAGAGGCAATAAAGAAGTAATAATGATCGGAAATGATATTTATGCCCTTGCAAAAAAACTGTGGCCACTCAATCGAAGCATAACGGGCCAAGGTGTTCGTGAAACACTAAACATTATTAAATCTGAGTATTTGGAGGACTTGGAAATTGTTGAAGTGCCAACGGGAGCTAAGGCTTTTGACTGGAGAGTACCTTTAGAATGGAAAGTAAATAGCGCGTATATTATTCGTCCCGATGGGGAAAAAATATGTGATTTTGATACTTGTAACCTCCATTTGGTTGGCTATAGCGTGCCATTTAGATCAAAGATGCCGCTTAAAGATTTGCTTCCTCATCTGCATTCCCTCCCTTCTCAACCAAATGCAATACCTTATATCACCTCTTATTATGATCAATATTGGGGATTTTGCATTTCCGAAGATGAAAAAAGAGATTTGCCTGATGGTGAGTATGAGGTTCATATTGATACGGAACTTTTTGAGGGCTTTTTAACCTACGGGGAGTTATGCATTCCAGGGGAAACAGAGAAGGAAATCTTTATATCAACGTATGTTTGCCACCCATCTATGGCAAATAATGAGTTATCGGGTCCATGCGTTGCGACTTTTCTTGCAAAAACAATTCTTCAAAAAAGCAGACGTAAGTATTCATATCGATTTATATTTGTGCCAGAAACAATTGGTTCTATATGCTATCTAAGTAAGCATATTAAACATCTGCAAGAAAAAGTGATAGCAGGTTTCAATGTTACGTGTGTGGGGGACGACAGGGCGTACTCATATCTTCCTACTCGATTTGGTAACACATTAAGCGATCAAGTTGCTCAGCACACACTAAAGTGGATTGATCCGAATTATTCAAGATACTCATGGGATGACAGGGGGAGTGATGAGCGGCAGTATTGTTCGCCAAATGTAAACCTACCTGTTGCATCGATAATGCGAAGTAAATACGGAAGCTACCCTGAGTATCACACTTCCTTAGATGCATTGGGTACTGTAGTAACCCCTGAGGGGCTGCTTGGTGGGTTTGAGTCGTTAAGGATTGCTTTGGAGGCGATTGAAAACAATATATATCCAAGGGCAACTTTTGCATGCGAGCCCTTTATGAGTAAGAGGGGAATTTACCCAACCATTTCAACGAAGATCAAAAATGAGAAAACAAGATTATTGATGAATGTATTAACTTGGGCTGATGGTAGCCATTCATTGATTGAAATTGCCGATTTTTGCAAAACGCCAGTTTGGGAGTTATACCCGATAGTGGAGGTTTTGCATAAGCATAATTTAATTGAAGTTAGAGATGAGGTAAGCAATGTTTACTAAGCCTATAAAGTGGAAAAAAATTGGGAGGATATTGACGCCTCAATTAGATCTATTTTGGAATCAGACTCACATGTCTCTGCCGACAGTAGAGGTTTTAGATGATAAAAATATAAATATATATTTTGGGGGGCGAGATCATCTCAATAGATCTAGGGTGGGCGTTGCAACTATTGATTTAAGCAACCCGATAAATTCAGGAAAAATAATTTCGAAGCCGGTTCTTGGGTTAGGGGATTTGGGAACATTTGATGATAATGGGGTAATGCCATGTAGTTTTATTCAAGATGGATCAGAGCGCCTGCTATATTATGTGGGCTGGAATCCTCGCGCTACTACTAGGTATTCCTTTTATAGTGGTTTGGCGATCGGTAATTTAGAAGAATTAGAGTTTCAAAGATATTCACGTGCGCCAATATTAGAGAGAACAAACGTTGAGCCTTTTGTAAACGCGTCACCAATGGTTATCAGGGACGGTGACTTATGGCGAATGTATTATGTTTCGGGGGAGGGCTGGATTAATCCCGATCGTCCAAAATACAATATTAAATACGCCCATTCTAGAAATGGAAAAGATTGGGTGCGAGAAGGTCATGTTTGTATAGATTTTGGATCTCCAGGCGAGCACGCGCTTGCCAGACCAAGCGTTATTCGGGATGGAAATATTTACAGAATGTGGTTTGGTTATAAGGGCGCTGACTATGACCTACAGCATAACTATAGAATTGGCTATGCAGAATCAGCTGATGGGATTAACTTTATACGTAACGATAAATTAGCAAATATCGATGTATCACTGGATGGTTGGGATGATGAAATGATTACTTACCCCCATGTATTTTGTGCGAATAGCAGGTACTGGATGCTATATAACGGGAATAACTATGGCCTATCTGGAATTGGTCTGGCAGTAGGTGAAGTTGTTGGAGGTGGTGAATGAAAATCACAAATATTGGCGGCGCAACAGCAATTATTGAACATAATGGAAAAAAAATTTTATTTGACCCATGGATGGATGATGGAATAATTTATGGAAGCTGGTACCACTATCCTCCATTAAAGGTAGATATTAAAGATATTAGTGATATCGATTATGTGTACATATCGCACATACATGAGGATCACTGTTCCTTAGGGACTCTTGTTCATATTAATTCATCAGCAGAAATAATTGTTATGGATAGAGAGCCTCATATACCAAATTTTGTAACTCGATTTTTAAAAAAAAATAACCTCAATTTTAAGAAAATTCATTTAGTAAAACCATATTCTAAGTATGAACTAGAGCCGGGATTGATTGTAGATATGGTTGAGGCTAATCCAGAACATGAATATAACTATGTTATTGATTCTGGGTTAATTCTTCAGTGGGATGGTTGGCTAATTTATAACGCAAATGATTGCCAACCACATAAGATCGGGATCGACTATATATTAGAAACGTATGGACAGCTTGATTTGGCTTTATTGCCTTATAGTGGGGGATCAGCTTACCCTGCATGTTATTCGAATCTTAAACATGAAGAAAAGCTTTTGGAGAGAGGTAGAATTATCGGCGGGGCTGTAGCTTCATTGATGTCTGTGGTAAAAAAATTAGATCCAAAAAAAGTAATTCCATTTGCCGATCAATATGTAATCGCTGGAAATCGATTTTTAATGAATAGTTATGCTCCCCATTTATCCTGCCCTGGCGCCTATAGCAAGTATTTTGTTGAGCATGGCTTTGAAGAGAAATTACTTTTATTAAACTCTGGGCAGTCCTATGATTTAGCAAATCAAACAAAGATGCCATCTGATGAGTATCAGTTTTTCAGTGAATCTGATAGGGATATTTATGCCAGAAGCCTATCGAATATTCAATACAGACATCAAAATTTTAAATTTAATTCAAGTGTCCCAGTCGAAAGGTTGTTAAAGTTGGCAAGAGCGCGCATGTGGAGCATGCAAAATCGTGAAGACTTTTATCCAGACTATCGATTTTATATAGAAGTCGAAGAGGAGTTTGGAGTTCTTCATGAAATTGATTTTGGTTCTGAGTTGATCAGGCGTCAATCATTAAGCGAAGGATTTATGCCAAAAACAGATTACCTTAAAATTACTGTGCCGCGGGATATGCTGATACTTTTATTAATAAATGATATGTCGTGGAACATGGTGGATGGTGGCAGGCTCATAGATTATTACAGAGAATCAAATAAATATTACCCAAAGTGCTATACATTTTTAAACCACCTTATCATCTAACTGCAACATGAAACCGTCTGTAAATATTGCGATCATGCAGCCAACATATTTACCGTGGTTGGGTTATTTTGGATTAATGAAGTCGGTTAATAAATTTGTGATATTAGATAATGTACAGTTTTCAAAAAGATCATGGCAACAAAGAAATCGAATTAAGACACGTAATGGTGAAAGTTGGTTAACAGTCCCTGTAAAAAATAGTGGCATTCGAGAGCAGTTAATTTATGAGGTAGAAATAGATTACTCAAATAAATTCCCCATTAATCATATCAAATCAATTCAGCAAAATTACTCAAAGCATAAGTTTTATTGTGAGTATAAAGAAGAGCTGGCCTGTATATATAACGCTAATTATAAGTATCTGATTGATTTAAATATGGCATTAATAAATTTCTTTAGAAAAATTTTGTTTATAGATTGTGAGATTATTTATTCGAGTACTCTTGGATGTGAGGGTCGTAATGCAGATTTGTTGGCTAAGATTTGCAAAAAACTTTTAGCCACAAAATACATCTCTCCACCGGGCTCAAAGGACTATCTAAGCAAGTCAAACTCATTTGAATTAGCTGGCATTCCCGTGGAGTATTTTCAATATTCTCACCCGCAGTATAGCCAATTGTATGAGGATTTTATTCCTTACTTGTCTACATTGGATTTAATATTTAATTGCGGTATTGATAGCGCAAACATTATTGAGAATTAACTTTAATAATGGCGTATCCTCAACCAAGTTCAAAATTTACAATACCAGATACAGGGGCGTTTACTTTTTCTGATGGAGTGCAGTATCAGAAATTTGATGATGCACTTGATGAATGGATGCTTATTGAAAAAAAATTAAAGTACTTACCGGTAATTTATTCAAGTGAAATGATTGAGTATCAGCATAACTACTTGAGAGGTAATACTGAAATCGTACATAATATTTCAATTGTGTTATTTCATGATAAAAAGCCATGCGGTATTTGGCCGCTATTTTTTATCCCCCGGGATGTTCATAATCCAATATATAGTTACGATAAAAAAATATTGCCCCCTCTTTTGGTCCAAAGTTTAAACAAGACATCGGTAAAAAAAATTATAAAAAATTGTTACCAATTTTTACAAGAGTTCATCGAGAAATTTCCTGGAGCGCAATGGAATACCCAAGAAATATATGCGGAGCAATATGGGTTGAGCGAATGGCAAATTCGCGGTAGAAATGAGGGTTTTTCATGTGATATGGAGCATGGGCTATATATTGATCTCTCACTCTCAATTGATTTAATTAAATCGCAATTGAGGAGAAGATTTCGTTCTCAGGTACAGCCTGAGAAATATGGGTGGACGCTGCATGTCGATGATTTTGGTGATGAGGCAAGGTGGGGAGAATTTATTAGTCTCCATTTCAATGCCGCAGGAAGAAAGACTAAGTCAGATCAAGCATGGGAAGCTCAGTTTGGGCTCATTAAGAAAAAAAAGGCAATATTCATTTTTAGCTTAAATCATGAAGGCAAAATGGTTGGCGGTGCCCTTTTTAATTATACTAGGGATGAGTGTATTTATGGGTCCGCCGCCTACTCTAGGGACTTGTATGATAGTCCAGTCACCCATCCTATTATGTACATGGCAATCAACAAAATGAAAATGCTTGGTGTAAGGTGGTTATCCATTGGTAGATCGCAGTATCGCGATTCTCAGCTCGGAATTAAAGCTAATGATATTGCGGGATTTAAAGAGGGTTTTTCTACTCATCACTTTGCAATATATCTACTTTCAAAAACTTTTAATTAATAAGGGATCGTAATGAAAAAAAGAGTGTATGTAGGTATGGCGGCAGACATAATCCATACTGGACATTTAAACATTATTCAAAAAGCAGCAGAATTGGGCGAGGTCACTGTAGGTGTGCTAACAGATGAGGCTGTCGCTAGCTATAAAAGATTGCCTTATATGTGCGCAGAGGATAGAAAAAGAATTATCGCGAGCATAAAAGGTGTTTCGCATGTCATCTTTCAATCTTCATTGGACTATACGGAAAATTTAAGAAGTATTAAACCAGAGTATGTTGTGCATGGTGATGATTGGAAAGAAGGTATTCAAAAAAACACTAGAGAGTCGGTACTTCGAGTTTTATCAGAGTGGGGTGGCGAGTTAATAGAGATTCCATACACTATGGGTGTATCGTCGACGGAATTTAATCATAAAATTAACGGTTCCGGCACTACACCAGAGCGTCGTTTATCTAGCCTGAGACGCTTGCTTAAGGTAAAGCCGATAGTAAGGTTTCTAGAGGCCCATAATGGCCTGACTGGGTCAATTGTAGAGAATACATTTATTGAAATACCGGGCGGGGTAAAGAGTTTTGATGGCATCTGGGGCAGCAGCTTGACCGACTCTACTGCTAGGGCAAAGCCTGATATTGAGGCCGTTGATATTGCAACTAGGGTCCAAACGCTTAACGACATATTAGAAGTTACCACTAAACCAATTATTTTTGATGGTGATACGGGCGGAATTGTGGAGCATTTTGTATTTACTGTTAAAACCTTAGAACGCCTTGGGATTTCTGCTGTAATCATCGAAGACAAAACAGGTTTGAAAAAAAACTCGCTGTTTGGCGTGGATGTTGAGCAAACTCAGGACAATGTAGTTGACTTTAGTGCGAAAATTCGAGCGGGTAAGCTTGCCCAAGCTACCGATGATTTTATGATTATCGCCCGCATCGAAAGTTTGATTTTGGATAAAGGAATTAATGATGCGATAGATCGTGCTCGTGCATACATTAAAGCTGGCGCAGATGGAATAATGATCCATTCAAGAAAAAAAGATCCTGCGGAAATATTCGAATTTTGTAAAAAATATAATGCATTTGATGATCGAAAGCCTCTTGTTGTTGTTCCAAGTAGTTACAGACAAGTGACGGAGCATGAATTAATAAATTGTGGTGCAAATATAGTAATTTATGCAAATCAATTGCTTCGTAGTGCTTATCCCTCTATGAGATTAACTGCTGAATCTATTCTTAGGCACGAAAGAAGTTTTGAAGCAGAGGAATCTATGATGTCAATAAATGAGATACTTAATCTTATTCCGGGCACAAAATAATGCTGAATCCAGATCTACTTATTGATACGCTTTATGAGTGTGGGGTGAGATTGTTTTCAGGGGTGCCAGATTCGCTATTGAAAAACTTCAATTCATCGCTTGATTTATACGATAAAAAGATTACTCATATTCCAGCCGTAAATGAGGGGAGCGCAATTGGCCTTGCCATTGGAGCATATCTTAGTAACAGTGTTCCTGCGGTTGTCTATATGCAAAATTCAGGCTTGGGTAATGCTTTAAATCCATTAACTTCGTTAGCGCATAAAGATATATATGGAATTCCTATTTTTTTGATAATAGGATGGCGTGGTGAGCCTGGTTATAAGGATGAGCCACAGCATGTGGTACAGGGAAGAATAACAAAGGATCAGCTAGATTTGATTAACATCGATTATTTGGTGGTTGATGAGTGCACTGACATTGAACTGGAAGTTAAGAAGCTGTGGGATGAAATGCTTTCCAAGAATCAACCCGTTGCTTTGTTATTTAAGAATAATGTATTCAGCGAGTCTAATAAACCACTTTTAAATTTACCGAAATATACAAAGAAAACAGACTTAAGTCGTGAGGCGGCGATTGAGGGGGTCTTGACTTATGCGGATCGAGCTAGCTTTTTTATAGTTACAACTGGCAAGGCTGGGCGAGAACTATATGAATTAAGAATAAAACGGGGGGAACCCCACTTTGACTTTCTGACTGTAGGTGGCATGGGGCATGCTTCATCGATTGCATTGGGCGCTTCCATTTCTATGCAAGATAGAGAAGTAATTTGTCTAGACGGGGATGGCGCTTTGTTAATGCATATGGGGTCTTTAGCTACAGTGGGCAGAATAGCGCCTAAAAATTTAGTTCACGTGCTTCTCAATAACGGCACACATGAATCAGTTGGTGGTCAGCAATCTGGAATAGATTGTGTAGATTTACGAAAAATAACTGAGGCATGCAACTATGAGTACCATTACGCCAGCACTCTAAAGGAGATAGAAGATTTTTTTATAAAAAGGTCGCGAGGCGCAAAAGAAAAAGTATCTTTTTTGGAGATAAGGGTTTTAAGCAATTCAAGATCTGAGTTAGGTAGGCCAAAAATATTGCCTCAAGACAATAAAAAAGATTGTATGAGATTTCTTTCGAATGAGTAAAGAAAATAGAACCCCTGTAAAAATAGTAACTTCTATTTATGATTATGGGGAGAGCCTATTTTATTCAGAAGCGAAAAATGGACTTTTTATTACTTCGAATGGAGCCATACGAAGAAAAAGTGATTTAAATTTGAAATTACAATTTCCATGTGATGTAAATTGGACCAATTTAATTGTTAGTTCAAATCCATCGGTAGATGATATCAAGGGACATCTAAAGGCTATTGAATCGATAAAGTTTGATTTAATTGTAGCTTTTGGCGGCGGCAGTGTGATTGACACTGGAAAAATTCTTTCATATGTATTGGCTAACTCTGATTTTGATTTTGATTTGATGTTTAAAAGCGAGTTGCCAGCTCATAATGTAAGCTCAATTAGAATGATCGCTGTTCCAACAACAGCTGGAAGCGGATCGGAAGTAACGCATTTTGCAACAATTTGGGATAAGAAAGGCTTTACCAAAAAATCTTTATCCGGAATATCGCTATATCCAAAAGTTGCTCTTCTGGATCCAAACTATACACTGACTCTTCCATGGGAAACAACGCTTTATAGTGGCCTTGATGCAATTTCCCATTGCTTGGAAAGTATTTGGAATAAAAACTCAACATATGCGATAAGAAAAAATTCAATACGTGCTTTAGGGCTTATTTCAAATAATTTAAATCATTTGGAAAATGATTTAAATAATCTAAAGTTACGAAGTATGGTGCAAATTGGTAGCAATCTTGCGGGTATATCAATTGATCAAACTCGAACCGCAATTGCGCACTCAATCTCGTATCCAATTACATCGAAATTTATGGCCCCTCATGGCCTGGCAGCTGCATTTACGCTTAACTCTATCATTGATTTAATAAGAAATAAAAATATTAACTTGAGCCTAGCTCCATCTGAAGTTAATGAGATAGATAAAACATATGACTTATTAAAAAAGTTAGATTTAAAAGATAAATTGCAAAAATATTGTAGCGCTGATCAAGTGATGGGCGTGGTAGATAAAATGATAGATGGTGTGAGGTCAGATAATTTTATATTGCCTATCGGCAAAGACGAGATATATAAAATTATTAGCTTGAGCGTATAAATGGTTATAGCCACCATGGATTTAATTTGAAACATCTTTAGATTGGTATATGGTATGGGATATGTATTTTGGATTACTGGATTATCTGCGGCGGGAAAAACAACTCTTGCGGGATTGTTATCTGAGGAAATCCGAAAGAAAAATCCAGTTATTGTTCTTGATGGCGATCAATTAAGAGATGCGCTGTCGGCCACCACTGACTATAGTTCAAAAATAAGATATGAATTAGCTTTCAAATACGCAAAGTTGGCAAAATTGATTGCTTCGCAAGGAAATATTGTGATTGTAAGCACTGTGGCATTGATAAGCGATGTGCATATATGGAATAGACAAAATCAACCAAATTACTTTGAGATATATATAAAAGTGCCAATCTCCGAGCTTCGCAAGCGCGATCCTAAGGGTATATATCGCAGGTATGATAAAGGAGAGCTGAAGAATGTTACTGGTTTAGATTTGAATTACGATGAACCGAGAAATCCAGATGTACTTATAGACTGCTCTAAAGAAAATGTTGATCCAAAAAAATCTCTAAATATTATTGTAGATAAATTTAATTTATGCCAATTTAAGTTAAAAATTTAATAATATTTGCTAAATGTAAAGATAATATACGCAGTATGGACTATGAAAAGCTAATTCAGCATATAGAAGATTTGCACTCTGTCGGAATAAACGCGACGGGACGAACTGGCTCTGATTATTTGCATAGTTTGCTAGAAAACCATGACGAAATATTAACATTCCCAGCGCATTTTCTTATATATAGTCAGTTCTTTCGTGAATCAATCACGATGAAAGTCGAAAATAATAGGGCTTGTGATGTGGCCGATGAAATTATTGGGTACTACATTTATAAATTTGTATCTTTATACGACTACCAAGAGGGAAGGGATCGGCTTGGGCCTGATCTTAATCAATTTAACGAAATAGATACTGCAGAATTTAAGAGACATTTTGTTGGCTTGATTGGTAGAAGGGCCCTTTCCAAAAAAAATATACTTTTAGCAATTTATGGTGCTTACAATATTTGCAATAAAAAAGATATATTGAAGACTAAAGTCTTGCTATTTCATCCCCACCTAGAGTACGAAACTAAACTTTTTCTTGAGGATTTTAACTCTACTAGACTTATATTTACCACAAGAGATCCTAGAGCAAACTTTTATTCCATTATCAAAAATTTTAGAGATTACTCTCCGGATAATGATACAGAGGAACATTTTTATAATAGTTTACGTATGATATTACGGGATGCGCGTCTTGGGCAAGAATTGAATATTGATTTTCTGGTTGTTAAACTAGAGGATTTACCAAGAATCAATGTGATAAAAGATCTATGTAATTGGCTTGGGATTAAATATAGCAGTAATCTTCTGCGAAGTACTTGGGGCGGGCTTGATTGGCATGGCGATCGCTTATCAAAAAAATTGTACCTTCCGGTCGGCTGGAGTAAAGATAGAACTAGCAATAACTGGGAAAAAAATCTAAATTTTATTGATAAGTTGAGGTTATCAGTTTTGATGCGAAAAAGAATGCATTACTACGGCTATTGCATGGTTAAGCCAACCTATTTTCATATTCTTTTAGTATTTGCCACTCTTTGGCTGCCATTTTCATATGAACTCAAATATTTGAATTTGCGGTATTATTTTTCAATATTTCTTATTGAAAAAAAATCTAAAAAATTACCAATAGTCTCAGCCCCTTATTTCTATATTAAGAGAATATTCCTATGTTATGGTTTTCTTTGGAGATCAAATGAAAAAATATCCTGGGCATATATCACAACAAGTAATAAATCAAACCGTATTGGAACAAATGAATAAGATTAATTTAGGCGCAGGATATGATTTGATTGAAGGATACATTAATCACGATATTGCCCCACTCGACGGAATTGAAGTAATTCATGATTTAAATCAAATGCCGTGGCCATGGCAGTCAAATTCAGTAAGTGATTTGGTAGCCAAGGATGTTATTGAGCATCTCGATGATTTCATGGCTGTTATGGAAGAGGCATATAGAATCCTCTGCAAAGGTGGAATTATGTACTTAAAGGTTCCATATTGGAACAGTTGGTCGGCATATGCGGATCCAACTCATAAAAGGGGATTTCACGAATTAGCCTTTAGGTTTTTTGAGCCAACTTCTGGATGGTGTGGGGAGAGGGGGTATTACTCTAAGGCAAGATTCATGATCTCGGATGAAGCTTTCATCTTAATGCCATTTTCTCCGTATTTTTCAGTGCCCGGCATTAGAAAAATATATATACGTAATAAATTTCTTAAAAAAATTGTTAGTACATTGGCGGGAATATTTTCGGGAGTAATCATAGATCTGGAAATAACAATGGTAAAGATATAGTGTTTATGCAAGTAGATAAAGTGAAATCATTTTTTTAAAATGAATAAAAATTTTTTTAACACTCGGCTTATCAGTGATTTAAAAAATACGTAAGTCGCAAACTTCATAACACTACTAGGTAAATAATTAACGAGTGATTTATAACAATCAAGCCCATAATTAAAATAAGTATCTTCTTTTCCTGGGAAAAATATATGAAGGTTATCTAAAACTTTTTTTGATAACTTAAGATTATTAATATCAATAGATTGCTTACCATGCGGGCTATCAATCGACTGAAATTCAATAAATATTATTCTTCTTTCCTGTAGGCATTTGCCTCTGTGATGCATGCCTAAGGAATTAAAGGATATAAGATCACCAGGGGATGCATAAATTTCTTTTGCATATGGTTTAAGATTGGAAACTTCAGAGCCAGTTAAAATATGATCGCCATCATTACATTCACTTAGATTTTTGATTCCTATAGAGTGGTTGATCGAATGTGAATTTGGTACGTAACTAAATAGTCCTGAGTCTTTTGATCCTCCCTTGAGGACAATGCTAACTTTCTGATGTCCTGTTCTATCAACGTGCCAAGGAACTTCTGAATTTGAAATTTCTGAATAAATATTAAGGTGGGTAATAATTGTCTTCTTAATTTCATGAGTGGGAATAAGAAGATGAAATACATCAACAGCCAATTCTAAGATATTAGTAGATTCGATAGATGTCGGAGAGCTTATGGATTTGTAATGGTTATTTAGCCAAATAGATGCTTTGTGATTGTGATTTAAGACTGGGCGAGAAAATAGCTCGTCAAGCTCAAAATTTAAATTTAGCAATTGAGCGGGCGTAAGAAAATTCTTATATAAAAAAATGCCATTTCGGTCGTAATTATAATTCTGCGAGATAGAGCAGTTTGAAAATTCCGATGGATTAAAACGTATCATCATAATGGTTTAGGTTGCGTGGAGGAATGTTATTGTAGATTTCAATATGTGACTATGCTTTGGGATTTGAAGTTCCTTGTCAGGCCTAATCAAGCAAATGCTTATAATGGAAAATGATGAAAACAAAAATTGTACTTCTAGTAGTGGCCATTTTTCTTAGCGTGCCAAAAATTTCAATTATAGAAGTTTCTGGATACCCCCAGGGCATAAGAGTGGAAGACTTTATCTTGTTGGCGATAAGTTTTTTTCTAGCCTTTGCTTATAAAAAAATTAAGTTGTATAGCAATAAATTAGTTACTATCCTAGTTTATCTACTTCTGGTATCACTTTTTTCGTATGGAAATGGAATTAGTCAGCAATGGATAACTTTAATAAGAGTAGCAGAGTATTTAGTATTATACATATTTATATTTAACAGTCATATAGATATGTTGCTTTTAAAAAATATATTAATTATTAATATTCTTATCAACTTTTTAATTTCAATCGGTCAATATAACGGTCTAATAGGTGGATTTGCCAGTTTCTCCTATTTGGAATCTGGACATGGTTGGTTAGAAAGGCCTTATGGTGTTTATGGCGGGCCATGGGAGCTTGGTGTTATATGCGTAATCTCTATATTTTGTATAAGGAAAATAGGTTGTAGCAGGACTATATTATTTATTTTGAACGCACTTGTGCTATGTATGTTGATCTTGGCCAATACAAGAGCAAATTTAATTGGATATATAGTTGCCATTTCCTACTTGTATCGTAGATTTATTTTCAGAAAAATAATAATAATTAGTTTTGGAATTTTAATACTTTGTTTCTCCTTATCAGATAGCTTATTGATTTTCACACGGTTAGATTCTGTCTTAGAACTCATTTTAGGTGTGGTAAAAAATTACCAAACGGGTGTAGAAATTTCTAAGGTGATTGGATTGGATAAGAGTTTATACAATAGATTGGATTTATGGTTAGAAAACTACGAAATTTGGAGAAACTCAATATTATCAATGATTATAGGGATAGGTTGGCATAGCTTGTATATGGAAAGCCTATACCTAAGAGTGCTTTTTAGTTTTGGAGTTGTGGGTATATGTGTGTTATTGATTTATTCTAAAAATATTTGCAGAGAATTAATAATATTTACAATGATTTCTGGGCTTACACTAGATATATTTCTATCAATGAGATCGGCGTTTATATACATGATATTTTTTTATGTAGTAAAAAAAATTAATGAAAGTATAACAAATGAACTTGAAAATAATAATTTATTGGGAGCAAGATTCTTGGGGCGGAACGGATACGCAACTACTAAATCTTTTGCAAGCTTGGCCAAATAAAAATGATGAGATACTGTTACTTTCAAATAAGTCTAATGGTGGGTTAATAAGAATTAAAAAGGAATTATCAACATTACCTTTCTTGAAAATTATGACCATCAATTCATTTTCATTTAATGAATTAAGAATGTGCTTACAAAAGAAAATTGGTAGATGTGGGAATATTCTAAACAAATTTTTATATTTTTTCCAGCCAGTAATTTTTTTGGCAAACTTTATTCAATTGAGCATTATATTTAAAAAATTGAAAAAATATGATGTGTTAATTTCAAACAATGGTGCCTATCCAGGTGCCTGGGGATGTATAGCAGCGCTATTTTCATCAAAGCTTAATGGAATAAAAGTAGCCGTGATGATAGTACATCATAAGGCGACGACCCCGGCAATTTTTATGAATCTTTTTGAACAATATGTAGACAGAATGGTTAGTAATTACTGTAATGCAGTCATTGCAGTATCTGATGCAACAAAAAGAACATTAATTTCAAATAGGAAATTCATAGAGGAGAATTTAAAGATTAAAGTAATACACAACGGTACCAAGAGTTATAACAGCCATACTAGTTTTCATAAATCATCCAAGATAAATATAGGTGTAATAGGAAGAATAGAAGAGTACAAGGGGATAGAAGATTTGTTATATGCATTAAGTATTTTGCAAATTAAATATATAGATAAATTGATAATAAATGTTATAGGCTCTGGCGAGAAAAAAGAAATTGAACACTTACAGAATTTTGTAAAGCAGCTGAGGATTGAAAACAAAATCAACTTTTGTGGATATTTAGAAAATGATGACCCTATATTTTTTGAGATTGATATTACATATATAGGAACAAGAACATTCGAAGGGTTTGGCTTAACTGCAATAGAAGCAATGTCAAGAGGGTCATATGTTATCGCAACTCGCGTGGGTTCAATGCCGGAATTATTCAAGGCCCACAAGGTCCATTTTGTTGAGCCAAATGATTCTCTTCAAATATCAGAAGAGATTATGAAAATAATGGATGAAATAGAGGGGGGGTGCGTACTGCGCGATCCCTATTTGCCTAAAACCTACACAAGAGAGTATATGTCAGGGCAATATAGAGATTTTTTAATACAAAATTTAATCTGGAGCAATTCAGCTTGTGAGTTATAGATTTTCGGTTGTAATTACAACGTATAACTGCCTAAGATATCTCAAGGAATGCTTGATCTCAGTTTTGGATCAATCTTACAAAAATTTTGAAATTATCATTGTCGATGATGGATCCACTGATGATACTGAAAAATATTTAAAAACAATAAATTCTAAATTTAAGTATATAAAACTTAGTAATTCTGGTGGTCCTGCGCGACCTCGAAATATTGGTATTGGCATTGCCACTGGGGAATGGGTATGTTTTTTAGATGCTGATGACTATTGGTTCCCCAACAAGTTGGCTAAAATTAACGAATATCTACACAATAAAAATATTGAAGTCTTATGTCATGACGAAATAATTTTTGATGAAATTACAAAAAAAAAGACATATTTAAAAAATGGTGCATTACTTGGCGGAAGTTATAAATATCTTTTAAAACAAGGCAATGTATTATCAACGTCAGCGACGACAGTAAAATTAGATTTTATAAAAAATAATAAAATATTTTTTGATGAGCGAAAAAATTACCAAATTGTAGAGGATTATGACTTTTGGCTGAGACTTGCTTTATGTAAAGGAAGGTTTCAATTTTTACATATTCCCCTAGGTTGTTATAGAGTTAATGGCACCGGCTCTTTGACTTCAAGCAGAAATAGACACCAAAAAAATTTAAAGGAAATGATAAAAGACCATGTATATAAGGTCCAAAATTTTGACAAAAATAAAGAAAAGCTTCATAAATATATATTATTTAGAATCAGAGTGGGCAAATTATGGAGAAACACTAAATTAAAAAACAAAAAATATAAATATATTCATTTTTTAGTCTATCTTATTAAAAATTATCAAAAAACAGCTGAGTATATATTGCATAAATGTATAAAATAATACTAAAAATTATAATAACTGGCATACACATATTGTGCATTCCGATAATTAAAGTTTATGAAATTTTTTTTAAAAAATATTCTTTGAGGGTGCTTTTATATCATGATATTCAAACGGCCGATTTCAATGATTTTGAAAGACAAATAAGACATATTAAGAAGAAATATAGGTTTATTGATATCGATGAATTTGAACAAATACTGGGCGGCAGCACTAAGCCTAGGGAGAATCTTGTTTTGCTTACTTTTGACGATGGCTTTGAAAGTAACTATCATGTAGCAAATCAAGTTTTGTCAAATCACGGCATCAAAGCAGTCTTTTTCATTGCTGTAGATTTTTTACAAACATATGATATGGTGGGTAACAGCGCGAGTGAATTTATTCTAAACAATTTTAAGGTGAAGCAACATATAAATAGTATTAGTCTTAATTGCGATCAAATTTTAAGACTTTCTAGTTTGGGCCATGTATTTGGCTCGCATTCTTGTAGCCATAATGATTTAAGTCAGATTAGCAAAGAAAAAATTGAACATGAGGTGATTGATTCTAAAAATACGCTAGAAAAAATACTAAATTTGAAGGTTAATCATTTTGCCTATCCATTTGGAGGGATAAACAATATTAATTCATATTCTTTGAAAGTCATCAAAGATAAATATAAACATTGCCATACTGGAATTAGAGGGAATAATTTAAAATATAATAATTTTATAATTTTTAGAGATGAAATAAGTCCTAGCTATAATTTACTTTATTTGAGCGCATTACTATCGGGATTTTTCGATTTTATTTATTATTGGAAGAGAAGTAAGGTTATAGATTTTATTAATAAATGATTCAATATACACTACCAACAATAAAAGCATTATTAGGCTATCTAAATTTTCTTAATTATGAGGTCAACTATGCAGCTATCCAACAAGAATTTTACAGTTATAAGTGGTATTCAAAAAGTCGCTTTGCGTTAAAAGAGGTTGTAGAAATAAAGTATCGGAAGATAAATAGGAGGGTTAATCTTTTTATACCATTATACTATTGCAAAAGCGCTATAGAGGTGATCGATAAATCAAAGGTAAATTTTATATATTATGATTCTAAGATTAACCCTAATTGTAAGCATGAATTTGATCAAGTTCTTTTATCTAATGCGGATATTATTCTTGTAACACACTACTTTGGAGAATTTAACAAAAATATAGAATATTTGCATAATTATTCCAGAGGAAGTGGAGCTTGGTTAATTGAAGATTGTGTTCACTTAATCGATCATACGAAAATTGATCAATGTTTTGGCGATTTTATTATTTTTAGTCCATATAAACATATTGCATTATTATCAGGATCATTATTATATTATAAGAAAGATTTATATATTGATGAAACATTCTTGCCTGATAGTGCAAGCATAAATGTTTCTCTCATTAATCTTCTGAAGTGGGTCGCTAAAAAATTTATACAAAAAATTCTTTTCTCAATTAACGCATTTAAAGTAGATGATTTTCTTATTTCCAGTAATAAAGATAAATATTTTCCTATAAATATTGATAATATTTCATTGGCTATTTTATCGAATATAGATATAAATTATTACAAGGCAATTCGAATTCAAAATTTTAATAAACTATCGGCCATCATACCAGTAAATTTATTGAATTGTAAGATACTTCCAATTGTTAATGATGCCCCATATTTTTTGGTATTAGAGTTTTCTAATTCTTCTGAAAGAAATTTTGCACTAAATTTATTTAAATCTGTGAAATTTCCTGTTATTGATTGGCCAGACTTGCCGGAATTTAATAATAAAGATGGTGAAACAAATTACGCGTATCTTAAGAAGGGGCGCCTAATATTTGTTAACATATCAAATTATTATTCTAAATATAAACTATTGACATTAGAATTAAATCTAATTAAAAAATTATCGTTGTGTTTAAACTTTAGAGAGCTAGATGGTTTTGAATGGTATAAAACAAATATTACCATAGTCAATGGTGAGTATACAAATTCCTACGATTATTCGCGTTGTAAACGTTCATTAGATAATTCTATTAATACGTTATATTTAGAAATTTCATTAAATGATAATATAATAGGAAAAACAGCTTTAAATATAAAAAATTATTTTAATATTATTAATATCGCCTATGTAAATAGAGGTCCAACGCTATACTATGATTGTAATCAAACAGAAATTATTTCGATAATTAAGAAACTATCTAGAATTTATTCTCATCTTGTATTAATAATAAACCCAAGTTTCAAAATTTCCAATGTATATATGTATTTGGCATCTAACTTAGGCATTTATTACGGAAAAAAATATAGCTCTTCTGTTTTAAAGTTGGATATGAGTAACTCTGAATTGGAAAAAAATCTTCATCCAAAATGGAGAAATACTTTAAAAAAAGGTATCAAAAGTAGTCTAAATATTGATCTAAGTTCCGATTTGAATCTACCCGTTGAAAATATTATTAAGTTTTACGAGCTGCATCAAAAGGTTACAGGGTATAAAGGCCTTGATAGTAAATTTTTGGCAAGTTTGCTAGAGTCAAATTTAGATCTCCTACCAAGAATATTTGTTGGTTACTCTTCCAGCGAGCAACATCTTACAATTCATGGGTTGGTCGTAACATTAAAGTATGCTAACAAAACAACCTATGTTATCGGATCAACAGATTTACTTGGAAGACAAAATCATCTTAATAGTGCTTTGCTTTGGACGGCAATATTGAAAGCTAAATCAGATGAGGCCTATTTTTTTGATCTTGGTGGTGTTGATTCTACTACGCCCTATGGAATTCGTAAATTTAAAGAGGGCTTAAATGGTGATCCTTATGAGTATTCAAAAAAAATGCTAATGATTAATCTTTAGGTTGATTTTTTATACTCCATCGCTACCCCAAATATTTAAATTAGAGGTAATCTGTTATGTTTATTATGTATGCGTCATGAACTCTGAGATGAAAATTTAATTAATGCGTTTAATTTTCTTCGCTCCAAATGTCCATGAGGGTGGCGGCGCAATACTAATGCGATCACTACTGAATACCTTGCCAAAAGGCGTTATTTCTCGTTCCTTTATGGATAAGCGTATTATTAACAGTCTTGAATCGAAAGAGCTTAGCATCATAAACTGGGTTAAGCCTAATATTTTTTCACGGATCTATGCTGAGTTGTTGTTGCTTTGGCATTCCCGCAATGAAAGTATAATTTTTTGCTTTGGTGGTATACCCCCTCTATTTGCATACAAGTCTAAGATAATTATTTTTCAACAAAATCGAAATTTATTGGGCTTGAATTCTCTTTCTGAATTTAAAAGACGAGTTGCTTTAAGAATTTTTGCCGAAAGAGTCATTTGTAAATTTCTAAATTACAAAGTTAATTTATACATTGTACAAACTGAATCAATGAAAAGGGAGCTTATTCGTTGGGGTGCTAGTCAAAAGATATTGGTGGCCCCGTTTAGAGATTTGCTCGAGGTCGAAAAAATAGAGCGAGATTTGGTCAAGTGGGACTATCTCTATGTTGCCGATGGAAGCGGGCACAAGAATCACAAGCGACTAATAGAGGCTTGGTCCTTATTGGCAAAAGATGGCTTAAGGCCGACATTGGCTCTAACAATTGAATTTTCTAATAGAGATTTAATTGCTTTGGTTGATAACTACAGAGCTAGATTTGGGTTAAAAATAGTAAACCTTGGAAAGGTGCCGAATTCACAGATGTATCCTATTTACAGGAGATCAGGGGCATTGGTTTATCCATCAACATCCGAATCATTTGGTTTGCCATTGCTTGAGGCATCACAAGTTGGTTTGCCTATAGTTGCATCTGAAATGGACTTTGTGCGTGATGTTTGCAATCCAGTTCATTCATTTGATCCATATTCATCAATCTCTATCGCGCGCGCAATTAAAAGACACATGGGACTTTCTGTTGAGCATTCGACGCCTTTGACGCCAAAAGAATTTTTGAGCGTTTTGGTTGAAGTCGTTGGTAATGGTGACCAAAGTTGAGAAAATTAGAACATTGCCGTCTATTGATTTTGGGCGTCTCTGGGATGCTTGGGTCAGCCTTGTACCGCTATTATTCAGAAATGCCAAATTACACTGTTTATGGAACGGGGAAAAATTATCTTTCTAGGATGCGGGGGGAAAAATTTGTTCGCCAAAAAAATTCTTTACTCTATTTAGATGTTGAGTCATTGGATGACCTGAAAGCAGTTTTTAAAGTTGCCAAACCTGATGTTGTGATTAATTGCATTGGCCTTGTTAAGCAGGCAAAGCATGGGGATAACGCAATTCTTTCCATAAAAATCAATTCTCTATTTCCTAATATTCTGGCCCAATTGTGCGTCAAGAGCAAAAGCCGACTCGTTCATTTTAGTACTGATTGCGTGTTTTCTGGAGAGAGAGGGGAATATTCTGAAGGTGATATAGCGGATAGTAGAGATTTGTATGGCTTAAGTAAATTGCTTGGCGAAGTTTGCGATTCTAATTGCCTCACGCTAAGAACCTCTCTAATAGGTCACGAACTATATACCAATCACAGTCTAATAGATTGGTTTCTATCTCAAAAAGGTAAAGTCAGCGGGTATAGAAAAGCTATTTTTTCTGGTTTTCCAACGTATGAAATTGCCAGAATTCTGGACCAGTTCATTTTGCCAAACAATGAGCTATCAGGCTTATATCATTTATCATCAAGTCCTATTAGTAAATTTGAGCTACTTAACTTAGTCTCCAAAGAGTATGGGATCTCGGTTAGAATCGAGCCGGTCGATGCCCCATCGGTTAATAGGGTACTAATTTCAAAAAAATTTAAAGCGGCTACTGGATACTCCCCTCAATCATGGCCAGATTTTATTAAATTAATGCATGAGTGCTATAAGAAATATGAAATTTCATCTAAATAATAAAACGGTATTAATAACTGGCGGCACTGGATCTTTCGGGAGCGCAGTTGTAAACAGGCTGCTTGAGCAAAATATCGGAGAAATTAGAATTTTCAGTCGCGACGAGAAAAAGCAAAATGATATGCGTATTTTCTACAATGATCGCCGCATTAAATATTTCATTGGAGATGTAAGAGAATTAAATTCCACGGATGATGCGATGATTGGGGTGGATTATGTGTTTCATGCGGCAGCCCTAAAACAGGTGCCCTCCTGTGAGTTTTATCCCATGGAGGCTGTTAGAACCAATGTACTAGGGGCAGAGAATGTCATGCGGTCAGCACTTGCCGCTAAAGTAAAAGTTTGTGTAGTTCTCAGTACTGATAAGGCGGTATATCCAATTAATGCCATGGGAATATCAAAAGCAATGATGGAAAAAATCATGGTTGCTAAATCAATGCAATGTGATGAGCAAGGCGGCACCATTTTGTGTGCAACACGTTATGGGAATGTTATGGGCTCAAGGGGGTCTGTAATACCTTTGTTTTTAGAACAAATAAAAAATAATCAGCCATTGACAATTACTGATTCAAATATGACGCGATTTCTTATGTCGTTAGAAGAGTCAGTAAATTTGGTGTTTTATGCGTTTGAGAATGCAAATCCAGGCGATATTTTTGTTCAAAAGTCTCCCGCCTCGACAATTCGCGATTTGGCTATAGCAATGAAAGAAATTTTTTCTAGCTCTCTAGATGCAAAAGTAATTGGCACCAGGCATGGTGAAAAATTGTTTGAATCTTTAGTTTCGCGCGAGGAGATGGCAAGAGCTGTAGATGAAGGAAGTTTTTATAGGATACCCGCTGATGTTAGAGATTTAAATTACAGCAAGTATTTTTCTGATGGCGATAGCCACATTACTGAACATGAGGATTACACATCACACAATACACGGCGATTGGATGTTGATGAAGTGAAAAATTTGCTATTAAAGCTGGATTTTATTCAAGAGGCTTTGACATGAAATTGCTTCATGTAATGACGCTAGTTGGCACGCGCCCCGAAGTAATACGTCTCTCAAGAATAATCCCCAAATTAGATTCTGTTTTTCAACATACCTTGGTGCATAGCGGTCAAAATTTTGACTATGAACTCAATGAGATATTTTTTGATCAATTGGGTATTCGTAAGCCAGACTATTTTTTGAATGCCTCAGGAAAAACTGCTATAGAGACTATCGCAAATGTGATTTCTAAAGTCGATGATTTATATACGCAGCTAATGCCCGATGCACTATTAGTACTTGGCGACACTAATAGTAGTTTGGCCGCAATTCCCGCCAAAAGAAGAAAAATTCCTATTTTTCATATGGAGGCTGGTAATCGATGCTTTGATCTGAGGGTGCCAGAAGAAATCAATAGAAAAATTGTTGATCATGTCGCAGATGTCAACTTAACGTACAGCGATATTGCACGAGAATATTTACTGCGAGAAGGTTTGCCGCCAGAGCAAATAATTAAAACAGGCAGCCCTATGCTTGAAGTAATTGATGCCCACCAATCCTCGATCAATGCATCAAATGTATTGCAGTCACTCTCGCTAAGTCCAGGGGGGTATTTTTTAGTCAGCGCACATCGCGAAGAAACGGTTGATGAGTCAAATAAGCTTGGCGCATTAATTGGCGCCTTAAATCAACTGGCTCAAATCTATAAGTTACCCATCATATTCTCTACGCATCCTAGAACACGACAAAGGCTGGAGCGGCTGGATGTTATACCAAATCCATTAATTATTTTTCAAAAGCCATTCGGTTTTTTTGATTATATGCATCTTCAAATCAATGCTAAATGCGTCCTTTCAGATAGTGGCACGCTAACGGAAGAATCTTCAATTTGTAATTTCCCCGCTTTGAATATTAGGGAGGCGCAAGAAAGGCCAGAGGGCTTTGAGGAAGCCTCTGTAATGTTGGTGGGCTTAAATATTGACCGCATTTTGCAGGGCTTAAAAATTTTAGAAAACCAGGGACGGGGCATCGAACGCACATTACGGATTGTTTCTGACTACGCGTCCAATAATGTTTCTGAAAAAATCGCCAGAATTATCTTAAGCTATACCGATTATATAAATCGTATTGTTTGGAAAAAATACTAAAGCTATAAATGCGTGTTGCTATTATTGGAACTGACTATTATCCATTGCGTACGTCTGCAGCAGTTCAATTGGAGGATCTGGCTCTAGCCTTGAAAAGTAGAGGCCTTAAGCCAATTGTATTAGTTCCATCAGGAAAATTAGCCGCATTAAGCACTATTCATTTTCATCAGGAAATCTGCATTGTCCAGCTACCATCTCTTCCTATAAAAGATGTTAACTATTTGGCCCGAACAATCGGTGAATTCTTGCTTCCAATTACGATGGGGTTTGGGCTATTATTTTGTAAAAATATCTCAATAAAAAGTTTTAGGGGCATTATTTGTTATTCTCCATCGATTTTTTTTGGCCCCCTTATTTTTTTTCTAAAAATAGCGTCAAATTGTCGAGCTTATCTCATTGTGCGAGATATTTTTCCAGAGTGGGCATTAGATTTAGAGTTGTTATCTGATAGTTTTTCATATAGGGTTTTAAAGTTTTTTGCATGGCTTCAATATTGCACTGCAAATATTATCGGTGTACAGTCCCATTCAAATTTATCTTTTATCCCATCAAGGACTCCCGGGGTAAAAGAGGTTTTGAATAACTGGCTTGGTTCTAGCGATGACCTTGAAGTAGGCTGTAGTATTAGATTTGATAAAACAGCACTTGTTGGTAAAAGAATATTTATTTACGCTGGCAATATGGGCATTGCACAAAATCCAGATGCGCTTGTAAGCCTTGCTTTTAACGCGAGGGATGACTCAAATGTGGGGTTTGCGCTTGTGGGTAGGGGTTCAGAAGTAAATAGATTAAGGGTGCGTATTTCTAAGCTTCAACTAAATAATATTTTAATTTTTGATGAAATTCCGGCCAAGGAAATTCCAGGTTTATACACTCAGTGCCATATAGGGGTGATATCCTTAGACCTACGTCATCGTACTCACAATATTCCAGGAAAATTTCTGAGTTATATGCGCTCTGGTCTGCCTGTGTTGGCTTTTACCAGCCAATCTTCCGACCTTTCTAAAATGATATCCTCATATCATGTTGGCGCTGCATGTGACGATGTAAATTCTGATTCTCTAGTGCCCATCATAGAAAAATTATTAGATGAAAATAATTATGAGGAAATGAAGTTTAATGCAGTCAAAATGAGTAATACATTGTTTTCGTCAGATCTCGCTGCAAGTCAAATATGCGCTGGCTTGCAGATTTAGAATGAACTATTCTTCTTTAAAAAGAATTTGTGATGTCTTATTTTCGGCAATATTTATTGTTGCTACTTTTGCGCCAAGCTTATTGATCGCCGTGGCGATCAAAATTACTTCCCGGGGATCAATTTTGTATTGGTCCGAAAGGGTTGGAAAAGACAATGTTATCTTTGATATGCCCAAGTTTCGCAGTATGAAAATTGATACCCCTAAGGTAGCAACTCATTTGCTAGACAATCCAACAGATTATCTGACTGCAATCGGCTCATTTTTACGTAAAACCTCATTAGATGAATTGCCGCAATTATGGTCTATTTTGATCGGAGATATGAGTTTGGTTGGTCCAAGACCAGCATTATTTAATCAATACGATTTGATTGAATTGCGCACCCAATTTGGAGTGGATAAATTAACGCCAGGTTTGACTGGGTGGGCGCAGATAAATGGCAGGGATAATATTAGCATTCGAGAGAAGGTTCAGTTTGATGTTTATTACCTTACGAATATCAGTTGGAGCCTAGATTTAAAAATTATTTTACTGACAATTTATTATGCAATAAGGCGAGTAAATGTATCCCACTAATCTTTTTTTAAATGGTAAAGACGGGTATGTTGGCTAGAGCTAGGCATTCAGTATTAAATTTGTCAAGGCCAGTAAAGCGGTTTTTAGTGCTAACGGCTGATGTATTAGTTTGCTTATTTAGCACTTGGATTGCATTTGCATTGCGTTTGGATACATGGCTTGATTTTTCAGAGGCGCAGTGGAGAGTATTTGCAATTTCTGCTGCTATTTCGTTTCCCATTTTTATGTCTTACGGATTGTACCGAGCCATTTTTCGTTTTACTGGATGGCCTGCATTATTGGCAATGGGTAGGGCGTTAGTAATTTATTGTCTTGTCATATTTAGCCTCCTTACAATTTACGGCGTTAATGGCGTGCCCCGATCTATTGGAATCTTGCAACCAATATTTTTCATATTTGGGATCGGTTTAAATAGAGCCATTATTCGTTATGTTTTAAATGATCCCGTTGATTTGAGTAAAACAACGGCTGCTCAAAGAGTTCTGATTGTTGGCGTGACACTTCAAGCTCGAGAGCTCGCAATGCGCTTGTTAAAGTTGCCTGATAAATTAATTGTTGGATTTATTGATGAAGGCAAGACTTTAGCTGGCAATACCATCAATGGGATCCCAGTATATTCAGGCGATAGTCTTGAGAAATTATTAGAAAAAGCGCGCATCCAAGAGCTTCATATTGCAACTGATGAGATTTCAATAGAAAGTCGCAATCATATTTTTCGGCTTCTAGAGCCGCATCCATATATTAGATTTATTAACCACACCACCTCTGATCAACGGCGTAATATTGCTCCTGACAGCACGCCTGCTGACTTCAGGATTGATGATCTTTTGGCAAGAAGTCAAGTAATGGTTGATGAGCTATCAATTCAATCGAGTATTGAGGGCAGCGTGATTCTTATTACCGGGGCTGGTGGTTCAATCGGATCGGAAATTTGTAGACAAATTCTTCATCATGCGCCTACTACGCTGCTACTCATTGAAAATAGTGAACATGCTTTATACAAAATTTATGAAGAATTGAATGGGATCTGTAAATCTAAGAACTTATCCGTCAATATTATTCCTGCGATAGCATCGGTCTCCAATGAGTGGAGAATGAAGGAGTTAATTTTTTCATGGCGACCTGATGTGATATTTCATACAGCTGCTTATAAGCATGTTCCGCTTGTTGAAAGCAATCCTGCCGAGGCAATTTTAAATAACGTTCAAGGAACATTGATTTGCGCGTCTCTGGCAATTGAAGCTGGAGTGTCTCGTTTTATTTTGATTAGTACCGATAAGGCTGTTCGCCCTACCAATATTATGGGAGCCAGCAAGCGATTGGCGGAGATGCTTTTGCAAGCGCTCGCAAATAGTCAGTCGAAACAACAGAATTCCATGCTATCTATGGTGAGGTTTGGCAATGTGCTTGGCTCTTCGGGGTCTGTTGTGCCGCTATTTGCTCAGCAAATTGCTGTTGGGGGACCAATAACCATCACGCATCCAGAGGTTATTCGCTACTTTATGTCTATTCCAGAGGCATCAAGATTGGTAATCCAGGCAAGTGTTTTGGGTGAAGGTGGTGAAGTCTTTTTGCTGGATATGGGCCAACCAGTCAGGATTATTGATTTAGCCAAGAGAATGATTTTATTATCTGGAAAATCATTCAAAGATGACATCAATCTAAATGGGGATATTGAAATTCAAATTACCGGATTAAGGCCCGGCGAAAAGCTTTATGAGGAGCTTCTGATTGGCGCAAATCCTGTGATTACGGATCATCCTAAGATTATGAGGGCTATGGAGAATTTTTTGCCATGGCCTGAGTTAGAGCCGAAGTTAATCAGTTTGTTCGACCATTGTAAACAGGGAAATATCGGTGAGATCAAATTCAGCTTGAGTCAATTGGTGGAGGGTTATGAGCCGCATCCTGATATTGTTGACCTTACCTACCTAGAGCGTAGCTAGGGCCCTGAATACCCTGTTTGTATTGGTTCAATCTCCTTATTTATAAAAAATTCGGCCCTATTGCTAACCTCACACACTGTTGCAGCGCCCGATGACGCAGCATCCTTCTAGGCATCTTTTGCCAGATAGTGTTTTCTCCGCGAACCTCCAAGTAGTGTTCTCGAACGGTAATGGGCAAGATGCGATCGCGCCGGTAAATAGAGCATTCAATCCATTCGGGTATGCCATCTGACCTGTCTGGTTTTATCGGACCAATTTCATCTAGAAACTCTGGCTCCCGTTATTAATTCTTTTTGCCATCCAGCGACAAACTCTGTTGGGGTTTGATAATCCAAACTTGAGTGTGGTCTGACTAAAT
>NZ_JACVPE010000010.1:0-6442 GCF_018882005.1 Polynucleobacter sp. es-GGE-1
GGAATATATCCACTACTACAACCATGATCGAATCAAGCAAAAACTAAAGGGATTGAGCCCGGTGCAATACCGAACTCAATCCCTCGTGCTAACCTAACTAAACTGTCCAACTACTGGGGGTCAGTTCAGAAGGTGGCTTACCCATCAATAGTTACAGAAGAAATCTTTATTTACTAATTCTGCACTCAGAAGGTAGTAACTGAGAAATTAGATTGGTCTCAGTCGATCTGCATGACCAACCTCCAGCCCAAGTTGAGCCCTCAGGTTTTGACAAATCAATTGGCTTAGGTGAGTTTGTATCTGGCTCATTGGTGGGAACAAGGTGCAATGTGTTTTTACCTTCAGGCGCCACACTAATTTGGTAATCAATCGCAATTGCCCCTGATGGGGTAACTTCAATCAATTTAACGCTTCGTGTTGGCGTAAAGGTGAAAGATCCGCTTGTGGCTTCATCCATAGGCACAGTTCCACGACTAGCAAATGCTTCTGTGACGGCAAGCTTTGCGCTGGAGGAAAGATTCATGCCTTCAATAACTCGGCTACGAGCAATGTAGTCCTGATACTGAGGCACTGCCACTGCAACCAAAATTCCAATGATCGCCACTACCACCATGACTTCTATCAGCGTAAAGCCAGACTCTTGATGAGTCTCTTGTTGTCCCTGCTTGTCCTGATTTTTACTTTGCATATCTTCTAGCTCCTGAGGTGAAATACCTCATCATCCAGTCTATACCTCTTGAACTCAATGAGGCTAAGAAGTAAAAAAGCCGGCTTTCAAGGCCGGCTTTTCTGATTACCTGGAAAGAAATTTACGCTTCTTTGTGAGCATTCTTTCTCTTTAAATAGGTTCCAACCAAAATAACAATTGCGACACCAATCACCTCAAAGGCGAGCTTTGCATCACCTAATGCCTCTTGGATACTATCTTTAATAGCTGGATCATCAACCAACATACCACCAGCTAGAAGGCCTAATAAACCAGCACCCAAAGTAATAATGATTGGGAAACGCTCCATCACCTTTAACAACATAGCGCTGCCAAAAATGATTAATGGGATAGACATTCCAAGTCCAATAATCAGAAGCAATAAACGAGTTTCTTCTGGACCCTTTTGTGCAGCCGCGGCTACAGCTAAAACGTTATCCAAACTCATGACTAAGTCTGCAATCAAGATTGTACGTATGGCCGCCCAAATACTTGTCTTAGCCTCCATATGCTCTTCCCCGCCGCTATCAGACAATAACTGAATTCCGATATACAACAGCAATAAACCGCCGACGATTTTTAGATAAGGCAAGGTTAGTAAGGCCACTGCAGTAATGGTTAGTACTACACGCAAAATAATCGCTGCTGCACTACCCCAAAAAATGGCTTTCTTTTGCTGGGCTGGCGGCAGGTTACGTGATGCTAAAGCAATCACTACTGCGTTATCACCCGATAACAAAATATTCGCAACAATAATTGATAAGAGTGCCGCCCAAAAAGTAGCGTCAGAAAATGCCGAAAAATCCATGATGTCTCCTACGTTTTTATGTTTTAACTTCTTTTTAATTACTGATTACTACGAAAAAGGATACTGAATATTCAGCATCCTTTTTTGACTGCTCATTACAACATAGCTTTTAACAATGCAGCCATTTCCGATGGGTTCTTTGTCACCTTGAAACCACACTCTTCCATCACAGCAAGCTTAGCGTCAGCTGTATCTGCGCCCCCAGAAATCAACGCGCCTGCATGACCCATCCGCTTACCTGGAGGGGCAGTAACGCCTGCAATAAAGCCAACTATTGGCTTCTTCATATTATCTTTACACCAGCGTGCTGCCTCAGCCTCATCAGGCCCACCGATTTCACCAATCATGATGACAGCGTCTGTATCTGGATCTTCATTAAACATGCGCATCACATCGATGTGCTTCAAACCATTAATCGGGTCACCACCAATACCTACTGCAGTAGATTGACCTAAGCCAATTGCAGTCAATTGACCAACCGCTTCGTATGTCAAAGTTCCAGAGCGGCTCACAACACCAATACGACCTTTCTTGTGAATATGGCCTGGCATGATACCGATCTTGATTTCATCAGGAGTAATAATTCCTGGGCAGTTAGGGCCAAGTAACAAAGTTTTCTTGCCGCCCTTAGCTTCTTTAGCTTTCATCTTGTTTCGCACTTCCAGCATGTCGCGTACTGGAATACCTTCTGTAATACAGATCACGAAATCGAGGTCAGCTTCAACTGCTTCCCAGATTGCAGCGGCTGCGCCTGGAGGTGGAACATAAATGACAGAAGTAGTTGCACCAGTTTGAGCCGCAGCCTCTTTAACAGTCGCATAAATTGGAATATTAAAAATAGACTCGCCAGCCTTTTTAGGATTTACGCCAGCAACGAAACAGTTTTTACCGTTTGCGTATTCCTGACATTTTTCAGTATGGAACTGACCGGTCTTACCAGTAATACCTTGTGTAATGACTTTGGTGTTTTTATTGATCAAAATAGACATATTGAAATTCCTGGATTATTTGTTTTTGGCAACAGCCGCAACTACCTTAGTAGCGGCTTCAGCCATTGAGTCGGCGCTAATGATTGGCAAACCAGAGTCCACAAGAATTTTCTTGCCTAACTCTTCATTAGTGCCCTTCATGCGCACTACCAAAGGAACTGTGAGGTTTACTGCCTTACAAGCAGTAACAACACCGTCAGCGATCACATCGCAACGCATAATCCCGCCGAAGATGTTGACCAAAATGGCTTCAACACTCTTATTCTTGAGCATGATCTTGAATGCTTCGGTCACTTTTTCTGCAGTAGCACCCCCGCCAACGTCTAAGAAGTTTGCAGGCTCGCCACCGAATAACTTAATCGTATCCATGGTTGCCATTGCTAAACCAGCGCCGTTTACGAGACAGCCAATATTGCCATCTAAGGAGATGTAAGCCAGATCAAATTTAGAAGCTTCAATCTCAGCAGCATCTTCTTCATCGATATCGCGGTAAGCAACGATTTCTGGATGACGGAATAATGCGTTTGGGTCAAAGTTGAACTTAGCGTCCAAAGCCTTGATCTTGCCATTACCTTCAAGAATCAATGGGTTGATTTCAACCAATGAAGCATCGGTATCCCAATAGGTCTTGTACAAGTTTTTGAATACATCCCGAGCCATCGGAATAGAGGCTTCAGGAACACCGATACCTTTTGCGACGATATCGCAGTCAGCATCTGTCATTCCAATCAATGGATCAACAAATACTTTGATAATTTTTTCTGGATGAGATGCAGCGACTTCCTCAATATCCATGCCGCCTTCGCTAGAAGCCATGATCACATTTTTTTGTGTCGCGCGGTCTGTAACGATACTGAAGTAATACTCTTTTTTGATATCTGCACCGTCTTCAATTAAAAGACGATTGACTTTTTGACCTTCTGGGCCGGTCTGGTGAGTCTTGAGTTGCATACCCAAAATTTCGGATGCGTACTTCTTTACGTCATCCATACTTCTTGCCAACTTCACACCACCGCCTTTACCACGACCACCAGCATGAATTTGAGCCTTCACAACCCATACTGGGCCGCCGAGCTTTTCAGCAGCCTTCATAGCTTCATCTACACTAAATGCAGGAATGCCATTTGGAACAGGCACATTAAATTGGCGCAGAAGTTCTTTGCCCTGGTACTCGTGAATTTTCATAATTACTCCGAAACGGTATCTTTTGTAGCAAGCGATGAGGATTAGTAAAACCGATATTGCCTTGATCCCATACTTACTCGAGAAATAGCTAAATTAGCCAAATTTGAATAAATGCGAACGGCTTGACCGACTTCATAAGTCTATCATGTTGCAATGCCGCAAATGGCAATTTTTGATCCGTAATTGCCCTAATCAGGGCTTTGACCGCCAATTATTCTGGCCACCACATCTGAACTAAAACCCTTAGACGCCAAAAACCGATATTGCCTTGCGCGCTCTTTCTGATCTTGGGCTTTTTCCCCGTATTTTCTTGCCCAAAGTTCATATGCCCGCTGAAATTCAGTCTCCTTTAAAACTCCAAGGAGCTTGGCTGATTGCTCCGAATCCACCCCCGCCCTCTCTAGCTCATCAGCAATTTTTCGAGTCCCATATCGCTCACTACGCCTTCGCACCAAGGCTTCCGCAAATCGCTCGTCGGATAACCAACCACGAGTCTCAAAATCATCCAAAACAGCCTCAATACTAAGAGTGGTAGCTTGCGAGGTTTGCTCAAGTTGCTCAGCGCCCAACCTTGCCCATCTAGCCTCTGATTCGGCCAACTTGGCGGCTAAATTTTTGCGACTATATTCTCGGAGCGATAAAAGACGCAAAGCCCGAGCTTTGAGACTCGGGCTTTGTTTAGGTTTTTTATTAGCTAATTCTGACATCGAATGATTCAACGCAGTTATTCGACTTCCTCTTCCTCGCTGAGGACATCGGTCACTACTGCAGAACCAGATTTGACGCCTAGTTTCTCGCGAATTTTTGCTTCGATATCTTTAGCAATCGCTGGATTCTCTTTCAAGAAATCGCGCACATTGTCTTTACCCTGACCAATACGATCGCCGTTATAGCTATACCAAGAGCCAGACTTTTCAACGATATCAGCTTCAACACCCATATCAATGATTTCACCTTCTCTTGAAATACCGGCACCGTACATGATGTCAAAAATGGCTTCGCGGAATGGAGGAGAAACTTTGTTCTTCACAACCTTCACGCGGGTTTCATTACCAACGACTTCGTCACCCTTCTTAATGCTACCAATACGGCGAATATCTAAGCGCATAGAAGCGTAGAACTTCAGTGCATTACCACCAGTAGTAGTCTCTGGGGAACCAAACATCACACCAATCTTCATGCGAATTTGGTTAATAAAGATCACGGTGGTGTTAGTGCGCTTGATAGCGCCAGTCAATTTACGTAATGCTTGACTCATCAAGCGAGCTTGCAAGCCGGGCAATGAGTCGCCCATATCGCCTTCAATCTCAGCCTTAGGAACCAAAGCTGCAACGGAGTCAATGACGATCAAATCGATTGAGCCGGAGCGCACTAGAGCATCTGCGATTTCTAAAGCTTGCTCACCAGTATCTGGTTGAGAAATCAATAAATTATTCACATCCACACCTAAGCGGGATGCGTACTGAACATCTAAAGCATGTTCAGCGTCGATAAATGCGCAAGTACCACCAAGCTTTTGCATTTCTGCAATCGCATGCAAAGTTAAGGTTGTTTTACCGGATGATTCTGGACCGTAGATTTCAATCACACGACCACGTGCTAGACCGCCAACTCCCAAGGCAATATCCAAGCCAAGTGAGCCACTCGATACCACTTGAATATCTTGGCTAATTTCAGCATCGCCCAATCTCATGATCGAGCCTTTGCCAAATTGTTTCTCAATTTGCGCTAAGGCTGCTGTTAACGCCTTTTGCTTATCTCCACTCATCCCCTCAAATTCTGAGGAAGCTGATTTTCTTTTGTCATCCAAGGCCATTTTTTATTCCTTTTTCACTTTGTATTGGGCTTTTTCCCGAAGTTTCATCTACTGTTTAACAACTTAGGATTTACTGTATATAAAAACAGTAGTATTTGCAAGCGACTTTTCAAGGGAATTTACAGATTTTTTACTAGTCCCTGCTCGATTGGGGTGCGGCCCCAATAGAAAAAGAGAGGCATTGCAATCGCCCATACGACGCCAACCAGGATAAAACCCGTGATTTGACCTCCGGGACCCCATCCTCCAGCCCCTAATCGAATGCCAGCCTCATAGGAAAGGGGGCCAGAAATAGCACCCAATGTGGCTGCCCAGATGGGCCTACCCCGCAACCAAGATAAGGAACCGTTTACGGTAGTGGCCACTAACACCCAAAGAGTCCACATCCATAAAGGGGATAGAAAGGGAGAAGGCCAATCATCTCGGAAATCCAAGTAGCCTAAATACATGATGAGGGAGTCAGTACAAATTCCAAAGAAGAGGGCTTTTAATAGGAGGTTCAATTCGGCTCTAGGGGATGGAGAGCGCCATGCATGAAACGCTATATAGGCCAAAGTACCAATTACCGGCCATAGCACCTGCTGATTAGCTGCACCCAATACACAAGCAAACCAACCAGCTTGAAAAAAGACAAAGTTCCAAAATTTAGCCATATATGAATTCTAGCTAGCCTAAGAAAAAAGCCACTGCCGGTGGGCAATGGCCTGTAGATTTGGTGGCGAATCAGGGATTTGAACCCCGGACCTGCGGATTATGATTCCGTCGCTCTAACCAGCTGAGCTAATTCGCCGAACTAATGATTATAAAACAATAGAAGGGGTGCTGTCTAAATGAAGCTGACTGTGCTGATGACGCTGATTAGTTTCGCCGCTATCTTACGCAAACCTCATCTAACCTCTATTTAAAAGCGATCGGGACCTAAAAGTAGCGGGGGGGGG
>NZ_JACVPE010000010.1:6648-214952 GCF_018882005.1 Polynucleobacter sp. es-GGE-1
TACGGCGCCGTTATTAAGACGGAAGCAAAAAAAGAAATTGTTACACCTCAGGTGACGCGAACCTACAAGATTAAAGATTACAAAATCGATGATTATGAGTGTACCCAGCAATCCAACATCATTAGCTGCAATTTGATCAAAGAGTCCAACGGGGTAAGGCAGCGTAAACGTATTATTTACAATACAAGTACGCTCTCATTTGCCGAAATTGATGCCACTTGGTCTATTGGTGAAAAGATAAACCCTAACGAACGCACTATTGCTCGAGCAGAATTTATTGGTAGATGCGAAAAGCCGATCCTGAATTAAAAGAATGACGTAGCTTAGTTACAAGCAAAGTATTCAGTAAACTTCGCTTGCGCTGCTCTTTGTGCCATCAATTCGAATCGGCTACGAATACTATTTCTCACGAAATACTCAATCACCAGGGATGGAATGATGGAGTGCGGCTCCACAATCGCTTCATACCTAAAAAGCGTCTTATCCCTTCCCTCGCTAAGCCTCCAAGACCCTCGATATTGTTTGTTATCACCGCTTAGCTGCTCAAAAGTAATCAGTTTATTTGGGGTCTCTGTGTATTCCATGAGTGATTTCATTTCAACCGGAAAAAAGAGTATCTGCTCTCTAATTAACCTTTGAACACGTACCTTATTACGAGTCCGCGATATCACTTTCGATTCAACAATCCCAGGAATACTCTTGGCCCCCTCATAGCCAGTAATAAAAGCATAGGCAGCGCAGATATCGATTGGCACTGCATAACTAGCTTGAATTTTGAAGTACCCATCTTCTGAAATGACACTTACTTGCACATCATATGGATTCGCATTTTCTTGTGCATGACTATGCAGTGCGCTGATAAATAAGAATAGGCAAACAATCCATTTCATCATTTGATTGTCATGCCAAATTGTAAAGGCAGGATTTTGACCTGACATGTTCTCTCTTGACTTAGATATTAAGGGTGCCTAGATGCTCCGCTGTTCATATGACAAGTTTATGAATCTAGTCAATAGCTGCCATATTCGATCCTCAAAAATAAGAGTGCATTATGAGGCTTAAAGTGCAATGAGTTTGCTCTAAAGAATCGATCTTGGCACCCTTTTTCTAAGAAATAGCTCAGTTACTCTAATCTGCAGCTACCCTTCTAAGAAATCGTAATATAGATGCATGAAAAGAGATTTCCAAAAACGGCTTGTCTTAGTGTTCTTGAGTGTTTTGATGCCTCTTGGCGCTTCTGCAGCCCAAATCTTCATTACTAACTATCCATCAGAAGCCAATGCTAAGGTCTTTGTTACAAAGTACCCGTCTGAAGCGAACTGCATTGTCTACGAAACCCAATACTCCAGCGACAAGGAACCAGGGGTATGGTTTTATACAAAATATAAAAGTGATGCGCGAGCCACTATCTACTACACCCAATACAAATCCGATGCCGACCTTATTGTGTATTTCACAAAATACAAAAGTGATGCACGCTGCCGTTACTAACAAAGAAACTTAAAGCTTGAAACTCATTTCAATTTCAGCAGGAAAAGTTTTGCCTTTGTTTGGCAACCACCACCCCGATTACAAATCAGTCGCTTCGGCAATTCATAAGAAGAGTATTAGTAATTTACAAAATCCCATTTCAGTTGAAATTAATACTCTTGGAGTGCAGAGTGATGAGCAGGCTGACTTGAATGTGCATGGTGGCATTGAAAAAGCCATCTATGTTTATCCTGTAGAGCATTATGCTTTTTGGAACGAACTACTCAGCCGAGAAACTAAAAAAGAAGTTGCTCTTCAGCATGGGGCCATAGGAGAAAACTTCACCATCGAAGGATTGCTTGAGAGTGAGGTCTACGTTGGCGATACATTACTGATTGGCGATCTAGAATTTTCTGTAGTCAAACTGCGTGAACCCTGCTTTAAGTTCAATGCAGCAGTGGGCTATAAAGGTGCTAGTAAAGCGATGCTCCAGTCGGGCTTTAGTGGCTGGTATCTCAGAGTCATCAAGACTGGCATCTTGGCTGCCGGAGCACAGATTACTCTTGTTCCTGGAGCAAGAGATATTTCAATTGCTCAGCAAAATCAAAAGTTACTAAACAATCGCAATCAAAAAGATTTGTGGGAATAAAAAAGCCCGATCATTTTGTGATCGGGCTTTTAGATACTACAAACTAAAGATGCTTTACATCTAATTAGTCACGTGCATAGATATCTACATCTTTGGTTTCTTTAACAAACAGTACACCGATTACCAATGTCATCGTAGCGATGATGATTGGATACCAGAGACCGTAGTAAATATTACCGTTCTGCGCAACCAGGGCGAAGGAGATCGTTGGCAACAAGCCACCGAACCAACCGTTACCAATGTGGTATGGCAAGGACATCGAGGTGTAGCGAATACGAGTTGGGAACATCTCAACGAGCATCGCTGCGATAGGGCCATAAACCATGGTCACCAAAATCACCAAAAATACTAACAAAGCCAATACCGCAACATGGTTAACCTCAGCTGGGTTAGCTTTAGCAGGGTAGCCGGCAGCATTCAATGCATCACGAATTTCTTTCTTGAACTCTGCATCTTTGGCTTTTGCATCTGCTGGAGCCATACCCTTGGAGGAGTAGCCAGTGATTTCAGTATCGCCAATCTTCACAATCGCTGTACTACCAGCAGCACCGGCAACGGTAGTATAGCTAGCAGAGTTTGAAGCCATCACTTGTTTTGCGATATCGCAAGAGCTTGTGAACTTCGCAGTGCCGGTTGGGTTGAACTGGAAGGTGCATTCAGTTGGATCAACCGTAATAGAAGCTGGTGCAGTTGCCATTGCCTTCTCTAACTGTGGGTTGGAGAAGTGAGTCAAGGCATTAAATACTGAAACTGGCGTATTTGGAATGTAAGTAATGATCGCCAATAACAAGCCGCCCATGATGATCACTTTACGGCCAATCTTGTCAGACAAGGCGCCAAATACTACGAAGAATGGTGTGCCGATAACCAACGAAGCAGCAATCAACAAGTTCGCAGTTTTAGCATCTACCTTCATCACTTGGGTGAGGTAGAACAAAGCATAGAACTGGCCCGTGTACCAAACCACTGCTTGACCGGCAACTAGACCAAACAATGCCAAGATCACAATCTTCAAGTTCTTCCATTGACCAAATGATTCTGTCAAAGGTGCTTTAGATAACTTACCTTCATCTTTCATCTTCTTGAAAGCTGGTGATTCATTCATGGACAAACGAATCCATACAGAAATTGCCAACAAAGCGATAGAAGCAATAAAAGGAACGCGCCAGCCCCAAACCTCAAAGTCTGGACCAGTGAATTCACGTGTAAACAAAATCACAAGCAAGGAGAGGAACAAGCCCAGAGTAGCGGTTGTCTGAATCCAAGCTGTATATGCACCGCGCTTACCATGAGGGGCATGCTCTGCAACATAAGTAGCAGCACCACCGTACTCACCACCTAAGGCCAAACCTTGCAGCATACGCAATGCAATCAAGATGACTGGGGCAGCAACACCGATAGATGCATAGTTAGGCAGAATACCCACGATGAAGGTTGCGCCACCCATAAGCATAATAGTGACCAAGAAGGTGTACTTACGGCCAATCAAATCGCCTAAGCGGCCAAACACCAATGCGCCAAATGGACGCACTATGAAACCAGCGGCAAAAGCTAACAAGGCAAAAATGAAGGCAGAGCCAGCATCTAATCCTGAGAAGAACTGCTTGGCAATAACGGCAGCCAAAGAACCGTAAAGGTAAAAGTCATACCACTCAAAAACCGTACCTAAAGAGGAAGCAAAAATAACTTTGCGCTCTGCAGCGGTCATTGGGGCTGCTTTAGTTGATGTTGACATCAGTAGCTCCTAACTATTTATAGAAATAAAAAAACAACTCGTCGATTATCCTTAAAAAAATTCAAAGAAATCCAACACTTAGGGTAATTACTCATGAAATTCAGTCGGGGTATTCCCGAAAACTGCATATTTAATGCAATACACTTAATCCATGATGACATCATGGATTTGCACTATTTCATAGCAAGTTGCCCAATCAAGGTGCATATTCGAAAAACCAAGTGCAACACCCAGAATTTGTCTATTTGCACTTCGATTTAATAGTCTCTGAAGTTATTAAAAAGGCATAGCTCAATATGCCGCCAAAAATATTACATAAGGAGCATTTCAAATGAAAAGACGTGACTTTCTAGGTAAAACAGCAATCGGCGCTGCTGCTGGAGTACTGGCTGCACCCGCCATTGCACAATCTATGCCAGAAGTGAAGTGGCGCTGCGCCTCTAGCTTTCCTAAAAGCCTAGACACCATTTACGGTGGTGGTGAATTTATCTCCAAGCGAGTAGCCGCACTGACCGATGGCAAGTTCCAAATTCGTATTTTTGGTGCAGGTGAAATCGTCCCAGCCTTCGGTACGGTTGATGCCGTACAACAGGGTACTGTGGAATGTACTCATACTGCCGGCTACTACTTTGTAGGCAAAAATAAAACGTTCGCTTTTGATACGACCGTTCCGTTTGGTATGAATCAGCGCCAGCAAAATGCTTGGATGTATTGGGGCGGTGGCTTGAAACTCCAACGCGAGTTCTTGCGTGACTACAACATTATTTCTTTCCCAGCAGGTAACACCGGCACTCAAATGGGTGGCTGGTTTAAAAAACCAGTGAAAACTGTTGCTGACCTAAAAGGTCTGAAGATGCGTATTGCCGGTCTTGGTGGCGAAGTGATGTCCCGCTTAGGCGCAATTCCACAACAGATTGCCGGTGGCGATATTTATCCTGCTCTTGAAAAGGGTGTGATTGATGCGGCTGAGTGGGTTGGTCCTTACGACGATGAAAAACTAGGCTTTTACAAAATTGCTCCTTACTACTACTACCCAGGATGGTGGGAAGCATGTTCTATGTACTCCATGTACGTCAACATCAAAGAATGGGAAAAGTTACCTAAGCAATATCAAGAAGCTTTGGCTTCAGCATGTGCGGAGTGCAACATTGACATGATGGCTGAATACGACTACAAAAACCCAATCGCTTTGCAAAGCTTAATTAAGAATGGTGTGAAGCTGCAATCTTATTCAACAGACATTATGAAAGCGGCATCCAATGCGGCATTCGAAATGTATGAAGAAGAAGCAGCCAAGAATCCATCATTCAAGAAGATTTACGAACCTTGGAAAAAATTCCGCAACGATCAAATGCTGTGGAACAAAGTTGCTGAGCAAACACTCATGAGCTTCATGTTGACTAATCCAGTCAAATAAGGACTTATTGAGAATCTGATATGCCAAAACAATTTTTAGTTTTTGCAAGTTTCGTTGATCGTTTAAATGACCGTTTTGGTGTATTAGCGAGTTGGATGGTATTGATAGCCGTACTGGTCAGCACAGGAAATGCGCTGATTCGGTATGGCTTCAATGTCAGCTCCAATGGCTGGCTTGAAGCGCAATGGTATTTATTCGCCGGTATGGTGATGTTTGGTGCTGCAACAACTTTTCGTCTCAATGAACACGTGCGAGTAGACGTACTCTATGCAATGTACCCTAACAAATTTCGACTCTGGTTAGACTTTTGGGGTGGCATTGTTTTCTTCTTACCGGTAACAATCATCATTGGTTACTACTCTTGGGAATTTTTTATTACCTCGGTAATTCAAAATGAAACCTCGAGCAATCCTGGTGGTCTGATTCGTTGGCCAGTGCGTGGCGTGATTACTTTGGGCTTTTTCTTATTAACACTCCAAGGTATCTCAGAAATTATCAAACGCTATGCTGCCATTATTGGCATGATTCAAATCGATCCTAAGTACGAAAGACCGCTCCAATGATTAGCCATGAATTGATGGCCCCCATCATGTTTGGGGGCTTGATTGTATTTTTGTTGCTTGGATATCCAGCCGCTTTCTCTCTTGGCGCTGTTGGCTTATTCTTTTCTTTTATCGGCATCGAAATGGGCATGTTTCAGCCCACTTTCTTGCAAGCGCTACCAGACCGAGTCTTTGGCATTCTCTCGAATGACTTATTACTCTCCATTCCCTTCTTCACCTTCATGGGTGCAATTCTGGAGAAGTGCGGGTTAGCAGAAGACATGCTCGAAGGTTTGGGTCAATTGTTTGGCCCAATCCGTGGTGGTCTAGCGTATGCCGTCATCATTGTTGGTGCGATTCTGGGTGCGATTACTGGGACTGTTGCTGCATCAGTAATTGCGATGGGCTTAATCTCTCTGCCAATCATGCTGCGCTACGGTTATAACCCACGTGTCGCAACGGGTGTGATTGCTGCCTCTGGAACCATTACTCAACTCATCCCACCATCACTCGTATTAATTGTGTTGGCTGACCAGTTAGGTAAGTCGGTTGGTGATATGTATGCTGGCGCCATTGGACCTTCCATCATTCAAGTAGTGCTGTTCTGTTTGTTTATTTTCTTTTTGTCCATTTTTAGACCACAAGATGTGCCAGCACTTCCACCTGAAGCGCGTCCAAAAATTGACTGGAAACTATTCAAGCGAATCTTATGGGGCATTGTTCCCTCAATCGCACTCATCTTCTTAGTATTGGGAACCATCTTGATGGGTCTGGCTACGCCTACAGAAGGTGGAGCCATGGGGTCTGTAGGAGCTTTAGTTCTCGCTGCCATGAATAAGCGCCTTGAGAAACCGCTAGTCTGGGAGGCAATGACTTCCACGATGCGCATCAATGCCATGGTGATCTTCATTCTGATTGGCTCTACGGTATTTGGCTTAGCATTTCGCGGTGTTGATGGGGACCTCTGGATTGAGAATCTCTTATCAGGTCTACCAGGCGGTCAAGTAGGCTTCTTGATTGTGGTGAACTTGTTTGTCTTCTTCTTAGCCTTCTTCCTAGACTATTTTGAGATCGCCTTCATCATCATTCCATTATTGGCTCCCGTTGCGGACAAGCTCGGCATCGACCTGATCTGGTTCGGTGTTCTTCTCGGCGCCAATATGCAGACCTCATTCATGCATCCTCCATTTGGCTTCGCGCTGTTCTACCTGCGAGGGGTAGCACCAAAATCACTCAAGAGCTCTGATATTTACTATGGGGCCCTGCCCTGGGTTGGTTTGCAACTGATTCTGGTGGCCATCATCATCTTCATCCCAGAAACAGTGACCTACTTTGTTGATAAGCCAGCTGCTGTCTTTGATGCCAATGGTCCCTCCGTTGATCCATTGGCTGGAGTTGAACAAAATGAGATCACAGTAGACTCTAGTTCAGAGATCGAGCGACAATTGCGAGAAAATAAATAATATAAAAGCATTAGAAAAAATAGAGGGGTTTTGCAATGCAAGCAAAGTGGGGCATTCAGGGGATGGCGGTAGCGCCGCACTCCCTCGCTTCTGAATCAGCTTTAGCAGTTCTTCGTGAAGGTGGCAATGCATTAGAGGCAATGGTAGCTGCAGCGGCAACCATTGCTGTTGTCTACCCACATATGAATTCCATTGGTGGCGACTCTTTTTGGGTGATCCATTCACCAGGCAAAGCCATGGGCGGTATTGATGCCTGCGGTGCGGCAGCTGGCTTAGCAAGCAAGCAGTGGTATGCCGAGCGTGGCATTACCAAAGCGATTCCTTTTCGTGGACCAGTAGCAGCAAACACCGTTGCCGGCACTATCTCTGGTTGGGGTGCTGCGCACAAACTCTCAAAACAAGGTCTTGGCGGAAAGATCCCTTTATCGCGTCTGCTAGCGGATGCGATTCATTACGCTGAAGCAGGCGTACCAGTAACTTATAGCCAATCAAACCTAACTGCTAAAAAGCGTGAAGAGCTCAATCCCATTCCAGGATTTGCTAAAACATTTTTAGTGAATGGCAAAGCGCCAGCTGTGGGCAGTATCTTTAAACAAGCGCGCCTAGCTAAAACCTTACGGCAAATTGCCACCAAAGGAACAGATGATTTTTACCGTGGCGATCTTGCAGATTTGTTAGGCAAAGAACTCACTGATATTGGTAGCCCCCTACGTTTAAGCGATCTACATCGTCATCGCGCCAAACTCATTGATCCGCTGGAACTTAAACACAGCCTGGGTAATGTCTACAATATGGTACCGCCTACCCAAGGCGTTGTGTCACTCATGATCATCGGCATCTTGGATCAACTCAATCTCAAGCGCTTCAAGGTCGATAGCAGTGAATATGTTCATCATTGCGTTGAAGCGACTAAGCAAGCGTTTAAGATTCGAGATCAGTTTGTCACCGACCCCGCTTACATGACAAAAAATGCGCAGTCTTTTTTATCGCCAGCATTTCTGAAAAAGTTAGCTAAAAATATAGATCCAAACAAAGCTTTACCCTGGGGTCAAGGCAAGGGACCAGCCGACACAATCTGGATGGGCGTGATTGATGGTGACGGTAACTGCGTCTCTTTCATTCAAAGTATTTATCACGAGTTTGGCGCTGGTATTGTGTTGCCTCAGTCAGGTGTGAATTGGCAAAACCGAGGTTGCAGTTTCTCTTTAGATCCCAAGACACTCAATCATCTCGAACCCTATCGCAAACCTTTTCACACACTCAATCCTGCGATGGCTCTATTTAAAGATGGCCGCTCGATGGTCTATGGAACGATGGGTGGAGATGGTCAACCGCAAACTCAATGTGCCGTATTTACTCGCACAGCAACGCATGGACTGGATCCACAAGATGCGATTAGTCGTCCACGCTGGCTACTAGGGAGAACTTGGGGCCAAACTAGCGACAGCCTGAAATTAGAATCTCGCTTTAGCCCATGGGTTGCAAAAGAATTACATGCGATGGGTCATGAAATTGAGATGCTCGATGCTTTTGATGAAACCGTAGGTCACGCAGGTTGCATCATTCGCGAACCATCTGGCACTCTCCGCGGGGGCTGGGATCCTCGCAGCGACGGTGCCGTTAGCGCGTTTTAGTAATCCATATTTTGGGTACGCGCAGATCCCAATAAATAGCGGCTGCGCGTAAACCAAAGATTCCCAACATACAAAGTACGGAACCCTCAATCGCATACTGAGGTATGAAGTTCAATACCAGCACATAGGCACAACAACCCAGTGTTACCGGAATCGCATAGAGCTCATGAGACATGATCAGTGTTTTTCTACCGGCCAATACGTCGCGTATTAAGCCACCGCCAATTGCCGTAATCACCCCCAAGATGACAGGCGCAACAGGCAAGCCAAAATCCATACCCCAGGCCTTGTCTGCCCCCTGAATCGCAAATAGGGCAGCACCAAAACCATCGATATACAACATCCAGCGATATATCTGTGGTTGGGTAAAAAAAGACTCAGCAAAAAATGTCAATACGCTCGCACCCAATGCAAGCCAAACATAAATCTGTCCTTCAGACCAAAAAATAGGGGCTTCCAAGATAATGTCTCGAATAGTCCCCCCGCCTATTGCAGTGATCAAACCAAGTACTAAAACACCAAAAAGATCGACTCCACGATCGGCTATAGCCAATACGCCAGTGACCGCAAAGGCCATGGTTGCAATGATGCCAATCCAAAAATGAATTTCGTACATAAGAAATAGTCTAAAGCAATTGAAAGACACTTCTCGCCAATTTGCTTCATGAATATACTGTTAGCCATGAATACAACGAAAGCATCTCCATGAAACCCCAGCTCTATAGCTATTGGCGTAGCTCTGCTGCCTTCCGTGTTCGTATCGCATTGAATATCAAAGGTGTGGACTATGAAGTGCTGCCAGTGCACCTAAATAAAAATGGTGGCGAGCAACTATCTGAGGCGTATGCCAACAAAAATCCCAATCACCTTGTACCCTTATTTGACGATGGAAAAAATAGCATCCATCAATCACTTGCCATCATTGAGTACCTTGATGAGATTGCGCCTCAACCGGCTTTGCTACCAAGCTCACCGATCGATCGCGCTTGGGTACGTTCCTTGGCTATGGATATCGCTATTGATATTCACCCCATTAGTAATTTACGAGTACTACGCTACTTAATTAAACAAGTTGGCGCCAGTAATGAAGTAAAGGATGCCTGGTATCAACATTGGATCAAGCTAGGGCTTGCCAGCGTTGAAAAACAATTATGTAACGATCCACGCTTTGGGCGTTTTGCTTTTGGTGATCAACCTGGCCTAATTGATATTTGTTTAGTGCCGCAAATATTTAATGCCTTAAGCACCAAGATGAATATGAGCCCATACCCTACTCTCATGAAAATCTTCCATGAGTGCATGAATTTACCTGCGTTTATAGATGCTTCATGGGAGAAACAAATTGATGCAGAAGGGCCAAACCCCTCTATTTGATTGGTGATTCCATCATCTTGACTAAGGCATGAACAGATTCGTTATACGGCGTCGTAATTCCATGCCGCTTGCCTAGCTCGACAATATAGCCATTTAAGAAATCAATCTCTGTCATTTTTCCTCTAGCCAGATCCTGGGCGGTTGAGGAAACCTGAGTAGCCATAGTGCTAGCAATAGAAGCATTTGCCGCAAGTGCCTCTGACATCGTGATATTGACATCTTCAAGCTCAGCAATCGCAAGAAACTCTTTGGTAATTTCTTCAATCAGTTTCACAATGCCAGGAGACTTCACCATCTCCCCATAAGCAATCTGACCAATCCCAGAAATCGCATTGAAAGAACAGTTCACCAAAAACTTGAGCCACATATCTCTTTTAATCTGCGGCGCAATCGAACACGGAACCTTTGCCCCTTCAAATAACTTACAAATCTCTAGAAGCCCTTGATCGTCTTGAGGAACGGTGTTTGATGGATCACCAATCAGCAACTCACCTCTACCATGATGTTTCATAGTTCTTTGATCAATCATCCCTGCAGCAACATAGACCACCGCCGCATAAACCGTATTCACAATGATTTTGGTAGCAATATCAATATTGGCTACCCCATTTTGCAAACTGAGGATTACTGCCTTACTTGGCAAAATAGATTTAATTTCTGCAAGCGTGCGTTCTGTATCGAGCGACTTCACACTGAGTAAAACTAAATCAGCATCACTCAGAATAGCAAGATCAGAGCTTGCTTTGACCACAATCGTTTCATGAAATGCTTTGCAATCCATCTGCAAGCCAGATTCATTGAGGGCCGTGGCACGCTCAGGCCTGGCTATAAAAGTAACATCATGATGTGCACGGGCTAACATGCCACCAAAGTAACATCCTACTGCACCCGCACCTAAGACGTATATTTTTTGATTACTTTGTGCTTTATAAATCAAGGACCAGTGTTCCGATTTTGATATGAGAGATACAGGGAGTTAAGTACTCCTGATGCTCGGCATCACTCAAAATACAATCTCCGTGCTCTACGTCACCACTGATATATCTTGTCTTACACGTACCACATAAACCTGATTGGCAAGAAGTCGGTATCTCAATGCCTGATCTTGCCAAAGCATCGATAATGGACTCGTCTCGCGTAACATTTATTTTTTGGCCAGTACTCTGAACCTCAATCACTAGCCCTTCAGAGTCCGCGCTGGAAATTTTATTCACTTTTTTGTCTCACTCCACATCAAGAATGGGCTACGATTGCAGCCCATCTCTTCTGATCTATAGATTAATGCTTAAACTGTGCTTTGGCAGTTTGCTCAAGCTCTTCCATTTTTTGCTTCACAAAGTCAGAGCGCTCTTTACCCTTGTACTGCTCGCTTTCGGTGAGAATGGCAATCACGCTCTTTGCAACAAAGCGTCTTTGCGCTACTTCTTCTTCAGTCGTGGCGCCAATTGGCAACTCAAATACATTACCTGAACAATAGCTATTGGGTGCGCCATTCAATTCCTTTAACCACTCAGCAAAGGCTTCTGCGCTTGCCGCTGGATTAGAGCCACGAACGGCATCACGCAACATCTTCCTAAATAAATAAGGGCCTGCATCAAACTTTGTTGGATTCTCAAGCGCATGAATAGCGATTGGTCTCTGACTAATGATGGCCTCGTAATCACCAGGCGCATATTGAGCCATCTTGTAATTAGATCGCGCCCTATGGTCTGCTGGAATATCTACAATATCGTTAATCGTGTGATTGCCAAAACGCTCAGCCCTTCTCAAGGCAACTTGGCCATCCAAAAAGTCGATTGATTCATATCCGACCAGCTCTTTTTGTCCGATACCGCGAGTATCAATACCAGGGCCCATCACGCGCCAGCCAATCATCTTGCTATTAAAGTCGTCGACTGGAACTGTCCAACGGATGATATGGAAACGACTAAATAATTTTTTATTGGAGCCATCTTCAGAGGTATAGGCATGCAAGCTCAGATTTGGCAATACCTGGTGCTGAACGCGAATAAATAATTTGTCGTTATTAACACGACGCGCACCTGAACAAGCTAAGCCTCTGCCACCATGAATGGGCACAAACTGCATATCAGGGTGCACTTCCATCGTTGGGGAGCCCACTTCGTCAAATGTTGTACCTTGAAAATGGCCACCAACTACATTCTTAGCAGCATGCAATTCTGCTGTATGGAAATTATCGGCAGCATTGTCTTGCACTTGTAACCAATTACAGTGCTGGAAGTTGCTATAGGGCACCAGTTCATCGCCGGGGGCTACCGTAAAATCAGACTCCCACTCTGGAAATGGTGGCTCTTTATCGGGAGGTCCCATATAAGCAAATACCAAACCATTTCTTTCAAATGCTTTGTAAGCACCTTGCTGAATCGAGCAGGCATATTTTTCTGCTTCAGCTTCCTCGCCCTTAGGGAAGGGTGCATTCAAACAAGTGCCGTCCACATCAAACACCATACCGTGATAGCAGCACTTAATACCGTGCTCTTGAATTTGCCCATATTCAAGTGAAGCGCCACGATGCACGCAATGAGCATGCAATACACCCACGCTTCCGCTACCATCACGAAACGCCACTAACTCTTCACCTAAGATGGTTAAAAATTTTGGAGTGTCAGTCAATTCAATTGACATGCATACCGGATGCCAAAAACCACGCATATACTCACCCATGGGTGTGCCGGGACCAACTTCTGTAAGCTCGGGATCATGCCCTGGAACTTTATTGGTGTAGTAGCCACCATAAGGAACTAATTTCTTAGGCGTTGCAGATCCTGCGGATGCACCGACCTTTTTCTCCGCTTGCTCCTGTTTACTTGTCATTACTGAGACTCCTGTTGTAACTAGCTATATCTAAAACTGTTCAATTAATCAAACATATCTGGCTGGTTTTCTTTTAGATAACCCCAGATTGGCTGGAAATGTAACCAACCAATATATTCGCTGCCCACGTGTTCACGGCTGTAGCGTGCAGTTTCTGGCGATAGCAACACAGGCTTAACACCTGTAGCCTCAACCATCATCTGCTGCTTACAACAACGCTCTAAAGCGATAAACCAGAACGCTGCAGCTTCAATACTATGACGACTTACTGTTAACAAGCCATGATTACGGTGAATAATCGCTTTCACTTTTTTCAAAGAACCTGCTACGTTGTAGCCAGAATTATCCTCAACTGCTACTTGACCAGCCTGTTCCGCTAAAACCATATGGTCTTCAAAGAATGCTGCGGCATCTTGAGAGATTGGATCCAATGGTTTACCTAGTGCCGCAAAGGCTGTTCCATAGACTGTATGTGCATGACACATAGCCACGATATCGGGATGTTTTTCATGAACTGCTGCGTGCAATACAAATCCAGCGCGATTCAATGCATGTTTACCCTCCAAAATATTGCCTTCATGGTCTGCCAAGATTAAGTTGGACACTTTCACTTGATCAAAATGCACTGCCATGGGATTCGTCCAGTACAGATTTGGATGTTCCGGATCACGCACAGTTAAATGTCCTGCAAATCCATAATCAAACTTTTCTAAGGCGAATGCTCGGCAAGCAGCAACCAATCGCTCCTTGAGATGCTGACGTTCCTCAGCAAAACTATTGAATTTTGCTTGGTAGGGAAAAATCTGGGATTTGTCTTCAGGTTGATAAATAGACTCTCTGTCGCCCAAGTCCAATTTACGTTCTTTCTCCATTACCTCAGCCATGTGAATTCCTTTTTCTGTAATTGAAGCGAATTTGGTTTTTTGAGAACACTCAAACTATAACCAAGCCGTAATCATCGGCTTTCCCGAGGGTTTTGACAAACGATAACCATTCATGAATAGATGAATAAAAATCATGTATATTCTATTTACATGAGAAAAATGCCAAATTATGTACTTTTGCGAGCTTTTGAAGCGGCTGCACGCCTCGAAAGCTTTACCTTGGCTGCTCATGAGCTACATCTCACTCAGTCAGCCATTAGCCATCAAATTAAAGGGCTTGAAGACTATTTTGGTAAGCCGCTATTTTTGCGAAAGAACCGCAAAGTTGAGCCGACAGCCGAAGGGCGGCGTTTATTAGATTCACTCTCCAGAGTATTTGATGTCATTGAAGCAGCATGCAATGAAGTAACCCTTGCTCCAAACTCACAAGTTCTTGCCTTGCACTGCTCACCCAGTTTTGCAGCCAAATGGCTCAGTCCAAGACTGCCAGAATTCATTAAAGATAATCCTGATATCACTATTCGACTCACTTCCGGAGCTGAGCCCACTGATCTTTTGCGCAATCAAGAAATTGATATTGCCATCTCTTATCAATCGACTCATGAAGGCCCAGGAATTACTTCCTTATCTTTAGGCGAAGAAAACATTGCGCCACTATGCTCTCCTGAATTAATTGACCCAAGAATTCCAGTAGAAGAATTAATGAGTAAATTAACCTTGATTGAGTCTTCACTCAATCACCATACCTGGGAGCAATGGTTTGAGATTAATCATCTCAAAAACCCATCGACACGGAAGATGTCATTTGATCGTGCAGCCCTTTCTGTATCGGCTGCAGTAGATGGCATCGGTGCCGTGCTTGAGAGCGTACGCTTTGCCGAAAGAGAACTCTCGCGTGGAGAGCTTGTGGAACTGGGCAAAGGTATCTTTTTACCGACTACCGATAGAACCCATTTTTTATCCTATCGGTCAAATACTAAAAACAGTCAAAAAATTAAAGTCTTCAAAGACTGGATATGCATTAAGGCTGGTGTTGCTACAAGCTAAAGTAATGGCTCATTTATTAGCTAAACACTTTTTCCATTTCACGACGAAATTGAATGGCTTGCTTAGTGGCATCGTAATCTACATCACTCCAGCATACTGGCTTTCCTGCTGGAATATCCTTATTCAATACCATGTTGTGAGCCAAACCAATAGGTAGAGCTCCGAGCTTTAATGAATCTGAGGCAGTCATCAGTTTTCCGTAGACAGTGAAGCCACCCTCTCCATCCAACTTCTCGCCCGCTTTGAGCGTACGCTTAGCGGTAGCCACTACATCACCCTTCCAATCGCCAGTCGCTCCAGTAGCCTCTCCACGTAACGCAATACTGGCTACTGAAATACCCAACTCCAGACCGATCAAGTGATAAGGCTTATACATCGCTGCATATTTACCGGTATTATCTGTTTTTAGGCCGTATTGTGAGAAGCAATCAATCACATATTGACTGGGCGCTTCAAACACTGCAAAAACACCCCAACGTAAATCCCTAAATACCGGACGCCCATCTCTCTCAACTGAAGATACCACCTCAACAGTTCCTTTTTGAGTCAGGATCCCACCTTCGGAAATCGGTCGGAAAATATGTGGCAAGTCGTCTACTCCGCAAGGTGGAAACTCTAATCCATTGCTTGGCGGATTTAAGTCGCAAGCGTTTGATACTGCAGCCATTTCCAGCGCAGATTTTGTGCCATCCAAAAAAGAATTGAACATTTGCGCATTGAAGTCACCGCCGGCAACTTGCTCCTCAGAAAATCCATAGTGACCCCAAACGGTATCTGGTGTGGACTGATGATAGACAGGTAAATATTTAGTGCCTTTACCTGCACACACCACTTCTAAGCCAATCGTTCTTGCCCAATCCACCAGCTCCGCAATAAGAGCAGGCTGATCTCCAGAAGCCATCGAGTAAATCACGCCCGCCTCTGCTGCTTTGCGTGCCAGTAATGGTCCCGCTAAAACATCTGCTTCTACATTGACCATAATGATGTGCTTACAATGATCAAAACAAAGTAGGGCATGTCGAATACCAGCAGCAGGGCTGCCTGTAGAGTCGATCACAATATCAATGTGCTCACTAGCGATCATTTTTTCTGCATCATCAGTCACAAAAGTGGCGCCCGACTTAGCAGCATCTTGCAATGATGTAGCGCTATAGCGAGGTGCATCCCAGCCTACCCTAGCCAGCGATTCTTTGGCGCGCGCAGGAGAAAGGTCAGCCACCGCAACCAAATGAATGCCTGGAGTACGCGGTACTTGCGAGAGATACATGGAGCCAAATTTACCAGCGCCAATGATGCCTACACGCACGGGGTTATTGTTAGCAGCGCGTGCTTTGAGCTTTTGAATCAGGGACATCTAAAAATCTCCAGTAAATTCAGTAATCAAAAATAGTGAAGTCATCATAAGGCATCAAGAGTAAATATTATTTTTTCAATGATGCTTGCGCTACCTTATAAATGCTATTTGCATTGACGCCGAAATACTCACGTAAGGCAGCTCTTGTATCACTTCTACCGAAACCATCCGTACCGAGCGTGATGTAACTTCTACCTTCTGGAATATAGGCACGTATGCTTTCTGGTAAAGCATGGACATAGTCAGTTGCCGCAATAATCGGGCCATAACCTTGCGTTAGAACCTGGCTAATAAATGCCTGCTCAACATCAGCCTCACCTGAAAGTCTTGCTTGCTCTTTTGCCTTACCATCCCTTGCTAACTCACTCCAACTAGTCACGCTAAATACATCAACATGGATTCCAGAATGAACAAGCATCTCTGCCGCTTTTAATACCTCGGTCATGATGGCACCGGAACCTAGCAAACTCACATAAGAATTACCATCACCCTTGGCGGCCTTCATTGTCTTGAACTTATAGCACCCACGAATAACGCCCTCAGTTACGTTCTCAGGCAAATCAGGTTGGGCGTAGTTCTCATTCATAAGGGTGATGTAATAAAACAAATCTTTTTGATCAACTAGCATGTCCCGCATACCTTGATCCACAATCACCGCCAACTCGCCAGCAAAGGCAGGATCATATGCCTTGCAATTCGGAATGGTTGCGGCAACGAGTTGGCTACTACCATCTTGGTGCTGCAGGCCTTCGCCACCTAATGTTGTTCTACCAGAGGTCGCGCCCAATAAAAATCCCCTAGCACGTTGATCTGCTGCTGCCCAAATGGCGTCGCCAATTCTCTGAAAGCCAAACATCGAGTAATAAATATAAAAAGGCAACATCGCAATTCCGTGGACGCTATAGCTAGTTGCTGCAGCAGTCCAGCTAGCAATGGCGCCCGCCTCACTAATGCCCTCTTCCAAAATTTGTCCATCCAATGCCTCACGATAGCTAAGCACGGAACCAATATCTTCTGGTTCATAGCGTTGGCCAACACTAGAGTAAATACCAACCTGCTTAAAGAGATTGGCCATACCAAATGTGCGTGCTTCATCTGCAACAATGGGCACCACTCTAGGTCCCAACTGTTTATCTTTCAGCAAATTTCCAAGCATGCGCACAAAAGCCATCGTTGTGGACATCTCTTTATCTTCAGCCTTGATGGCAAAAGCTGCATATGAAGCGATATCAGGCACATTGAGCTTGTCGCATTCTGAATAGCGCTTAGGTAGATGTCCGCCAAGCTGATTGCGCTGATCTTTTAGATATTTGAGCTCCTCGCTATTCTCATCAGGCCTAAAGAAAGTGAGACTAGTAGCCTGTTCATCGGTCAATGGTAAGTTAAAGCGATTACGATATTCGATCAAAGCCTCATCATCTAACTTTTTCTGGCTATGGGTGGTCATTTTTCCTTGGCCAGCATTGCCCATGCCGTAGCCCTTCTTGGTATGGGCCAAGATCACGGTAGGTTGACCTACATGGTTGGCAGCGGCTTGATAGGCTGCATAGATTTTGACTAAATCATGACCGCCTCTTTTCAGTCGATCGATTTGCTCATCCGTCATTCCTTGAGCAAGGCGTGCTAATTCTTCATTTTGTCCAAAGAAATTTTTGCGATTAAAGCTGCCATCCTTTGCTGCAAATGTTTGCATTTGTCCATCGACAGTTTGTGCAAAAGCCTTGACTAGCGCTCCGGTAGTATCTCTTGCAAAAAGCCCATCCCAATCACTACCCCAAACTAATTTGATAACGTTCCAACCAGAACCTCTAAACAGTTTTTCGAGCTCATCAATAATTCTGCCGTTGCCACGTACTGGACCATCCAAACGTTGTAGATTGCAATTGACCACCCAAACCAAGTTATCCAGCTTTTCTCTAGAGGCTAATGTCAGAGCACTCATACTTTCTGGCTCATCCATCTCGCCATCACCAAATACACCCCAGACTTTTCTAGTTGAGCAATCTAGTAATTTACGATCACTGAGGTAGCGCATAAAACGCGCATGATAAATCGAGCTAATCGGACCAATCCCCATTGAGCCTGTTGGAAACTGCCAAAAATCTGGCATTAACCAAGGATGTGGATAGCTTGATAAACCTCTTGCCCCTGATTCAGGCGCAGTAATCTCGCGTCTGTAATGGGCAAGATCATTTTCAGTCAGTCGTCCCTCTAAATAGGCGCGGGCATACACTCCTGGAGCACTATGTGGCTGAAAGAAAACCAAGTCTCCACGCTCAGTAGCATCACCGCCCTCAGTCCTTGCGCGGAAAAAATGATTAAACCCAACCTCAAACAAATCTGCTGCACTAGCATAGCTTGCAATGTGACCACCCAATTCACCATAGGCTTCATTTGCTTTCGCGACCATTGCCAGCGCATTCCACCGCATGAGTGAAGCCAGTTTTTCTTCAATCGCAAGATCTCCTGGAAAAGGAGGCTGCTGATCCACAGGGATAGAGTTGATATAAGGTGTGACTAAATCAGGCACCCAATTAATTTGATTTTTGTTAGCCAGCTTTACTAAATTATCCAGAATGAATTTAGCCCGCGCACTATCGCCTGAAGCGAGCAAATCCATAAAGGCCTCATTCCACTCCGCGGTTTCTGCAGGATCAGTGTCGATGTGCTCTAGATTTAAATATTTTTTGATGTCGGGAGCGTTCATGAAAAATTCCTCTGTAACTTTTTATGCTCTAAATTCATAACATCACCTTACGAAAATCACCCAATAATTGGGTGAGATGGGTAGTGAAGTGCGTAGCTAAGGCGCCGTCAATGACGCGATGATCAGCGGTCATGGACAGCGGGCAGATCAAACGTGGAACAAATTGCGAACCATCCCACACAGGCTTTATGGCGGACTTATTCACCGCTAAAATAGCTACTTCGGGTGCATTCACAATGGGAGCGCAGTAGGTACCACCAATACCGCCCAATGAAGAGATCGTAAAAGAGGCGCCCTGCATCTGATCCGGCTTCAGCTTTCCCTCTCGAGCCAGCAGGGCTAACCCAGCAGTCTCTTTGGCGATCTCGCGAATACCTTTCTGATCAGCATTACGTATCACGGGTACAACGAGACCGCCTGCAGTATCTACTGCAAAGCCGACATGGAAATACTTTTTCAAAATAAGATCTTCGCCATCGAGCGAAGAATTCAATGTGGGGTACTGCTTGAGAGCAGCAACTACGGCTTTGATTAAGAATGCCAACAAAGTAATTTTTACTTCATCTTTTTGATTCTCTTTATTTAATACGGCACGAAATTCTTCCAAATCAGTAATGTCAGCATCATCGTGATAGGTTACTGCCGGAATCATGACCCAATTACGCGCTAGATTGGCAGCTGAAACTTTCTGAATGCGACTGCGAGCTTGGCGTTCTATTTCTCCAAACTTTGTAAAGTCCACTTTAGGCCAAGGCAGAAGATTAAAACCTGCAATGCCATGACTCACTTGAGAAGGAACACGCTCTCTTGCCAACATGGAGTGCTTGATAAATTGCTGAACATCTTCTTTGGTAACTCGACCTCTTTGGCCACTACCGTGAACTTGCCCAATATCGACACCAAATTCACGTGCAAATTTTCTGGTGGATGGGCCAGCCCAAAACTCGGGCCCAGCAGCGGCTTGATCCCTTTCAATTTGTAGCAAATTCTCAACCCCAGGAAACCCAATCTCAATACCCACAACCCCTCCAACCATTCACGGGTGTTTCAATGACTTTATTGTGTTGGATTACAGGCAAAATAGGATGCTAATAATGAGCTATAAATTCTAATTTTCAGCATAATATGCTGATATCAGTAATTTTTGAGGAATTTTATGAAGCTAGACCCCATAGATATCAGAATTTTGAACGAACTCCAGAATGATAGCTCCCATAGCAATGTGGAGCTATCTAAGCGGGTTCACCTATCCCCGTCACCGTGCCTCATGCGCGTCAAAGCATTGAAAGATAAAGGTGTCATCAGAAACTATGTTGCTCTGGCAGACCCCAAGGTTTTAGGGCTTGGCTTAAATGTCTTTATTTCTATTAGCCTGAAAGAGCAGTCTAAAGAAGCGTTGGCTGCATTTGAACAACGCATTTCTGAACACGATGAGGTTATGGAGTGCTATCTGATGACTGGTGATAGTGACTATCTTATCCGGGTGGCAGTAGCTGATATGGGTGCATTGGAAAAATTTATCCTGGAGCAATTAACGCCTATCCCTGGGATTGAAAAAATCCGCTCTAGCTTTGCCTTAAAACAAGTACGCTATAAAACTGCCTTACCATTACCAAAGTAAAAGCAGGGCAATATAGAATTTATCTGAGACACTATTAAGAAAGAAAGTAATGCCACAAAAAAATAAAGTAGCACTCGTCACTGGAGCAGGAGTAGGCATTGGAAGGGCAGCAGCTAAAGCGCTTCTTAAAGGAGGCTATCAGGTCGTTCTCACTGGGCGCAATCTAGAGAAACTAGAAAAGGCAATTATCGATATTGGCGGAACAAACGAAAACTGTCTTGCGATCACTTGCGATGTTGGACAGCCTGACCAAGTCAAGAAATTATTCGCCGCTCTAAAAGAACGCTTTGGACGCATTGACGTGCTTTTTAATAATGCAGGTATTGGCGCCCCAGCAATTCCGATGGAAGACTTGACATATGAGCAGTGGATGAATGTGGTGAATTCAAATCTCTGCGGCGCATTCTTGTGTTCTCAAGAAGCAATTCGGATGATGAAAGCGCAATCGCCTCAAGGTGGCAGAATTATTAATAATGGCTCAATCTCCGCACATGCACCAAGACCAATGTCAGCGCCCTATACAGCCACTAAACATGCGATTAGCGGCTTAACAAAAACAATTTCGCTTGATGGCCGCCCATTTAATATTGCTTGCGGTCAAATTGATATTGGTAATGCAGCAACCGAAATGACTGAGCGTATGGCTGCCGGAATCATGCAGGCCGATCAATCAATTAAAGTTGAGCCGCGGATGGATGTTGACCATGTTGGAGAAGCTGTTCTACACATGGCCCAACTTCCACTAGAGAGCAATATTCTCTCAATGACAATCATGGCTACCAACATGCCTTTTGTTGGCAGAGGTTAATTAAATTACCGTGGCTCAAATGATCATTAGCAGGGATAAGTCATGAAAAATTCGCATCGTCGTAAGGTACTTTCCCTGGTAATTGCTGCCACACTCTTACCCAGTTTTCATGCCATCTCTGCCCCAGATAATGATTATCCAAATCGCTCGATAAAACTGGTTATCCCCTTCCCTGCGGGAGGTAGCACTGATGCAATGGCGCGTAATCTCGGCCCAGCCCTCGGAAAAGTACTCGGGCAATCGATTGTGATCGAGAATAAATCTGGCGCCTCCGGTACAGTTGGCGCAGATTTTGTTGCAAAAGCTGCACCTGATGGATACACGCTACTGATGGGAACCTTACATCTCACGATTGCTCAATCCGTTTTCCCAAAACTCAATTACCGTATTGATAAGGATTTGATTCCGATTGGAACGGTAGGAATGATTCCCAATGTTGTAGTGGTAAATGCATCCATTCCAGCAAATAACATCAAAGAATTAGTTGCCCTAAGCAAAGTAAATTCCGATAAATATGATTACGCTTCAGTTGGACCGGGGTCTGCACATCACCTTATTGGAGAGATGTTCAAAATTAAAACGGGCGCCAGCTTAACTCATATACCGTATCGCGGTAGTGCTCCTGCTGTAGTTGATTTGCTTGGCGGTCAAATATCGGTCATGTTTGATACGATTCCATCCGCCCTGCCTCATATCAAGGATGGAAAAACAAAAGCATTGGCCGTGACAACTGCAAAACGTTCTAGCACCCTACCAAATGTGCCCACCTTAATTGAGTCTGGAATAGCAATCGACGTGGGCACTTGGAATGGATTAATGGCGCCCGCAGGCACCGATCAAGCAATCATCGATAACTCAATCGAGCAATTGTGACGGTGCTAAGTGACCCAGAGATGCGCAAACAATTGCAAGCACTTGGCATTGAACCAATGCCAAGCACCCCAGCCGAACTGAAGGTACGCATCAGCAAAGAAATTGTTGACTACAGTAATTTGGCTAAAGAACTAAAGCTCAGCGTTGAATAGTTCAAAACTTAATCAATTTTTTTGAGCGTCTTAATATAACGCTGTGCATTTTTTACATAGCGTCCAGCGATTTCGCCGATACTTGTAATTTGCTCTGGCGTGAGGACTTTCACTGCTTTAGCAGGAGAGCCAATAATCATCGAGCCATCTGGAAATTCTTTACCTTCAGTAACTAAGGCACCAGCACCAACCAAACAATGCTTACCAATCTTGGCGCCATTCAAAATTACTGCGCCAATTCCAATTAGGCTGCCATCACCAATACTGCAGCCATGGAGCATCACTTGGTGACCCACAGTCACATTCTTGCCAATCAAGAGAGGATAGCCAGGATCTGTATGAAGTACTGATGCATCTTGCACATTACTGCCTTCACCAACTTGAACCAGATCGTTATCGCCGCGGATCACAACTTTGGGCCAAATATTAGCGCTTTGATGAAGCTCAACCCTACCAATCACTTCTGCGCTCTCAGCAACCCAAGCACCTTCCGCTAATTGAGGGGCATTTCCGTCTAGTTCATATATAGCCATGACTCATTATAGGTATGAATCAGGCCATATATGAAAGACTAAAGCTATCACTTACTGCAAAAGAATTACCAGTTCGGCTCACGATCTGGAGTAGAGGAAATACGATGCACACTTAAGTCAGCCCCCTCAAATTCTTCTTCCTGTGACATCCGAATTCCAAGGACAGCTTTCAAGGTTCCATAGACTAAGATGCCACCGATCACAGCAATACCAACCCCTAAGGCACTGCCAATCAGCTGACCCGTAAAAGTTACTCCGCCAATTCCACCCAATGCCTTGGCACCAAAGATGCCAGCAGCCAGACCACCCCACAAGCCACATAATCCATGCAAAGGCCAGACGCCGAGTACATCATCAATCTTCCAGCGGTTTTGTACCAAGGTAAACATATAGACAAACAAGGCGCCTGCTACTAGGCCAACCACTAAAGCACCAACCGGATGCATTAAGTCGGATCCGGCACATACTGCTACCAAACCTGCAAGAGGTCCGTTATAGGTAAAGCCAGGATCGTTGCGTCCAACTACCCATGCAGCAAGGGTGCCGCCGACCATTGCCATCAAAGAGTTCATAGCAACTAAACCACTGATTTTGTCGATTGTTTGCGCACTCATCACATTAAAACCAAACCAACCTACCGCCAAAATCCAAGCACCCAATGCCAAGAAAGGAATACTAGATGGTGGATGCGCGGAGATTTGGCCCTCTTTGGTATAGCGACCACGGCGCGCACCCAAGAGAATCACTGCTGGCAAAGCGATCCAACCACCAACTGCGTGGACTACTACAGAACCAGCAAAATCGTGGAACTCCTCACCGGTCAAGCCTTTGATCCAAGCCTGAATACCGTAGTGCTGATTCCAAGCAATGCCCTCAAAGAAGGGATACACAAAACCCACCAATATAAATGTTGCGATTAGCTGTGGATTAAATTTAGCGCGCTCAGCAATACCGCCTGAAATAATTGCTGGAATTGCAGCAGCAAAAGTTAATAAGAAGAAAAACTTTACCAACTCGTAACCATTTTTCTCAGCTAGCAATTCAGCGCCTGAGAAAAAGCTCACACCGTAGGCAATGCTGTAGCCAATAAAAAAGTAAGCGATGGTCGAAACAGCAAAGTCGACCAAAATTTTTACTAAAGCGTTCACTTGATTCTTCTTACGAACCGTTCCGAGTTCTAAGAAGGCAAAGCCAGCGTGCATGGCAAGAACCATGATCGCGCCGAGCAAAATAAACAAAGCATCAGTACCTGATTTCAAAATTTCCATGTGATTTTCCCCTTCTATTTTTTGCATCATTATGGGGAATAAAAAAATCTAAATAGGTGCAGATTGCACTTATTTAGTGCATAAATTAGGTATATTTATGGTTTATGATGGTTTTACATACACCCAAGGGAGAACCCATGAAGAAAGTCCTCGTTTTTTTAGCTGCTTTTGCGGCATTTTCTGGCCTAGTACAAGCTCAATCAAACACCAACGTAAAGTTACTGAGTACCCAAGAACTTATAAACGTTTGCAAATTACCTGCTAGCCCAGAATCCCGAAGCTTCTGTATTGGCTACTCCACCGCAATTTATGACACTTACCTGGCTACACGTCATCCACAACGGGCACAACCTTTTATTTGCCTGAAGCAACCTGCCCCATCGCGCGATGAAGTGATCGCTGATTTCGTCAAATTTGGACAAGAGCATCAACAAACTGCTGATAAACCAGCAGCAGGCGTGTTTTTGGGCTTTTTGGCCGCACGCTTTCCATGCGCTAAAAAATAATCCGAGCACTCTTCAATTAAAAATTAATTTAAAGGATCTGTTGATATGAAAAAAATTATCGCGATTACTGTAGCAACTCTCGCAATTGCCGGTTGCTCAAATATGAGCAACACTGAACAACGCACCCTATCCGGCGCAAGTATTGGTGCAGCTGCTGGTGCAGTTGGCACCGCTATTTTCCACGGCAACCCGATCTGGGGTGCAGTTGGTGGTGCAGCTGTTGGCGCTGCATCTGGTTATGTTTATGACGCTTATAAGAAAGAACAAGCATCTGAATATAACTCTGGATACAATGCTGGTAAAAATAATAAGCCGGCTAATGCGCCTAACTAAATTAGTTATCTAGCTATCGCCTTAGCAACTTCAAGGCACACACTGCCCAGCTTGTATTAATTTACCAGCTGGGTTTTTATTTGGACATCGCCAGCCAAGGCCTTATGAATTGGGCATTTATTAGCAATCTCTATTAATCGTTCTTTTTCTTCTGCGCTCAGATTGCCTTGCAACTGGATGTCGCGAATCAATATTTCAACATCATCTACTCGCTCAATATCGACTGTCACAATCGCATTCTCTAAATTCATCGACTTTCGCGTTGAATACATTTTGAGTGTCATACTCGTGCAGGCGGCCAAAGCGGCACCTAAATACTCATGGGGGGTAGGGCCAGTTTCATTGCCGCCATGAGTCACGTAAGCATCAGATAAAAAATGCAAGTCGCCGGTAGTCAATTTTTGTTGCAACGGGCCATCGCCAAACTGGGATACTACTTTTCTCATCATCTCTCCAAATTGATTAACTGAATATTGATTTTTTAAAAAATGATTTAACTTGCATGGGGTTTGCTGATCTTCTCGACAGTAGGTAATCCAGCCTTCTTCCAAGAACTAAATCCGCCCTCCAGATGGCACACATTGGGTACGCCCATTTTTTGCAAAGTCTCGGTCGCCAAGGCTGAGCGCCAGGCTGAAGCACAATATAAAACTAGTCGTTTGCCTTCGCCAAAAATAGGCTTGTAATAAGGGCTATCGGGGTCAACCCAAAATTCCAACATCCCCCGCGGAGCATGCAAAGCATTGGGAATCATGCCCTCTCGCTCGAGCTCTCTTACATCACGAATATCCACAAATACCGTATCGGAATCCGACAATAATTCTTGCGCCTGATCCAAAGGAACTGTTTCAATTTGCGCCATAGCGCCATTAATCAGAGCCTGATATCCAATCTTTAATTTCACCAAAATCTCCTAAAGTGCCAATGTTTTGTATTGCTTGGTCACCTGCTAACATTCTCCTATGAACTTTACTCTCACAGAACTTGGTGCAAGTATTATTTTTGCAATCGCAGTCTTGCACACCTTTTGTACTAGTTATTTTGAATCTCTCGCTAAAACCATCCCGAAACATGCTGGTCTTTGGCATCTCCTCGGCGAGGTAGAAATTGTCTTCGGCTTTTGGGCTGCCGTTCTCATTATCTACATCTCTTTTATCGATCATTTAGGCGCTGCAAAAACCTATTTAGATCAACGTAACTTTACAGAGCCGTTGTTTGTCTTTGCCATCATGATTGTGGCTGGCAGTAAACCCATTTTGCATTTTTCGACACAACTCTTGCATACCATTGCCAAAGGTATGCAAGTCTTACTACGCACTCGTAGCGCTCCAACCCTTTATTTTCTGACTCTAGGGATCACGCCGCTCTTGGGCTCTCTCATTACTGAGCCGGCAGCGATGACCTTGGCAGCTTTTTTGCTGCGCGATTTGGTATACCGCCACCAGTGCTCGAAGGCCTTGCTGTTTGGGACCCTAGGGGTACTGTTTGTGAATATTTCGATTGGTGGAACACTGACTAACTTTGCTGCGTCGCCAGTACTCATGGTTGCCTCAACCTGGGGTTGGAGTTCGGCATTCATGTTCACTCATTTCGGTTTTGAATCTTGTGTTGCGATTTTTATCAACGCTCTTGGTGCAACGCTCTTATTTCAGAAGCAACTAATTGAACCAAACGAGTCTCATAAACCTATCAAGATTCCAGTTATCGTCATTACGATGCACCTAATCTTTTTACTAGGCATAGTGGTATTTGCACACGATCCTATTATTTTTATGTGGCTCTTATTATTTTTTATTGGCTTCACTACAGCCTATCCAAAATATCAAAGCCCGCTCATTATCAAAGAAGCACTCCTAGTTGGATTTTTCTTGGCGGGATTGGTTGTCTTAGGCGCTCTTCAAGGATGGTGGTTGCAACCCATTCTGGAAATGATGAGCCCTACAGCAGTTTTTTATGGAAGCCTAGCCTTAACTGCGATTACCGATAACGCGGCATTAACTTACTTAGGTTCACTAGTGACGGGCACCTCACTCGAATTCAAATTAGCCTTAGTAGGGGGCGCAGTTGCTGGCGGCGGTCTCACAGTCATTGCCAATGCCCCAAATCCAGCGGGTATTGCGATATTGCGCAGTTACTTTCCGGGGGGCGCCGTTTCAGCACTTTATTTACTGCTTGCTGCGTTACCACCCACATTAGTCGCTATTGCAGCATTTCGCCTCTTATAGGTAAAGCAAAGCACTTCCACAGTAAAATCTGAGCTTCGCCCCCAGCTATAAACCTGAGAACGGCATATGAAAAAGCTCTATATCAAAACCTTTGGCTGTCAAATGAACGAGTACGACTCGGGCAAGATGGCCGACCTCCTGCATGCTGATGAAGGCATGGTCATAACAGACTCTCCTGAAGATGCAGATGTCGTACTCTTAAATACTTGTTCGATTCGAGAAAAAGCGGAAGACAAAGTCTTTTCTGATCTCGGTCGATTACGTGAGCTTAAAAAAACAAAACCTGAATTACTCATCGGAGTTGGCGGTTGCGTAGCTAGCCAAGAAGGTCAACAAATTGTGAGTCGCGCACCCTATGTTGATGTGGTATTTGGTCCGCAAACTTTACATCGATTAACTGACCTGATTGCGCAACGTCGCAAAACTGGTATTTCTCAGGTGGATATTTCTTTTCCAGAGATAGAAAAGTTTGATCATCTCCCTGCCTCGCGTCAGACTCGGGGCTCTGCCTACGTCTCTATTATGGAAGGCTGCTCAAAGTATTGCAGCTATTGTGTCGTTCCCTATACCCGTGGAGAAGAAGTTTCTAGACCATTCGATGATGTACTTGCCGAAGTCGCTGGACTTGCGAGCAAGGGCGTTAAAGAGATTGTCTTGCTTGGCCAAAACGTCAATGCTTATCTTGGCAGAATGGGTCACACAGAAGAGATTGCTGACTTTGCCCTTTTAGTTGAATACATTGCAGAGATTCCTAGAGTTGAACGTATTCGCTTTACTACCAGCCACCCAAAAGAATTTACACAGCGCTTGATTGATGTTTACGCCAAGGTGCCAAAGCTCGTAAGCCACTTACACCTACCAGTGCAACATGCTTCAGACACGATCTTATCCGCAATGAAGCGCGGCTATACAGCCTTGGAATACAAAAGCATTATTCGAAAAATGCGTGCTGTTCGCCCTGACCTCACTTTATCTAGCGATTTCATCGTGGGCTTTCCAGGGGAAACGGATGCAGACTTTGAGAAGCTTTTAAAGATGGTTCGAGAACTCGAATTTGATAACAGCTTTTGCTTCATCTTTAGCCCAAGGCCTGGCACCCCAGCAGCGAACTTAACTGATGACACTCCTTATGAGGTCAAGCTCAAACGTTTACAAACACTGCTTGCTGTGATCGAAGGCCAAGCTCATCAGATTAGTCAAAAAATGTTGGGCAATACTGAAAAAGTATTAATCGAAGGATTGGCGAAGGACGGGGTCAATTTGCAAGGCCGCGCAGAAAATAATCGGGTAATTCACTTTACCGCCCCCAAGCAAGAGATAGAGTCTTTGATTGGTCAAATGGTGGATATTCAAATTACTGAAGTCCTCAACTACACCTTAAGAGGTGAACTGGTAGAAGCTCATGCAAACTAATACCAAATTAAAAACTTCCAAGCTCGATATAGAGATTCAGTATGCAAGCCCAGCAATTGAATCTACCTTGGTGAAAGTAGCATCATCTACACTCATTAAAAAATGGGTCAAGGTCACCACGAATAGCGTGGGACTACTAACACTACGGTTTGTGAATGCTGCGGAAGGTAAAAAACTGAATACTGCATATCGTCAAAAAAATTATGCAACCAATGTGCTGACTTTTCCCTACGAGCGCTCTAAAAATAGTGTTGCAGCGGATATTATTTTTTGCCTGCCAGTAATCCAAAAAGAGGCCAAAGCACAAGAAAAAACAATGAAAGCACACTTAGCGCATTTAGTAGTTCATGGCTGCCTTCATGCTCAGGGATTCAATCATGAGGCTGAAAAGGACGCTAAAAAGATGGAGGCTATCGAAATCAGCCTTCTTAAAAAGTTGGGGTTTCCGAACCCTTATTTAGCGACCTAATTTTTACTCCGACATCTTTCTAAGCTATTCTTGCAATATGCCCGACCCCAAATCCCTATTAGATCGCCTAGCTGATTTTTTATCCCCTCAGCCAACTAGCCCCAGCGAACGCCGTCAAGAACTCATTGAAACGCTGCGCGAAGCACAAACCGAAGGCTTAATTGATGCCGATGCCCTCTCCATGATTGAGGGTGTATTTCAGGTGGGTCAATTGTGTGCACGAGATATCTTGGTCCCGCGCGCCCAAATCGACTGGATCGATATCAGTCAACCCTTACCTGAAATTGTAAGGATCGCAATTGAAGCAGCTCACTCTCGTTTTCCTGTTTTTGAAGGATCCCGTGACAATGTCATTGGTATCTTGTTAGCCAAAGATTTATTACGTCATTCCACTGAAAAAGATTTTCAGGTGCGTGATTGGTTGCGCCCCGCAGTATTTATTCCCGAATCTAAGCGTTTGAGTGTTCTATTGCGCGACTTCAAAGATAATCGAAATCACTTAGCTGTTGTAGTAGATGAATACAGCGGGATTGCAGGCATCATCACGATCGAAGATGTACTAGAGCAAATTGTTGGTGATATTGAAGATGAGCACGATATCGACGAAGAGGCCGACAATATTATCTCCTTAGATAATGGCGATATTCGCGTTAAAGGTATTACCGAACTTGAGCAACTGAATGAAGCCCTTGGCACGCACTTTGCTGAAGAAGATATCGAAACTGTTGCAGGCCTGGTGATTCAGCACTTAGGGCGCGTTCCCAAGATAGGCGAACTGATTGAGATGAATGACATTGAATTCGAAGTTCAGCGCGCGGATCCACGGCAAATTCATATCCTGCTAGCGCGACAAAAAGCTAAAAAAGCAGACTAAGGACTGGCTTGGTTGATCAGCAATCTTCTAAGCGCAAGCATGCAGTGGCACTGCTGATACTGTTCGTATTGGGCGGATTACTTGCTGGATCTGCAGAACTACGCTATGGCGGCTGGATTCAAATCCCCCTCCTCAGCGTGATTTGGTGGCAATTAAGAGTGCAAGAATCTGAATCGCTGAAGAAATTTTTTGTGCATGGCCTTGCTTTTGGTCTCGGCTACTTCGTAGTGGGTTTGTGGTGGCTTTATATTAGCCTGCATGATGTCGGTGGCATGAACTCGCTGCTTTCTTGTATGGCTGTGTTTTTGCTTGCGGCCTATGTAGCCCTCTATTTTTCTACTGCCAGCCTATCGATTCGTATTTTCAAAGACTCCAGTGTGCTGGGATTTTTCTTAGCATCGAGCTGGGTGATCAGCGAGTATCTGCGCGGTGAAATATTTACTGGCTTTCCTTGGATGGGGCTAGCTGAGAGTCAAGTCAATGGACCATTTGCTTCGATTGCGCCTTATTTAGGCGGGCTGGGATGTACTTTTTTAACTGTATATACCTCCTGGCAATTACTACGACTCAACAAAGCTTTTTTCATGAGCACAGTATCAATAGCTTTACTTACTTTGATCACCAGCCTGTCTAATCTATGGAGTTTTACACAGCCGACTGGCGAACCCATTACGGTTCAGTTGATACAAGGAAACTTTGCGCAAAGTTTGATTTTTCGACCAGAGGGCGTGCTAAAGCAGATTCAGTTTTATGAAAACTCTATATACCAATCACGCGCGCAACTGATTGTTGCTCCTGAGACTGCATTTCCGTGGCCAGAAAATAATCTGCCAGCCCATCTCATTGAAAACTTACAGAACTTTTCTAATCAAACGGGTAGTAATTTACTTTTTGGAGTGATTGGAAGAAATCCAATACCCAATGATGGTAGAGAATATTCGAATCGTGCTTTAGGTCTTTCACCAGAATCAAAACCTTATCGCTATGACAAAGATCATCTAGTCCCCTTTGGGGAATTCATTCCCCCTGGCTTTCGCTGGTTTGTAAATGCCTTTAGTGTTCCCTTAAGTGATTTCGCCAGAGGTGGAAATGATCAAGCTCATTTTACTATTGCTCGCAAAGACCAAGCTGCACTGCATGCCGCAATCACAATTTGCTACGAAGATGTCTTTGGTGGCGAGCTTGCAAGTCGTATCCGCAATAATTCTGAGCCCACAAATCTCTTAATCAACTTAACCAACCTTGCATGGTTTGGCAAATCTCAAGCACCTGCCCAACAATTAAGACTATCGCAATTACGCTCTCTCGAAACGGGGCTGCCTGCTCTACGAGCGACAAACACCGGCATCAGCTCCGTCTTAGGTCCTGATGGCAAATTACTGCAATCACTCCCAGAATTTACCCAAGCAAGCTTAAGCACCCAAGTTCAAGCCTATGCTGGAAAAACACCTTTTGTCGTTTGGGGAAATTTCCCAATTTTGAGCATTTCGTGCCTCCTCTTGATCTGGGCCTTTATTCGCCATAGACGTTTTTAGTCTTTTTTAACTCTGCGGCGCCCTAGCCATGTAAAATCAATGGCTTAGCCAGGTTAAACATGCTTACTTTTCAGCAAATCATTCTCAAACTTCAAGATTATTGGGACCAACAAGGTTGTGCCCTATTACAACCCATTGATCTTGAGGTGGGTGCAGGCACATCCCATACCGCTACTTTCCTCAGAGCCATTGGTCCAGAACCCTGGAAAGCTGCCTATGTTCAGCCATCGCGCAGACCTAAAGATGGTCGTTATGGCGATAACCCAAATCGCTTGCAACACTACTATCAATATCAAGTTGTTCTTAAGCCAGCCCCAGAAAATATTCTTGAGCTCTACTTGGGATCCCTATCTGCCCTTGGTCTTGATCTGAAAGAAAATGACATTCGCTTTGTAGAAGATGATTGGGAAAACCCAACGCTAGGTGCGTGGGGTTTGGGCTGGGAAGTTTGGCTCAATGGCATGGAAGTAACGCAATTCACCTATTTTCAGCAAGTAGGCGGCTTAGATTGCAAGCCCGTCTTAGGCGAAATCACTTATGGTATCGAGCGCCTGGCAATGTACATTCAAAATTGCTCAAACGTGTATGACCTTGTATGGGCTGACGGCATCTCTTATGGCGATGTTTATCACCAGAATGAAGTGGAGCAGTCTTGCTACAACTTTGAACACTCCAATACCGATCTCCTGTTTGCAAACTTCAGTAATTATGAAAGTGAAGCAAAACGCTTGATGGAAGTACCCTTAGCATTACCTGCCTATGAGATGGTGCTGAAAGCAGCGCATACCTTCAACCTCTTGGATGCAAGAGGTGCCATCTCTGTTACGGAACGTGCTGCCTATATCGGTCGCATTCGAAATCTATCCCGCGCAGTTGCGCAAGCCTATTTTGAATCCCGAGAAAAACTTGGCTTTCCTATGTGTCAACACCAGTCTAAAGTATGAGCACCTCACATTCAAACTCTCAATCGGCTAACTTATTGATTGAAGTCTTTACAGAAGAATTGCCACCAAAATCCTTACGTCGTTTGGGTGAGGCTTTCAGTGACGGTATTTTTGCTCACCTAAAATCCGCCAATCTAACAACGGACGACTCCGCTGTTACAAGCTTTGCTACTCCGCGTCGTTTAGCAGTTCAGATTAGCCATGTGCTTACTCAGGCAGAAGACTATCCAATAAGAGAGAAGCTGCTTCCCACCAGCATTGCTTATGACCCTGAGGGTAAAGCAACCCCTCCGCTACTTAAAAAATTAGCGGCACTTGGATATACAGATATTGATCTAGCCACTTTAGAAAAATCAGGTGAAGGTAAGAATGAGGCTCTTTACCTTAACGTGATAGCCAAGGGTGCAGCACTTGAAAAAACGGCACAAACTGCGCTTGAACAAACACTCAGTAAATTACCGATTGCCAAAATGATGCACTATCAAGTGCAACAAAAAAATGGCGAATTAGCAGATGTTCAATTTGCTCGCCCGGCCCATAGCATGATTGCCTTGCATGGCAACACTGTTCTCAAAATACATGGTCTAGGTATTGAGGCTAACAATCAAACCGAGGGTCACCGCTTCCTAGCGCCTGGCACTCTCAGTATTAGTGCTGCAGATCAATATGAAAAAGATCTTGAGAGTAAAGCTAAGGTTATCCCAAGCTTTAATAAACGTCGCAGCCAAATTGAAGCTGCTCTTTTAAAAGCTGCTGGTGAAGATCTAGTCTTAATGCCTGATAGTCTGCTAGATGAAGTCACCGCCCTCGTTGAATGGCCAGCCATTTATGAATGCCGATTTGACCAAGAGTTTTTAGAGGTTCCTCAGGAATGCTTGATCCTCACCATGCAGACCAATCAAAAATACTTTGCCCTGACAGATAAGCAAGGTAAATTGCGCAATCGCTTTTTGATTGTCTCCAACATTGAAACGAGTACACCAGAGGCTATCATCTCTGGTAATGAACGCGTTGTTCGTCCTCGCCTTTCTGATGCACGCTTTTTCTTCCAGCAAGATCAAAAACGCTCATTAGCTTCTCGGGTTGCTGATTTAGGCAAGGTGGTTTATCACAATCAGTTAGGCAATCAACTCGATCGCACTAAGCGCGTTCAAGGTATTGCTACTGGTATCGCCAAAAAAATAAGCGCTGATGAGAAGCTAGCAAGTCGTGCAGCTGAAATCGCTAAGACAGACTTACTCACCGATATGGTTGGTGAGTTCCCGGAACTCCAAGGCATCATGGGTCGTTACTATGCAACGCATGACGGCGAAAATACAGAGGTGGCAGCTGCTTGTAGTGAGCACTATATGCCACGCTTTGCAGGCGATGCACTTCCCCTGACACAGACTGGCACGATTCTTGCGATTGCGGATAAATTAGAAACCTTAATTGGTATTTGGGGTGTAGGTTTAGCGCCCACTGGTGATAAAGACCCATATGCATTGCGTCGTCATGCACTAGGTATTTGCCGCTTACTCCTAGAGAAGAACCTTGCCTTAAGCCTGCTGGATGTGATTGAGCTCGCACGCTCACAATTTTCTCAGAAAGATGTACAAGAAAAAGCTAATGCAGCTGATATTTATGAATTCATCATCGATCGCTTACGCGCATACTTGCGCGACCAATCAGTTGCTGGGAAACCATTTACTAGCGCAGAAATTGATGCTGTTCTAAGTCAATCACCAGCTCAGATTAATGATCTGATTGAGCGCTTAAGTGCACTTCGTGAATTTAATGCTCTACCGCAGGCGGCGCAATTAGCGGCTGCCAATAAACGCATCAGCAATATTCTCAAAAAAACCACCACAGATATTCCTGCAAACTGCTCAAATAAGCTCTTGCAAATTCCAGCTGAGATTACTCTGCATCAAGCATTAGGGGCCATAACACCAGCCCTGAATGCGGCCTATGAAAAGCGCCAATTTGTAGAACTCTTAAAAACACTTGTTGCTTTAAGTGAGCCGATTGATCAGTTCTTTGCGGATGTGATGGTGATGGATCCAAATCCCGAGCTGCGCGATAACCGCTTAGCGCTCCTGCAACAACTTCACCAGAAAATGAATCTCGTTGCCGATCTCGGCAAACTAGCATGAGCACTAGCTCTTCGAAACTCATTATTCTTGATCGCGACGGTGTGATTAATGAAGATCGTGACGATTACGTTAAATCTGTAAATGAGTGGGTACCACTTCCCGGCAGCCTCGAGGCTATTGCCCTACTCAATCAAGCAGGCTATCAAATTGCAGTTGCGACCAACCAATCTGGATTAGCAAGAGGTTATTTTGCGATTACCGATTTGCATGCGATGCATAGCAAAATGGAAAAACTGCTGCAACCTTTGGGCGGAAGCATCGACAGCATTTTCTTTTGCCCACACACCGATGCCCATGGATGCGATTGCCGCAAGCCAGCGCCTGGCCTTATGAAAGAGATTGCCCTGCGGTATAAAAGAGCGAGTAGCAATCAACCTTTATTGGGCGTTCCTATTGTGGGCGATTCCTTGCGAGATCTTCAGGCAGGAATTGCATTGGGTGCATCACCCCATTTAGTCCTTACAGGCAAGGGGCAAAAGACGCTTGCAACTGGTGGCTTGCCTGAAGGCACTCAAATTCATACTGATTTGATGGCTTTTGCAACTACACTTCTAGAAAACCAAGTCTAGGATATTCATGGTCTTTGTTCGCTCAACCCTATTTGCCCTGTTTTTACTGATCTTCACCCCAATTTGGTCAGTGCTTTGCATGTTGGCATTTCCTTTCTTGAGTCCTGAAAATCGCTATCGCTTTATTGGACTTTGGAACAAGGTTGTGATTTGGTTGCTTTGGCATCTCTGTGATATTCATTATGAAATTCGCGGCATGGAACATATGCATGCAGTGCTAGATCAGCCAGTAGTGATCCTTAGCAAGCACCAATCTGCTTACGAGACTATTGCTTATATTGCCTTGCTTCCCAAACAGCTTTGCTTTGTATTCAAGCGAGAATTGCTTTGGATCCCATTTTTTGGCTGGGCCTTAGCTTTACTCAAGATGATTCATATCAATCGTGCTAATAAACAAACGGCGGCTCTATCTGTCGCAAGCCAAGGACGTAAACGCCTTAGCGAAGGTAAATGGATCATGCTATTTCCAGAGGGCACTCGAACGCCAAGAGGCTCAACCAAGCCCTATCGCAAAGGTGGGGCTCGGCTAGCTAGCGCAACTGGAGCATTGGTTATTCCTATTGCTCACAATGCCTGTAGCTGCTGGCCCAAGAATAGCTTTCTAAAAAAACCCGGTACTGTGATTTTTTCAATTGGTCCGGCAATTACTTCCGAAAGCAAGTCTGGGGAGCAGTTACAACAAGAAGTTGAAGGTTGGATTGAAACTGAAATGCGCGTCATTGATCCGAGCGCTTATAAATGATCCACTTGTACCAACTTCATTTAAGCGGCTAAGAGCTTAGCCCACTCTATATAGCGATTAACTGAAATATCTTGAGCCCTAGCTTTGAGCTCTCCCTCACTTAATTTCAAGCGATCAGCAAAAGCATGCAAATTCGTGCGCAACATTTTTCTCCTCTGCGCAAAAGCTGCAGCCACTACTTGCTCTAGTGCATTCCATTGAGACAGAGTCAAGCTGAAATCTTTTCTAGGAATCATCCGCACCACAGCAGAATTGACTTTAGGTGCTGGATCAAATGCCTCGGGCGGGACTTCTAATACTAATTCCATGTGGTAGCGAGCCTGCAGCATCACAGAAAGCCTACTAAAGTCAGAACTACCGGCATGAGCAACCATTCTCTCGACGACTTCTGCTTGCAGCATAAAAACCTGCTCGTCGATATGCGCTGCCGCTGACACCAAATGAAAAAGTAGTGGTGAAGAAATGTTATAGGGCAAATTACCGACTACCTTGCATAGGCCCTTTTTTCCAGAATGATCCTGAGACCATTCAATAAAATTAAACTTGAGGGCATCACCCTCAATGACCCTCAAACCCTTGAGATTTTCTTGATTCCAATAAGCTACTAAGTCTCGATCAATCTCTAATAAATCCAGTTGATCAAGATTACTCAGTAAAGGTCTAGTTAAAGCGCCTAGGCCGGGCCCAATCTCAATCACATGCATATCTGGGCTGGGATGAATTAAAGCTACTATAGAATAAATAATACCTTGATCTTGTAAGAAATTCTGACCAAATCGTTTACGTGCACGATGCATGAATCAACTTTTTTCTTTTTGATTGAGGGCCAATTGGTAGGCTAATCGCAAGGCCTCCAACATAGATCCAGGATCTGCAATACCTTTGCCAGCAATATCTAAAGCCGTGCCATGATCCACTGAAGTGCGAATGATTGGTAGGCCTAATGTGACATTGACGCCACTACCAAAGGTAACGAATTTAAATGGCGCCAAACCTTGATCGTGGTACATCGCAATAAAGGCATCAACACTTTCTAAAGATGTCGGATCAAACATGGTGTCGCCCGGATAAGGGCCAGAAACATCGATACCAAGCCTTTTAGCAGTCTCAATTGCAGGGCCGATGACGTCGATTTCCTCGCGACCCAAATAACCTGACTCACCAGCATGTGGGTTCAATCCTGCAACACGTATTACCGGACTCGAAATACCAAACTTTGTACGTAAATCATGCTGCACTATCTGGATTGTTTCAAGCACGAGCTCTTGGGTTAATGCGGCAGAAACCTTTTGTAATGGTAGGTGGATGGTAGCAAGCGCCACTCGCAAGTCTCTAGGCTCCTTCAAATTGAAGAAGCTCTTAGGAAGAGTGGCACAAAGCATCATCACCACATGCTGCGCCTTACACCGCTCTGCTAAATATTCGGTATGGCCTGTAAATGGCGTGCCTGCCAAATTAATCACACTCTTTTGAATGGGTGCAGTAACCATGGCATCGAAACGCCCACTTAAGCATCCATCAATAGCCTCATTCAAAGTATTGATCACGTATTGAGTATTCTGTGGATTTACGACACCCTGAACAACTGGCTCTGAAAGAGGAATACTCTGAATTTTTAAACGCCCAGATAAATCAATGGGGCCTTGAGAGGCTAACTTTAGCAAGCCAATATCACCCAATAAGGTAATCACTGCACTCGGCTGTTCAGTCAAAAACTGCTGCGCAGCCGCTACCGAAATCTCGGGTCCAATACCAGCTGGCTCGCCGGTAGTGATAGCTAAATTAACGTGGGTCGCTACTTGCAGCATCATCTGCATTCAAGATTTTTACAGTTGCTGTATCTCTTAATTCGCGCAACCAATCCTGATAGGCTTGCTCAAATTTTCTCTCCCGAATCGCAGCACGGGCAAATTGACGTTGCTTTTCAACAGTCAGCTGGGCTTCACGTCGCTCGATGACTTGAATTAAATGCCAACCAAACTCAGTCTTTACTGGGTTACTCACTTCACCAATTTGCAAACGATTCATCGCTTGCTCAAACTCCGGAACCAAATCTCCCGGCCCCATCCAACCTAGATCTCCACCATTTGAGGCAGAACCATCCTCTGAAAACTTTTTTGCCAACTCACTAAAATCTGCAGTCTTTGCGCGCACTTGATCACGATATCCAGCAAGACGTCGCTCTGCATCTTGATCAGATAAACCAGCGCGATTGCGCAATAAGATATGTCGCGACAGTGTTTGTGTAATAGGAATATTTTGCGGCAAGCTAATTGAGGCCTCCTGAGGGGCTGCTTGCTGCTGCGGATTTACGCTGACGACTGCAGCCCGACGATCCAATACTTTAAGCACATGGTATCCCGCAGGGCTTTTAACCACTGCATTGGCGACTTGGCCGCCACCAGTATTTCGAATCGCCTCATAAAATAGTTGAGGCAATCTATCGGGAGTTCGGTAACCTAAATCCTGAAACTTAATTTTAGGATTGTCTTTGGCCGCCAAGGCGCCTAATTGCAAAAAATCTATATCTCCTTTGGCATCGCGCAATAACTGCTCAGCCTTCTTTTTTGCCTCAGCCTGAGCGCCTATGCCCGCTGAAGCATCAACTGGAATAAAAATCTGTGCCACATCAATCTCTTCTGGCTCGCCCTTAGCAGCAGGGCCTGAGCGGGAGACTCCACCACCAACAGCACGGGTTCTCTCGCCAATAAAGTTATCAATTTCAGCATCCGAGATTTTAATCTTCCCCTCTACTTCACGTTCACGATATCGGCTAACGACAACATCATCACGTAACATCTGTTTATATTTCTCAAACGAGGTACCGGATGCGACTACTTTCTCTTTAAATTCTGCATAACTAAGTTTACTTTTTGCAGCAATATCACCAACAATTTTATCGAGCTCTTTGTTAGTGACAACGACACCCTCTTGCTCGGCATTTTGCAGCTGAATTTTTTCAATAATGAGACGCTCAAGAATAATTTTACGTATTGATCCATCATCAGGCAACTTGGCGCCCTGCTTTTTAAGGGCCGTAATTCGATCATCAATTTCTTTGCGAGTGACATAACCAGTATTGACGACGGCAGCTACGCCATCAATATTTCGGATTTTGCTATCCGCCAATATATTTGCTTTTGATGCGTCTTGAGCACTAGCAATCCCTCCAATAAGAGATATCCCAAAAAAAATCACCGGGTAAATAAAAGGTTTCAACCTAATTCTGCAAAGCATCATTGATAATTCTCATATATGGATGGTGGGATTGGCTTTGAAGTTGGCATGTATCCAGGAACATTTAACTTCATAATATCAACTGGATTGCTTCCGGCGCTAGCAAAGCCCCTAAATTCGATCTGAAAGAGGATTTGGGTGGTAGTAATGAGAGAGGTATTCACAGCCTGTGAATAGGCGCCACGGAAAGTCCAGCAATCTCTCGTCCATTCCACGCCGACCAAGGTATTTAATGTTTTAATGGTCAACGCATCATAGCCCCAGCGCCCTAAGACAGAAACTTCTCGTGTGATTGGCCATTGACCGGAGAAGTTATATTGATCAGTTGTAGTGGCGGCTGGGATGAAGGTTGTCTGTCCATTTTGTGCAGATGGCTGGACTGGGGGCGACCAAACATTGCGGTATCCAAAGTTCAAACTTCTACCGAGGGTTGGTCGCCAACTTGCACCTAAGGTCGTTTGTACAAAACGATTTAATTGTGTGTTGTACTGACCAAACATATCTGCACTAAAGTTACCAAGCAGACGCACCGAAGCTGAACCCAGAGTATCAGAATAAGTGGTTGGATTAGCAATGTTGCCATTCAAGCCAACTTTTTGCCCTGTGAACTGCTGCTTTTGTGCCAGCGTAACATTAGCACGCTCAGCGCCCGTATTAGCTTCAATCATTCGACTAGTTAAACCTAATGTTGCAGCGTTGTAATCTGCAACACGGTCATTACCAATAAAAGTATTGGCTGTAAAAATTTGCGAAACGCCAAAACCGGCATCAGCCGTATCGAATACCGGTGTATTGGCCTGACTTTGATATGGAGTGAAAGCATAAAATACTCTTGGCTCCATTGTTAGCAACATATCACGCCCAAAGAAGCTTTTTAACTCAGAAGCCTCCCTCTCAAGCGCCAAACCAGAATCCAAGCTAAAAGTTGGAATCGTAAAACCCTTGGCACCAGGAACACTTCCCAGTGCATAAGGAGTAGCGTTATAAGCGTTTGACTGAAAACTTACGGTGGGTGTAATGTAATAACCAGGAGTTATCTGCGGGAGAGCCAATCCACCCTTTACTACCGTTCGGTCCGCTTGGGTATAAGCACCTGGAGGTGGCGCATTAAAGTTACTACCCAAAGCATAAGCAAAGCGGGTGTAGTCTGAAGAGAAGGTTGTCTTAGGCCCAGAGGGCAAAGACAAATACTTGCCTGTTGAATCCAAGGCTACAGGACTCAATTGGCTGTTGTATGCAGCAGTAATATTGGGTAAAACATTATATGGCGCCTGTACTAAATTATAGGGATCTGGTTGTAGGGTTTGAAAACTAGCAGCTTTAGCACCAATAGTCCAATTACTAAATGCACCAGTTAATTGTTTATTAGTCCCCACCTCTTGACGAAGCTGACTGGTGACTTGACCGGCAATGCTTTGTGAAAAGTCTGTTGGATATAAGCTGTCAGAGACTCGTGCCATATTGACATAACCACTCCAAGAACCAGGCATTGGGATGCCTCCCGGTCCAGCACCGCCCCCAAATAACTGTCTTTGCTGCCAATCATATTTCCATCTGCTAGTGCCTGTTTGCTTGTCATAAGGCAAATACTCGCCGTATGCAATACCAGAATACTCTTTCTCTAAAAACCTATAGTTTGCACCCAACATTAAACCTCGATGATTCATCTCTCGAGGTAATAAAAGCAGGTCACGATTTGGCGCAATATTGACATAGTAAGGCTGAGTAATATCTAGTCCGTTATTAGAGTTATATCCAGCAACAGGCGGCAGCAAGCCAGATCGACGTTGGTTACCAATTGGCGTAGTGAAATATGGTACATATGCAATTGGCACATCAAAGAAATGCATTACCCCATTCGTTCCAATCATTTCTTTTTGTTCGTTATCAATTTCCAAGCTACTTGCCGTGAAATACCAATCCATATTTTCTGGAGTACACGTAGAGTAAGTAGCTTTATCAAAAACAAAAATGTCTGCATTTTCAATTGTTAATTTTTTTGCAATACCGTTTCCGCGAGTATCTCTAAGCTCATACACAGGGGACTCCATGAAGCCCTCGCGAGCATCCACTTTAAATTGCCCTTTAGGGCCCTTAAAGATAGTATTGCCTTTAGACAGCTCTGCATTACCAAGCAAGTCTGCAATATCAGTATCTGGGTTATAGGTGATTTCATCAGCTTTTAAAACGGCGCCATTACGACGCATTTGCGCGCGTCCCTTCAGATGCATGTCGCGCTCAACTATTCCGTCAATAACATCACTAGAGGTAAAGGTAAGTGCTTGCCCATCGGCAATTGGCTTACCTAACCGCAATTGATCATCGAGCTTGAGAACAGTCACATTTCCACGATCTGGTAAGAGCGTGAAATTTTGTGGCGCTTGTGAAACTGGGGGCAGTGCAGCAGGAGCTTGTGCTCTTGTCAGAAGCGCAACTTGAAGCAATATCGCCCCCAACATTACGCGCAGGGTGATGGCTAAAAAAAGAGGGGCGCAAAGGCCGGCGCGACGGCGATAATGACTCATGGATCCAGACCCGCCTTATTATACGAATCGACCATGACTGACGTTCGCTTAAATACCCTTCGCAACTGGCTAAAAGCCCTCCAGCCTAGCTGGCAATTAGATCTTGATACCTTAGCACCGGCCTCGGCGGATGCCAGCTTTCGGCGCTATTTCCGGGTTAAGTCGAAAAACTCAGACTTTGCCAGCCTAATCATTATGGATGCCCCTCCCCAGCACGAACCCTTAGATGCCTTTATCAAGGTTGATTTTTTGCTCTCCGAGGCGGGTCTAAATGTGCCTAAAATTTTGGAACAAAACACTGCTGAAGGCTTTCTTCTCCTAGGCGATCTTGGTAATAAAACATACCTGAGCGAACTAAGCGATAAAACAGCAAACCACCTTTATCAGGATGCAACAGAAGCATTAGTGAAAATGCAGTTAGCAAGTAAGCCAGACGTTCTACCAAACTATGACCAAGCACTCTTGCAACGTGAATTAGATTTATTTCCAGAGTGGTATTTGAATAAATATCTTGGCATTAAATTAACAGGGCCACAACAAGGACAACTCGAGAAAATATTCGAGCTCATCCTTGAGAATAATTTAGCGCAAGTAAAGGTCTATGTGCATCGCGATTATCATTCTCGCAACCTTATGGTGACCGAAGAAAATAATCCTGGAGTGTTAGATTTTCAAGATGCGGTGTATGGACCCATTACTTATGATGCCGCTTCTTTATGGCGCGATGCCTACATTGCTTGGCCAGAAGAACGAGTCATCGATTGGGTGATTAAATTTTGGGAAGAGGGTCGTAAAGGTGGCCTACCAATGCCGGATGACTTCGGGCAGTTCTATCGCGACTTTGAATGGATGGGTTTGCAACGTCATCTCAAAGTTCTTGGAATCTTTGCAAGACTCTTTCATCGTGATGGCAAAGATGGCTATCTCAAAGATATTCCTTTGGTATTGGAATATGCGATTGCCACCGCAAATCGTTATATTGAGCTAAAACCATTGGCACGGATTTTAGAATCTACACGCACCCACAAAGAATCATCAGTAAATCATGACTGAGGTCAATCTTCTTCCTTGCTTTTTATTAGCCGCTGGTAGAGGCGAGCGTATGCGCCCTTTAACAGATAATTTACCCAAGCCTTTGCTCACCATTCAAAATAAATCATTGCTTGCGTGGCATCTAGAAACACTAGCAAATGCGGGGATTGAAAAGGTGGTGATCAATCACGCATGGTTGGGTGAAAAGATTGAAGCCTCTTTAGGCGATGGACGTCAATTTGGTCTCAATATCCAATACTCACCGGAAGGCACTGCTTTAGAAACCGCGGGCGGCATATTCAAGGCGCTACCCATCCTGCAAGCTGAAGATTATTTTTTGGTGATCAATGGGGATGTATTTAGTCCGAACTTGCCAGTGAGCAAAATTTTGGGGATAGCTTCTAAGTTAAGAAATGACTCCAACAAAATCTTAGCTCACCTCCTCATGGTGCCAAACCCTAGCCACCATCCTGATGGTGACTTTTATCTTAAAGAGGCACAGGTAAACCCTCAGGATCCTGGGGGAGCCGAAAAGTTGACCTTTTCAGGGATTGGCATTTACCACAAAGATCTCTTTAAAGATCTAGAAATGGGTATCCAGGCTAAGCTGGCGCCCCTCCTCAAAGCTGCCATGGCGCAAAATCAAGTGTCTGGTGAAAAATATGTCGGTCCGTGGCACGATGTAGGTACGCCACAACGCTTACAAGAGCTCAATGCAGCATATGAATAAAACCGATATTTATCAGCTTCGCAGAAATGCTTTAGCAAAACACATTTTTAGTAAAACTGGCGGTGGCATTGCTGTTATTGCAACTGCGCCAGAGCTCGCACGTAATCGCGATAGCGACTTTCCCTATCGTCATGACAGTGATTTTTACTATCTCACAGGATTTGAAGAGCCCGGCGCAACCTTAGTAATGAAAGTTGCTAGAAGTGGAAAAAGTTATCGACTCGAGTCACATTTATTTTGTAGGCCCAAAGATCTCGAACGTGAAATTTGGGATGGCATTCGTTTAGGACCAGAAGCTGCACCAGAAATACTGGGCATCGAGTTTGCGCATAGCAACCAAGAGCTTGATCAAAAGCTTGGTGAATTATTAGCAGATCAAGATGCTGTTTATGTGCGATTAGCCGAAAGTGCGGAGTTAGATCGACGTATACGCGACTGGATGAAACAATTAAGAGGGCAAGCTCGCAGCGGCATCAACCCACCATCAGAATTTCATGATATTGAGGTACTGATTCATGAAATGCGCTTATTTAAAGATATTCATGAAATCGAGATCATGCGGCGTGCTGCTGCGATCTCTGCAAGAGCACATATCCGTGCGATACAAGCCTGTAAACCTGGTATGCGGGAGTATCAACTCGAAGCTGAATTACTTCATGAATTCCGCAACAGTGGCTCACAAAGTATTGCCTACAACAGTATTGTTGCTGGTGGCGCCAACGCTTGCATCCTTCACTATCGTGCAGGCTCTACTGAATTACTAAGCGGTGAACTTTGTCTCATTGATGCTGGTTGCGAGTTAGATGGCTATGCATCGGATATCACGCGCACATTTCCAGTCAATGGAAAATTTACCGGCCCACAACGTGCTCTCTATAACATTACCCTTGCGGCACAAGAAGCAGCCATTGCAGTAACAAAACCGGGAAATACTTTCATGCAACCCCATGAAGCAGCACTCAAAGTGCTTACCCAAGGCTTACTCGATGAAAAACTTCTCAAACTTACAGAATTAGGTTCTTTGGAAAACGCCATTGAAACTGCCGCCTACCGCCGCTTCTATATGCATCGCACTTCCCATTGGCTGGGCATGGATGTTCATGACGTAGGTTCTTATCGCGAGTCAATGCCTAGCTCGCAAGAAGAAAAACCTTGGCGCATTCTAAAAAGTGGTATGGTCATCACCATCGAACCTGGCTTATATGTCAGACCTGCAGACGATATCGATCAAGCGTTTTGGAATATTGGCATCCGCATTGAAGATGATGCTGTCATCACTGAATCAGGTTGTGAATTGATTTCTCGTGGCGTACCAGTTAAAGCTGATGAAATCGAAGCGCTCATGAAAAATAACTAAAGAATGAGTCCCAAAGACTGCGACATCTTGATTCATGGGGGCGGGCCTGTTGGGCTTGCCTGCGCTGCATGGATTTTGCAAAAGTTTCCCGAAGCAAAACTGACGCTACTAGACCGTAATCCTGCCGATGACGCAGAGCTTGTAGCTGCTGATAGTAGAGGTATTGCCCTTTCACATGGTAGCAAGCTCCTACTAGATACGATCCATGCATGGCCATCAGATTGCGCTGATATCCATCGTGTACATGTCTCGCAAGCGGGTCGCTTTGGTCGCGCACTCATGACACGCGAAGAGCTTCGTCAGGATGCACTTGGTCACATTATTCGTTATCGTGACATTCACATTACGCTTCGCCAAGCCTTAAGAAATATTCAGGTAAAGAGCCCGAATTTTATTTGGCAACCTATTGATAGCAATGTTGAGCATGACCATATCAATGCTCAGTGCGTAGTCCACGCCGAAGGCGGACTCTTTAAAAAACAAGATTGGGTGGAATCTGGTCGAGACTATGGGCAATCAGCCTTAGTAGGATTAGTTGAAGTAGAAAATGCCATACCTTATCAAGCCTGGGAGCGCTTTACTGCCGAAGGACCGCTGGCAGTATTACCGAGTCACTACGGACCCAATATTCTTAATCTCGTTTGGTGTGGCTCACCAGAATCCTCACATCAACGCTTGCAATTGAGTGATGCTGAATTTTTAACATCCTTACAAAATGAATTTGGCTCACGCATTGGCCGTTTTCTCAAAATTCAAGATCGTCGTTTATTTGAACTTGGCCTGAACTATCGCAAACAAATTACTAAAGACCATGAAGTATGGATTGGCAATGCAGCTCAAGCTTTGCATCCTGTTGCAGGTCAAGGCTTGAACTTAGGTTTACGAGATGCTTACTTATTAGCGGAAAAATTGGCGGGGCTATTTTCCAGCGCGCTTGATCAGCAAACAGCAGTGCAGATTCAAAATACTTTGGAAAGTTATGCACAAAGTCGTAAAGCCGATAGAACCACAACGATTGGTTTGACAGACTTGATGGCAAGAGTATTCACCTCAAATCTCGCCCCCGTAGTTGTCGCTCGAGGATTGGCCTTATCAGCCCTTCAGTGGCTTCCACCAGTCAAAACAGCCTTGGCTCGCCAGATGATGTTTGGCAGGCGCTAAGGGGCTTCAAAAGCCTTCAAACTCCAAACATTCAGTAGTTCATCTGAAGCAAGTAATCTGCCTAAAAAATAGGCAGATTTTGGTCTGACTGTGCTAAAGTGTCATGCTTTTCGCAAAATACCCACCGAGTCGCCCCAGCACAAACCCGCAATAGATGAAGATTGGCCCTCATACCCTCGCAAATAGACTCTTTGTCGCACCCATGGCAGGAGTAACAGATCGTCCATTTAGGCAGCTTTGTAAGCAATTAGGTGCTGGGTACGCCGTCTCAGAGATGGTGGCTTCTAATGCTCTTTTGTGGAAAAGCGAAAAAACCCAACGTCGTGCCAATCATATTGGCGAATTCAAACCGATTGCAGTCCAAATTGCTGGTGCAGATCCCGCAATGATGGCTGCAGCAGCAAAAATGAATGTAGACCATGGTGCGCAAATTATCGACATCAATATGGGCTGCCCCGCAAAGAAAGTTTGTAACGTTGCTGCAGGCTCGGCATTACTCCGTGATGAACCACTTGTACAACAAATATTAGAAGCGGTTGTTAATGCAGTCGGCGTTGGCCCAGATGCAGTACCGGTGACTTTAAAAATTCGGACTGGCTGGGATCGTGAGCATAAAAATGCAATCGAGATTGCACGCCTTGCTGAAAATTGCGGCATCTCCATGCTTACCGTTCATGGCCGTACGCGTGCCGACCTTTATCTAGGTGAAGCAGAATATGAAACAATCACCGCCGTTAAAAACAGTGTGGATATTCCTGTGGTTGCGAATGGCGATATCAATAGCCCAGAAAAAGCAGTATTTGTTTTAGAAAGCACTGGTGCCGATGCCATCATGATTGGTCGTGCCGCACAAGGGCGCCCCTGGATCTTTCGTGAAATCAATCATTACTTAGAGACTGGTGGCAAGCTACCCACTCCAGAGATTAAAGAAATTCAGAAAATCATGAATGCCCATCTTTTAGATCACTATGAGTTCTACGGTGAATACATTGGCCTTCGCACAGCCCGCAAACATATCGGCTGGTATTGCAAAGGTTTGCGAGACTCACATGCTTTTCGTCAGCGTATGAATACTGCAGATGATTGCAAAACCCAATTACAAATGGTCAATGATTATTTTGATGAAATGAAATCTCATTCTGACCGCCTACTCTTTTTAGAAGCAGCCTAATTTTTCGACTTTAAGCACCAAATTCATATATCAATTCATATTTATGACCAATAAACACCCGATCACCGAATGCATTGAAACGCAATTACAGGTTTACTTAAATGATCTCAAGGGTACGCCACCAAACGGCATCTATCAAATGGTGTTGGCCGTGGTAGAAAAACCAATGCTTGAACTCGTTATGCAACATGCCAAACAAAATCAATCTTTAGCTGCTCAATACCTTGGTATCAACCGCAATACCCTGCACAAGAAATTAGTTGAACATCAGCTCATTAAATAAACAGTTATTTATTAAACCTTCCAAAACTTATGATCCGTACAGCGCTTCTCTCCGTATCCGATAAAAAGGGCATTGTGCCTTTCGCTAAAGCTCTTCATGAGCAAGGAATCAAACTCATTTCTACCGGCGGTACGGCAAAGCTATTAGCCGAAAATAATCTGCCCGTAGTCGAAGTATCTTCTTTAACTCAATTTCCTGAAATGCTAGATGGCCGCGTAAAAACACTTCACCCAATGGTACATGGTGGCTTATTGGCTCGTAGAGACTTTCCTGAGCACATGGCGGCCCTGAAGAAGCATGGCATCGACACAATCGATATGCTCGTAATCAATCTCTACCCCTTCAATGAGACAGTGGCAAAAGAAAGCTGCTCCTTTGAGGATGCAGTTGAGAACATCGACATCGGTGGCCCTGCGATGTTACGTGCAGCAGCAAAAAATCATCAAGATGTCACCGTCTTAATTTCACCAGAAGATTACGCGCCAGTATTGGCTGAAATGAAAGCCAACAACAATACAGTTTCATATAAGACGAACTTAGCATTGGCTAAAAAAGTATTTGCACATACTGCTCAATACGATGGTGCCATTGCCAATTATCTGTCCGCATTGGGCGATGACCTAGATCACAAAGCCCGCTCTGCTTATCCAAAAACGTTGCATCTGGCTTTTGAAAAAGTACAAGAGATGCGTTATGGAGAAAACCCACATCAATCTGCTGCGTTCTACAAAGATATTTACCCAGTAACTGGCGCTCTTGCAAGCTATCAGCAGTTGCAAGGCAAAGAGCTTTCTTACAACAATATCGCTGATGCTGACTCTGCTTGGGAATGTGTCAAAAGCTTTTCTGACAATGCTGACGGCGCAGCAGCCTGTGTCATCATCAAGCATGCCAATCCCTGTGGCGTAGCTGTTGGCGCAACAGCACTAGAAGCCTATCAAAAAGCTTTTAAAACAGATCCGAGTTCAGCTTTTGGTGGAATTATTGCCTTTAATGTTCTCTGCGACGGCGCTGCTGCTGAGGCTATTTCCAAGCAATTTGTCGAAGTATTAATTGCTCCAAGCTTTAGCGATGAAGCGAAAGCAATCTTTGCAGTTAAGCAAAATGTACGTCTTCTGGAAATTCCACTCGGCACTGCATTTAATCATTTTGATTTCAAGCGCGTTGGCGGTGGTTTACTAGTTCAATCGCCAGATGCAAAGAATGTTCTTCAAAGTGAGATGCGCGTTGTTAGCCAAAGACAGCCAACTCCAAGCGAAATGAATGACATGATGTTTGCATGGCGAGTAGCCAAGTTCGTCAAATCCAATGCCATTGTGTATTGCGCTAATGGCATGACCCTCGGCATTGGCGCAGGCCAAATGAGCCGGGTTGACTCTGCACGTATGGCTAGCATTAAAGCTGAAAATGCAGGCTTAAGCCTAAAAGGTTCAGCAGTTGCCAGTGATGCCTTCTTCCCATTTCGCGATGGTCTGGATGTGGTTGTTAATGGCGGCGCGAGCTGTGCGATTCAACCAGGAGGCAGTATGCGTGATGATGAAATCATTGCTGCAGCAAATGAACATGGCATTGCCATGATCTTTACTGGCACTCGTCACTTCCGTCATTAAGTAAGGGAAGAAAAAATACGCATGCGTTGGATTGGAATCGACCCGGGTTTGCGTACTACTGGCTTTGGTGTCATCGATGTTGACGGCCAAAAACTGACCTATATAGCCTCTGGAACGATTGAAAGTGGTGATCCTGCCAAGGGCTTGCCTGAGCGCTTAGGCGCCCTCTATGCTGGCCTTAAAGAAGTTCTAGAAACCTATCACCCAGAGTCTGCTGCAATTGAAGAAGTCTTTTTAAACGTTAATCCACGTTCAACTTTGATGTTGGGTCAAGCGAGAGGCGCTGTTATTGCCGCACTCGTTGCAGAAAAGCTCCCCGTTGCCGAATACAGTGCCCTTCGCGTTAAGCAAGCCATTGTTGGAACAGGTCGCGCAGCCAAACCTCAAGTACAAGAGATGGTGAAACGTCTCCTCAGATTAAATCGTGCACCAGGGACTGATGCTTCTGATGCATTAGGCGTCGCCATCTGCGCGGCCCATCACGCTCAAATACCAAAAGCTATTACTGCAGCATTAACCTCCAAGAAACGCAGTAAGTAAAAATACACTTCACAGGTTAAGATCTCTACATGATTGGTCGTATTCAAGGAATCCTCGTTTCAATTCATCCACCTCGCCTCTTGGTCGATTGCCAAGGCATTGGTTATGAAGTGGATGTGCCCATGAGTACCTTGTATCAATTACCCCAAGCAGGTCAAAAAATCACCCTTCTCACTCACTTCCAAGTGCGTGAGGATGCGCAGCAACTCTTTGGTTTTGCTACTGAGACAGAGCGCGAAGCATTTCGACAGCTCATTAAGATCAGCGGTGTTGGCTCTAGAACTGCATTAGCAGTTCTCTCTGGCATGAGTGTGAACGAGTTGGCTCAAGCAATCGCTCTTCAAGAAGCTGGACGTCTGACCCAAGTTCCTGGTATTGGTAAAAAGACTGCTGAGCGTCTTTGCTTAGAACTGAAAGGTAAGCTTGCCCCAGACTTAGGAATTACTACCGGCAAACCTCAAGCATTAGATGCCAATAGTGAAGTGCTACAAGCACTGCTTGCTTTAGGCTATTCAGAAAAAGAAGCGCTCTTAGCCCTCAAGCAAATCCCGCCAGACACTTCGGTTTCCGATGGCATTCGGATGGGTTTAAAGTATTTATCTAAGACCTGATTAGCTAAACCCCACTAAACTGGCAGTATGGCAATTCATACAGACGACCTCAGCTCTATCCCTGAAGATTTACCGGAGAATAATGACCGCATTGTTAGTGGCGCGGTAGGTAATTCTGAAGCTGTCTTTGAAAGAGCTTTACGCCCAAAACAACTCGACGAGTATGTTGGTCAAACAAAAGCGCGTGCCCAATTAGAAATCTTTATTAGCGCCACTAGAGCACGTCAAGAAGCCCTTGATCATGTTTTGCTATTTGGTCCTCCAGGTCTTGGTAAAACTACGCTTGCACACATTATTGCGCGAGAGTTGGGCGTCAACTTGCGCCAAACCAGCGGTCCTGTTCTAGATAGGCCTGGCGACCTCGCTGCATTGTTAACGAATTTAGAAACTAATGATGTGCTCTTCATTGATGAAATTCATCGTCTCTCTCCAGTAGTTGAGGAGATCCTGTATCCAGCGCTTGAAGACTATAGCCTTGATATCATGATCGGTGAAGGGCCTGCAGCGCGTAGCGTCAAGATCGACCTCAAACCATTTACATTAATTGGCGCAACGACTCGCGCAGGCATGCTTACCAATCCATTGCGTGATCGCTTTGGAATTGTGGCAAGACTCGAGTTCTACACCACTGAAGAGCTCACCAAAATCATCAATCGCTCGGCAAGTTTGCTTAAGGCAAGTATTGATCCAGAGGGATCTATAGAGATTGCAAAACGTGCCCGTGGCACTCCGCGTATTGCCAATCGCTTACTGCGTCGTGTACGTGACTATGCAGAAGTAAAAGGCACTGGCACGATTACCAAAGCCATGGCTGATGCCGCACTGAAGATGTTGGATGTTGATCCAAGTGGTTTTGATGTGATGGATAGAAAATTGCTTGAAGCTATCTTGCGCAAGTTTGATGGTGGTCCAGTCGGGATTGATAACCTAGCTGCAGCAATTGGCGAGGAACGTGACACGATAGAGGATGTCTTAGAACCTTACCTCATTCAGCAAGGTTATCTACAGAGAACGTCTCGCGGTCGTGTAGCAACTCGGCAAGCTTATGAGCACTTTGGTTTAACCCCACCTAGTGGCAGTGCTAGCCTAGACCTCTAAACTCATTAACTCAGCGTTACCTTAGCAAACTTACGCTTACCAACCTGCACAACATAGGTTCCAGCCTCAATTTTGGCTTGTTTATCTGTTACGGTAGCGCCATCAATCTTTACACCACTTTGCTCAACATTACGCATCGCTTCTGATGTAGATGGTGCTAAGCCGGCAGCCTTGAGGAGGCTGGCAATTCCCATGGGGGCTCCAGAGAGATTTACTTCTGGGATGTCATCAGGGACGCCGCCTTTAGCACGGTGATTAAAGTCTTCTAAGGCTTTTTCTGCCGCAGCCTGAGAATGAAAGCGCGCAACGATTTCTTGCGCAAGCAATACTTTGCAGTCTTTTGGGTTTCGTACAGCAGCAACTTCTTGCTTCATCAAATCAATTTCTGACATTGGGCGGAATGACAGCAATGTGAAGTAATCCCACATCAAATCATCTGAGATGCTTAAGAGCTTGCCAAACATTTCTCCAGCGGGCTCACTAATACCGATGTAATTCCCTTTGGACTTACTCATCTTCTCAACGCCATCCAAACCAACCAAGAGCGGCATAGTCAAAATACATTGAGGCTCTTGGCCATATTCACGCTGGAGTTCACGACCAACCAAGAGATTAAATTTTTGATCAGTACCACCAAGCTCTAAATCACTCTTCAGAGCAACCGAGTCATAGCCCTGCATCAAAGGATATAAGAACTCATGAATAGAAATCGGTACACCATTGCGATAGCGTTTCGTAAAGTCATCGCGCTCTAACATACGAGCAACGGTATGTTTCGCAGCCAACTGAATCATGCCGCGTGCGCCTAAAGGATCACACCATTCGCTGTTGTAGCGCACTTCTGTTTTAGCTGGATCGAGCACCATGCTTGCTTGACGATAATAAGTCTCGGCATTAACAGCAATCTCTTCTGCAGTTAATGGTGGACGAGTAGTATTGCGGCCCGATGGATCGCCGATCATGCTGGTGAAGTCACCGATCAAGAAAATCACGGTATGACCTAAATCTTGCAACTGACGTAATTTATTCAGAACAACCGTATGACCTAAATGAATATCAGGAGCAGTTGGATCCAAACCCAGTTTGATTCTGAGTGGGGTCTTAGTGGCCTGGCTACGAGCCAGCTTTTGTACCCAGTCAGCCTCAACTAATAGCTCATCACAGCCACGTTTAGTGACTTCGACTGCAGCAAAGACTTCGGGAGTCAAAGGATATTTTTGTTCAGGTTTAGCCGTCATGCTGATTCGATTAACTGTTTCAGTTAAATTAGTATTTAAATTGCTAAAGCATAATTGTCGCATCCTTGAGAGCTAAACCCAGAACCCCATGAACAAGTCCGATTCTCATTACATTGGCCTAATGTCTGGCACCAGCCTGGATGGGATTGATGCCGTTCTAGCAAAAATTGGGCCCAATGGTCAAACGAGCGCAGTAGAGGCTTTTAGCGCACCCTTTGCCCCCGATCTTCGAAAAGCCCTTTTTGATCTGCAAACTCCAGGCCCCAATGAGCTCGATAGGGAGAGGCGAGCTGGTAACGCCTTGGCCCTAGCCTATGCCGAGGCAGTGGTCACATTACTTAACAAAGCGAATTTGCAGGCATCGGATATCACTGCTATTGGCGCCCATGGGCAAACTATTCGCCATCAGCCTCATCTTGGAGATTTAGCATACACACACCAAACTCTCAATCCAGCTCTCTTAGCTGAAAAGACCGGTATTGATGTCATTGCAGATTTTAGAAGTCGCGATCTTGCTGCTGGGGGTCAGGGTGCCCCATTAGTGCCAGCTTTTCATGCACAACAATTTTCTGCAACAAAAAGCATCGCAGTCTTAAATATTGGCGGCATCGCCAATCTCACTCTTATTCCAAATGGCGGTGAAATTACTGGTTTTGATTGTGGCCCTGGAAATATGTTGATGGATGCTTGGATACATCAACATCAAGGAAATGCTTTTGATGAGAATGGTAAATGGGCATTACAAGGTAAAGTGAATACAGAGCTGCTGGCAAGAATGTTGTCAGATCCCTTCTTTGCAAAAGCTCCACCAAAAAGTACGGGAAGAGATGATTTTCATCTTAACTGGTTGCAAGAAAAACTAGGGGATGTGAATCATTCCATTGAAGATGTGCAAGCAACCCTATTGCACCTAAGCGCTCATTCAGCGCTAGAAGCCTTAGTACGTCATGGCCCACAAACCCAGAAGCTGATTGTCTGCGGAGGCGGCGCCAAAAACCAAGCCTTGATGAATTTACTCAAAGTGAAGGCACAGCATTTCTTTACAGAGCCTTTAGAAATTACAACGAGTGATTCTGTTGGTATCGATCCGCAACTCGTTGAAGGCCTCGCTTTTGCTTGGCTTGCCTGGGCTCATAAAGAAAAACGGCCAGCAAATTTGCTAGCCGTTACAGGAGCGAAGGGCCCTAGAATTCTAGGTGCTTGCTATCCAGCGTAGTAGATTTTAAGCGGAGAAAGAAGAGCCACAACCACAAGTGGTTGTTGCATTTGGATTTTTAATCACAAATTGTGAGCCGTTGATGTCCTCTTTGTAATCAATCTCAGCACCCACTAAATATTGGAAGCTCATTGAATCGACTAACAAAGTAACGCCATTCTTTTCAAAAAGGGTGTCATCTTCATTCACAGCATCATCAAATGTGAAGCCGTATTGAAAACCTGAGCATCCACCACCTTGAACGAACACACGTAACTTCAACTCTGGATTACCTTCTTCAGCAATCAAATCAGCCACTTTTGCAGCAGCGCTATCCGTGAATACCAAAGGGGTTGGTGGCTCGGCTAAATCTTGTGCAGGTTGCGTAGCTAATTGGGTCATGATTTACTCCTAATTCAAAAGACGATAACTCTATTCTAGGCTTTAAATGCCTAGTCTGCTGAAGGGTCATTACTGATCACCCAGATACCCGATTATGGAGAAACGGCTATTTGGTTAAGCCCAGTAGTTTCTGGTAAGCCAAACATGAGGTTCATACACTGTACGCCCTGACCTGAAGCACCCTTCACTAGATTGTCTTCCACTACCAAAATGACCAAAGTGTCCCCACCTCCTGGCCGGTGGATCGCAATCCGAATGCCATTACTACCCCGCACTGAACGCGTCTCTGGATGACTGCCAGCAGGCATTACATCGACAAAAGGCTCACCCTGATAGAAGTTCTCATAGAGCTTTTGGTAATCAACATCCATTCCGGCATCGGTCAGGCGGACATATAAAGTCGAGTGTATGCCTCTTACCATTGGGGTGAGATGCGGCACAAATGTCAGACCAATCTGATCGTGACCTGCAATCGCCTTCAAACCTTGCACGATTTCAGGAAGATGGCGATGGCCTTTAACACCATAGGCTTTAAAGTTATCACTTGCCTCAGATAGCAATGTGCCAATCTCGGCTTTACGTCCAGCACCAGATGTTCCTGACTTGGAGTCAGAAATAATGTGATTACCATCAATCAACTGCTTGCCGCCAGTAGATTTTGGAGAGAGTAATGGTGCAAGCCCAAGTTGCACTGAAGTTGGATAACAACCAGCTAAGCCGACAACACGTGCTTTTTTAATAGCCTCGCGGTTTATCTCCGCCAAACCATAAACAGCTTCAGCTAAAATCCCTGGGCAGTTATGCTCCATGCCATACCACTTGGCAAATTCTTTAACATCTTTCAAACGGAAGTCCGCCGCAAGATCCAAAATCTTCACATTGCTTGCAAGTAATTCTTTTGCTTGTGCCATTGCAACACCATGCGGGGTTGCAAAGAACACTGCATCACATTCGTTTAATTTGGCTTCATCCGGTGTTGTAAATTTCAGATCAACACGACCACGCAAAGATGGGAACATTTCGGCTACTGGCATACCAGCCTCAGTGCGAGATGTAATAGCAACTATTTTGACTTCAGGATGCTGGGCCAATAAACGCAGTAGCTCAACCCCGGTATATCCTGTGCCGCCAACGATGCCAACCTTAATCATGTCTTTCTCCAAAATCCTGTATTCCCAATCACTCTATTTTTACAGAGTAATACAACATTCTTACAATTTGCTTCATTGTAGAAACAAAAAGGGCCGCTTGCGCGACCCTTTCGATAAAACTGAAGCGACTGAAAGAATTAGCGCTTGCTGAACTGCTTACGACGACGAGCGCCATGCAGACCAACTTTTTTACGCTCAACTTCACGAGCATCGCGAGTAACCAAGCCTGCTTTAGACAGAGTTGGTTTCAGAGCGTTGTCGTAATCGATCAATGCACGAGTCACACCGTGACGAACTGCACCAGCTTGGCCAGTTTCACCGCCACCAGAAACGTTTACTTTGATATCAAAGGTCGTTAAGTGGGCTGTGAGAGCCAAAGGCTGACGAGCGATCATGCGCGATGTTTCACGAGCAAAATAAGCATCGATAGGCTTACCGTTAACAGTAATTTCGCCTTTGCCAGATTTAATAAAAACGCGCGCAACAGAACTCTTGCGGCGACCGGTACCGTAATTCCAATTTCCGTAATTAATAGCCATTTGGTTTCCTTAAATCTCTAACGCTTTAGGCTGTTGAGCCGTGTGCGGATGATTAGCATCGCCATAAACTTTCAATTTCTTGATCATGGCATAGCCTAGTGGGCCTTTTGGCAACATACCCTTCACAGCCTTCTCCAAAGCGCGGCCTGGAAAACGGTCTTGCATCTTGTCGAAGTTAGTCGAGCTAATACCACCTGGGTATCCGCTGTGACGGTAATAAATCTTGTTCAAGCCTTTTGTGCCAGTGACACGCAGCTTAGATGAATTGATCACGACGATAAAGTCGCCAGTATCAACGTGTGGTGTGAATTCAGGCTTGTGCTTGCCGCGTAGACGGTGTGCCACTTCACTGGCGACACGACCGAGGACTTTGTCCGTAGCGTCAATCACGAACCATTCACGCTTTACCTCATGGGATTTTGCGGAAAAAGTTTTCATGATTTCTCAAATTGTTATAGTCAAAAAATTACCCCAACCAAACTACGTCCACCTTGGCCCTGCTTATGTTTGCAAGCTCGCAGATTCTGCAATCTAACTGGTACAACAAATCACCGCTGACTGGTTCGGTAATTCAGTAAAGCCTTGAATTGTAACCCAAAAAAAACCCAGGAACGAGTCCTGGGTTGGAATCCACCTATGTTTGGGTGGAGGAGACACTGGGTGGTAAATCTCAGTCTTATACAAGACTGACTACCAATATGGTTATTCTACACAAGATTTATGGTGCAATGCAAAAAAATTGACCAAAATCAATTTTCTGATGTTTTTTAGCCCAAATTTAGGGCAATACTAATATATAGAAATTGGTAAACTATTGATAATATTGATTAATTTATTAAGTTAGGGATCACTAATATGGAATGTCGAGTCTCTTGGTTGGGTAATGGCGGTATGGCTTTTTCAGCTGAAACCGGCAGTGGGCATCTTGTCAATATGGACGGAGCCCCTGAAGCAGGCGGCAGAAACCTAGCTCCAAGGCCGATGGAACTCCTTCTGGCTGGAGCTGGAGGTTGTTCCGCATTTGATGTGGTTTTAATCCTACAAAAGGCTCGCCAAGCAGTTACAGCCTGCGATGTCACCCTTCAGGCAGAAAGAGCCTCTGAGGACCCCAAAGTCTTTACCAAGATTAATTTGCACTTCATCGTTAAAGGCAAAGACTTAGAGCAAACCAAAGTGGATCGCGCCGTGAAGCTTTCTCATGAAAAGTATTGCTCCGCCACTACCATGCTGGCTAAAACTGCTGAGCTGACTTACAGCGTCGAAGTCATTTCGGAATAAGTGCAGAGTCAATCGATAAGCCGGATTCTGTCGCCTAGATTCGCACCTAGGGGCAATCATTCCTCTAGGCCGTTAGTTACCTAACGGCTCAAGCTCCCTACCCGCAGACTCAGCGGGACGCCTCATCGTCTGCATACTTGGGATTGCTCCAGGTGGAGGTTACCGCGTTTCACCGTAACTAAATACGCTCGTCTCTGTGGCCCTATTCCTCACGTCACCGTGGATGGCCGTTAGCCATCACCCTACCCTGTGGAGTCCGGACTTTCCTCCCCCTCAATAAAGAGGCGGCGATTGCCTAATTGACTCTGCGCCTGCAGTCTAACGCAGACGGAGCAAATTGGCTTGAAAACGAAGGACTAGCGTATGTAGATTTAAATCAACGACCAGGCAATTGTTTCGCCTGCGCGCAGCGGCACAATCGTCGTATCACCTAAAGGCAATTCTGCAGGAATACGTTGCGCCTGTTTGGAAAGAGTAATTTTTTTACTATTGCGTGGCAAAGAATAAAAATCAGGACCAAAGAAACTGGCAAAGCCTTCAAGTTGATCCAATTTGCCAACACTCTCGAATGCCTCAGCATATAAACCCAAAGCATTAAATGCACTATAGCAACCAGCACAACCGCAAGCAGCCTCTTTAGCGCCCTTCGCATGTGGCGCGCTATCGGTACCCAAGAAGAAACGAGGATTGCTGCTAGTAGCAGCCTCTAGCAAGGCAACGCGATGCTCTTCACGCTTGAGTACTGGCAAACAGTAGTTGTGTGGACGAATACCGCCAGCAAAGATCGCATTGCGGTTCATGAGCAAATGCTGTGGGGTGATCGTCGCAGCAATCGTATTCTTTCCGTCAGTCGAGGTATCACGGACATAGTGCGCCGCCTGTTTTGTCGTAATGTGCTCAAACACTATTTTGAGCTCAGGAAAATCTTTGCGCAATGGCTCCAGAACTTGATCAATAAATACAGCTTCGCGATCAAAGATATCAACGTCAGCATGAGTCACTTCACCATGCACTAGCAAAGGCATTCCAACAGTTTGCATCGCCTCTAAAGCTTGATAGCAACGCTTAATATCACTAACACCCGCATCGCTATTTGTCGTAGCACCTGCAGGATATAGCTTGAATCCAACTATGCCTTCTGCCTTAGCTTTACGCACCTCATCCGCTGAAGTGTTATCAGTTAGATATAAAGTCATCAGCGGCGTAAAACTGCCAATACCTAATGATTTCAAATTCGATTCAATGCGAGCTTGATAAGCCTTGGCCAAATCCACGGTAGTGACTGGTGGCTTCAAATTTGGCATGATGATCGCGCGTGCAAATTGACGAGCAGTGTCAGCTAATACATCCTTCATTACTTCGCCATCACGAATGTGTAAATGCCAATCGTCTGGCTGAATTAATTCAATTTGTATGGAACTATTGGACATCATTATTTATCGAGCAAGATAATGCGGAAATCATTCACATTTGTGAGTGTAGGGCCAGTTTCCACTAAAGCTCCTAATTCTGCAAAGAAACCATAGCAATCATGTGCCGCCAAGAATGTTTCTGGCACAAGCCCTTGAGGTTGAGCTAGTTTTCGAACTTCACCATCAAACCATGCGCCGGCATTTTTCTCGCTGCCATCAATACCGTCGGTATCTGCCGCTAAGGCAGCAATGTTGGATAAATCTGCACTAGCAGCAAAAAGGGATAAAAGATATTCACTGCAACGACCGCCGCGCCCCTTAAGCCCTGCAGGAATCGTCACCGTGCATTCACCACCAGAAATAAGAGCCAAGGGCTTGTCACCTTTTGCTAAATACTCACGAACCAAATTTGCTTGACTCACTCCAACCTCTTGAGCTTCACCGGTAATGGTGTCACCCAGAACAACAGGTTCATATCCTAGGGTACGCACATAATCAGCTGCTGCTTCTAAACTTTTATATGCGGTAGCAATCACATGATTGGCTACTTGCGCATCTACCAAATCAATGTCTTTTAAGGTTTCTGGCTTCTCTCCGGCTAAACCTTGCTTGAGATGATTCAAAACAGTTGTAGGCACTGCGTCAGTACCTAAGTGATATTTTTCTAAGATATTCAGTGCATCTAAATAGGTTGAATAGTCAGCAGCACAAGGACCGCTCGCAATATCTGCTGGAGAATCCCCAGTCACATCTGAAATTAATAAAGCTTCAACACGAGCACCGCGTGCAATCGCAACCCTTGCTAAGTTGCCACCCAGAATTGCTGATAAATGTTTGCGCACTATATTCATCTCTTCAATCGGTGCACCACTGCGCAGGAGTGCCTCAGTAGTCTTGCGCATATCTTCAATCGAAATGCCCTCGACCGGCAAGGTTAGAAGACTAGAACCGCCGCCTGATACCAAAGCAATTAAGACATCCCCAGCTTGAAGCTCATTAGCCAAAGCCAACACTTCCTTTGCGCCATCCATACCAGCCTGATCAGGCACCGGATGACCAGCCTCCACAATCTTGATGTGAGCTGTTGGAGAGCTGTGGCCATAGCGCGTCAGAACCACACCATTTATCTTTGTCTGGGGCCAGTTTACTTTTGCATAAGACTCTAGGGCACTTGCCATAGATGCACTTGCTTTGCCGGCACCAACTACCAAGCATTTACCTTGTGGCTCCTGCCCAAATGGAAATATCTTTGCTAAGTATTGCGGGACAATCACCTGCGGATCCGCTACCGATACGGCAGCAGCAAAGGCATTCTTGAGAATAGCCTCTGTAGTAACTGATGGATTCATTTGCTGCGTCATGAAGCTATTCTAATCAAGTGCCGCTCGTTCCTGCATTTGCCACATCTCGGCATACCTCCCATTAGCAGCCAGTAACTCAGGATGAGTGCCACGCTCCACAATCTGACCATGATCCATCACCAAGATTTGATCGGCATGAATAATGGTTGACAGTCGATGTGCAATGATCAGAGTTGTTCGATTTTTGGCCAAACCGAGTAATTCTTCCTGAAAAGCCCTCTCCGTTTTAGAGTCTAAAGCTGAAGTAGCCTCATCAAAAATCAACATTGCGGGTTTTTTAAGTAAAGTTCTGGCAATTGCCACACGCTGCTTTTCGCCACCTGATAGCTTCAGGCCCCGCTCGCCTACTTGGGTCTCATAACCCTCAGGCAAACGTTTAATAAAGCCATCGATTTGCGCTGCCCTTGCAGCCTCATGAACTTCGTCAATTGTTGCTGAAGGATCACCATAGGCAATGTTGTAACCAATGGTGTCATTGAACAAAACCGTATCTTGGGGAACGATGCCAATGGCTTTACGCAAACTTGCCTGTGTCACATCTTGAAGGTTTTGACCATCAATCAAGATTTTTCCAGACTGCACATCATAGAATCGAAAGAGCAATCTAGCTAAGGTACTCTTGCCTGCACCACTTTGACCCACAACCGCAGTAATAGTACCGGCGGGAATGTTGAAGCTGACATCACGCAAAATTTCACGCTTAGCATCGTAGTGAAAAGATACATTCTCAAAACGGACATCTGGCCCGTGACCACGATGATCGATTCGCAATGGATGTGCATTCGGTGAATCAGCAATCTCTTTATCGGTATTGAGTAATGAAAACATTCGCTCCATGTCCGTTAGAGACTGTTTGATCTCGCGATAAATCACACCCAAGAAATTGAGTGGAATATACAACTGGATCATTAAAGTGTTTACTAATACAAGGTCGCCAAGAGTCATGGTGCCGTCTACTACGCCGAGTGTAGCGCGCCACAAAATTAAGACTAAGCCAATGGCAATGATTGTTTGCTGTCCAAAGTTGAGAACTGCTAAAGATTTTTGCGACTTAATAGCAGCGGCCTGGTAGCGCACTAAATTTTTGTCGTAACGACTAGCTTCAAAAGCCTCATTACCAAAATACTTTACCGTCTCAAAATTTAATAAAGAATCAATGGCTTTCTGATTCGCCTTTGAATCCATGTCATTCATAGTCTTGCGAAAATGGGTACGCCACTCCGTGACTACTACAGTAAATACGATATAGAAAACCAAAGCGCACAAGGTAATTGCTGCAAACCAAATATCATATGAGTACGCCAAATAGCCCAACACCAAAATGAACTCAACAAGCGTTGGTAGGATGCTATAGAGCGAATAAGAAATCAGCGACTGAATACCGCGAGTACCACGTTCAATATCTCGACTGACACCTCCAGTTTGACGAGCCAGATGAAAGCTCAGCGCCAAAGCATGTAAATGCTCAAAGACCTGGAGAGCCACTTTGCGGACAGCATTTTGGGTCACCCTAGCGAAGAGAAACTCACGCAACTCAGCAAACAAGGATGCAGCCATTCGGAGGAGCCCGTAAGCCAGAATGAGCCCTACTGGAACTACAAGTAAGACTTGTGGAGAGTCTGCCCTGAGGTTTAAATCATCAATTAAACGCTTCAGCAAAATAGGGATACCTAGATTGGTAACCTTAGCAGCCACTAAGCAAGCCAGAGCAATCGCAACTCTAAATTTATATTCCAGTAGATAGGGAATTAAATCGCGAATAACCTTCCAGTCACTTCCCTGTGAGGGCTTGGAATCTGCGCTACCGTGATGGTGTCCCGATGAATGTCTCATCGCTCTATCTTATTCGCTTCTAGTTCAGTTCGCTAAAAACAATTTCAGAATCGCTTCACCATTGCTAGGAGAAAAACATTTCTGAGCTGCCTCTGCAAATGGCAACCAATCATAAGCAACATGCTCTCTTGGGGAAAGGTGAATGGAAGTATTTTCTGGAACCTGCAGCGCAAACCAATGTTCAGTATTTCTGGTGACGCCAGGCGCATATCGAAAGCGCCACTCTGGATAGATCTCATATTCGATCTGGTGATGCAAATTGCGCAGCGCATCTGCTGGCAGCTGGTCAACGGCAATCCCCGTTTCTTCGAAAACCTCACGGGTAGCCGCTTGAGCTAAATCTTCATCTGACCTATCCAAGCTACCAGTAACGGATTGCCAAAAGCCTGCACGATCAGCACGCTCTATCAATAAAACATCCCTATTCGATTTGTAGATAACGACTAAAACCGAGATAGGTATTTTCAAGATAGCGCCGATACGGCTTGAATTGTTTTAAGCAGCCGGCGCTGCTTGGCGCAAGCGGATATGCAACTCACGCAACTGACGCTCATCTACTGGGCTAGGCGCTTGGGTTAATAAGCATTGTGCACGTTGTGTTTTAGGGAAAGCAATGACATCACGAATGGACTCAGCACCAGTCATCATGGTCACAATACGATCTAAGCCGAAGGCAATACCGCCATGTGGGGGCGCACCGTATTGAAGTGCATCTAATAAAAAGCCAAACTTTGCTTGAGCTTCTTCAGCACCAATCTTCAATGCGCGGAAAACCTGACTTTGTACCGCCTCTTGGTGAATACGAACAGAACCGCCGCCGATTTCACTACCATTTAGAACCATGTCATAAGCCTTAGCCAAGCACTTGCCTGGATCAGACTCGAGGTACTTCATGTGCTCATCCTTCGGGCTGGTGAATGGATGATGGCAAGCAACCCAACGGGCTTCGCCTTCGTCGTAATCAAACATCGGGAAATCTACTACCCACAATGGCTTCCATGCTTCGGTAAAGAGGCCATGCTCTTTACCCCAAGCAGAGTGACCAATACGCAAGCGCAGGTTGCCGATGGCATCATTCACCACTTTTTCTTTATCAGCACCAAAGAAAATGATGTCGCCGTCTTTAGCACCAGTCCGTTTCAAGATGCCTTCGATCGCAGCATCATGCAAGTTTTTCACAATCGGTGATTGCAAACCATTGCGGCCTTCAGCGATAGAGTTCACTTTGATCCATGCCAAACCTTTGGCGCCATAGATACTGACAAACTGGGTGTAGTCATCAATTTCACTACGACTGATCTCGGCGCCACCTGGTACACATAAGCCCACTACTCGGCCACCTTCTTGATTTGCTGCGCCTGAGAAGACCTTGAAATCAACGTCTTTCATCAAATCTGTCAATTCAGTGAATTCAAAGTTGACACGCAAATCTGGCTTATCGGAACCAAAACGCGCCATACCCTCTGAGTAAGGCATGGTTGGAAATGGATTAGGCAATTCCACATTCATGGTTTTCTTAAAAATATGACGAATCATGTTTTCAAAGAGATCGCGAATCTCAATCTCGCTCAAGAAAGCCGTTTCACAGTCGATTTGAGTAAATTCTGGTTGACGATCTGCACGTAAATCTTCGTCACGGAAACATTTGGTAATTTGATAGTAACGATCAAAACCAGCCACCATCAACAGCTGCTTAAACAACTGGGGAGACTGCGGCAAAGCAAAGAACTGACCATCATGCACACGGGATGGAACCAAATAGTCGCGCGCACCTTCAGGCGTACTCTTGGTGAGCATCGGTGTTTCAATATCAATAAAGCCCGCTTCGTCTAAATAGCGGCGGCACTCCATTGCAACGTTATAACGCAAGCGTAGATTCTTTTGCATTTGTGGACGACGCAAATCCAATACACGATGAGTCAAACGAGTGGTCTCGGATAAATTCTCATCATCAATCTGGAACGGTGGAGTAATAGAAGCATTAACAATAACCAGGTTGTGACAGAGAATTTCTACTTTACCGCTAACCAAATCGGTATTCTCTGTGCCAGCAGGGCGTGCGCGAACCAAACCTTTAATCTGAATGCAGAACTCATTGCGCACTTGCTCAGCAAGGGCAAACATCTCCGGACGATCTGGATCACAAACTACCTGCACAAAACCTTCGCGATCACGCAAGTCAATAAAGATGACGCCTCCGTGGTCACGACGGCGGTTAACCCAGCCTGAGAGTGTGACCTCTTGACCAATCAGTGAATCGGTTACTTGGCCGCAAGTATGGCTACGCATTGACATAACAATTTCCTAAAATCAAAAATGGTGTGGTGACTCATGTGAAGTCAGGGCACTAGAATTATTTGGTGGAACCGAGCCCATGGAAACAATATGTTTCAATGCCTCTTCTACACTCATCTCCAACTCAATCGTTTGCGCACGAGGTACGATCATAAAAAATCCGGAGGTAGGATTTGGCGTGGTGGGCAAAAATACATTGACGTAGTCTTCGCCGAGCTTAGCAGTCACTTCTTTTGCAGGCGTGCCGGTTTGAAATGCAATCACCCAAGAGTCAGCATGAGGATAACGAATCAACAGAGCCTTACTAAAGGCCTGACCATTTCCAGAAAATAAAGTAGAAGAAACCTGTTGAACGCTCGAGTAGATAGAGCGAACAATCGGAATGCGATTGACAAACTTATCCCAAATCTTCAACCACCACTGGCCAGCAAAACTAATTGCCAGTAGTCCGGTGAACATAATCACTGCAATCACAATCACAATTCCAACGCCTGGGAGGTCGCGGAAGTGTTGGACATCTATTGCAGCATCATGGGGAAGAACCATAATGATGGCGTGCATTACCGAGCCAAAAACACCGTCGAGTAAACCCAAGCCCCCGGCAATCACCCAAACGGTGATTGACAATGGTGCCCAAACCAGGATGCCAGCGATAAAGTATTTTTTCATGTGTTTTGCCTAACCTGCTATTTTAGCGGTTAAGGAGCCAATCGGCGAGAGGCTAATAAATGCCTAGGCTGATGATCAAAATTCCAGCCAAAAATCCTCCAGCAAAGAGCAAAGCCCCAGCTATCAGGCGGTGAGTACGTCTTTCTTCAAGCAAAAGGGCTTTTAAGACCTCTAATTCACCATTTTGGTCTTTTGTTTGATGACGGCTTTGAGCCAAACTATCAGCAATTAAACGCGGCAAAGTAGGCAGAATTTTGGCCCAAGTGGGCGCCTCTTCCTTCAGTCCATCCAGCAAACCGCGCCAACCGAGCTGCTTATCAACCCATTTTTCCAAAATTGGCTTAGCGGTTTTCCAAAGATCCAAGTCTGGATCTAGCTCACGCGCCAACCCCTCTACATTTAAGAGTGTTTTTTGCAACAGGGTCAATTGAGGCTGTATTTCGATCTTAAAGCGACGTGAGGTCTGGAACAAACGCATCAACACAATTCCAAGAGAAATCTCTTTGAGTGGACGATCAAAGTAAGGCTCACAAACAGAACGCACGGCCCCCTCTAATTCTTCAACGCGCGTATTCGCCGGAACCCAACCAGATTCAATATGAAGTTCAGCAACGCGGCGATAGTCACGATTAAAGAACGCCAAAAAGTTCAGCGCTAAATAATTCTTATCCGATTCGCTGAGAGCACCAACGATTCCAAAGTCTAAAGAAATAAATCGGCCAAAAGTTTCTGGCTCCAAACTAATCATGATGTTTCCAGGATGCATATCTGCGTGGAAAAATCCGTACTCAAATACTTGTGTGAAAAATATCTCTACGCCGTCAGCTGCCAACTTCTTAAAATCTACGCCAGCTACACGCAAGTCTGCAGTGCGTCCAATTGAAATGCCATCCATTTTTTGCATCACAATGACATTGGTGTGACATAGATCCCAATACATCTCTGGAATCATCAACTTCTTAGAATCTGCAAAATAGCGACGCAATTGACTTGCGTTTCCTGCCTCGCGCATCAGATCTAATTCATCATGCAAGTAAGTGTCAAACTCTGCAACGTTCTCAGTCGGTTTCAAGCGACGCCCATCCTCAGAACTCTTTTCAATGACTTTTGCTAAGTCATACATCAAGGCCAGATCACCTTCAATTACTGGCAAGATACCAGGGCGCAATACTTTGATGGCTACGGTTTTATGAGCCCATTCAGGATGTTTGTCGGTGGCGCGCAACACTCCAAAATGCACTTGTGCAACCGAGGCACTTGCTACCGGGGTCGCATCAAAGCTCATGAATACCTCTTCGATAGGCTGACCAATAGCCTCTTCAATTAAACGACGAGACTCTGCATTAGAAAACGGCGGCACTTGATCTTGTAATTTTGCCAACTCATTGGCAATATCTTCTGGTAACAAGTCACGACGCGTGGAAAGCACTTGTCCAAACTTTACAAAAATCGGACCAAGTGCTTCAAGGGTTAAGCGAATGCGCTCTCCTCTTGGTAATTTAGTGCCAGGAGAAGTCCAACAAACGACTGTCAAAAAGCTACGGCCAACTCCTGATTTAAGAACATCGCGCAATAAAGGCAATAAACCATAACGCCAAGCAGTAAAAAATATAAAACAGATACGAGCAATTCGACGCACGATTTATTTAGCCTTTTGCTCTATGAGTTGAATGCGTTTTTCTAAACGATCTACTGAATCGCGTAAGTCATTTAACTCGGATTTGCGAACCATAAAATCGCGTTTATTTAAAAGGATCTTTCGCTCTTCACTGACGTACTCAATCACATTGTCTAATAAGTCACTGGCGGCAGAACGCGTAGCAGAAACAAATTTCTTACCTTGTCTGACAGCAAAATTTGCAGGCGCATCACCAACTATACGCGCCAGATCTTCCTCATACTCCCAGCGCAACTGGCCCGCTAAACGTCCAATCAATTGAGCCAAATCTGCATCACCAGTAATTTTGACAGCTTTGAAAGCTTGTTCCTTTAAATTGCCAGGGCTAGCCACCAAATCACTCATCGCTTTTGCAGACACCTCTAAGGCAAGTGTAGGGCTTTCCAACTCTCTTAAGACCTCTAAGCGTCCAACAGGATTAATCTCAAAACACAAGCGCCCAAAAGGAAGTTGAATAAGCACCGTCTTCTCTGCATGCTTTGCTAACTCAGCGCACGCCCATGGCTCTCGCCCCAAGACGTGGTTAATTCCTCGGCAAGCAGCTCCGGCAGCAATCGTATGTGTTGAAGAGGATATTGTGTTCATAAGTGTAAAAAACCCGCACAAGTGCGGGTTTTCCGACGGAAATTACCTAAAGCTTAAACTAACTGGGAGATACCCGCTAGTACCCAGCCTCCAGGACCCTCTACTGGCTTGCTTAAATTCCAGATTTCTGAGAAATCACTGGCTGGCACTCCCTGTTGCTCACGGATCATGCCGCTGAACTGAACGCTGCAGAAGTAATGCGCATCTGCGGTTTCGATTCCCAATAACCGCGCATTAATCGTCACAACATCAGTTTGGTTGGCGCTATCAGTCCGACCCGCTAAGTCCTGCTGAATGGTTGCAAACATTTCAGGGGTAGCGAATTCACGCAATGCAGCAAGATCCCCTTGATCCCAGGCCTTTTGCAAGGTCACAAAATACTGTTTTGCATTCTCTAAGAAAGCTTGCTGATCAAAGCCTGGTGGCAGCGTGGAATGAAATAGCTCAGGCTCCTGTGAAACGCCAGCAAAAGCATTTGCTACAGGAGTAAAAGCCGGGTCTTGTCTGGGATTTTGATTAAGGCTCGCTCGCTGCATACCAGGGGTAGGTGCATTTGCATTCTGCCCTGCGCCTGACATAGCAGGCAAGAACCTGCGAATCACAAACATGATGACAAAACCAGCCAGCACCGCAATCAACAAACCGGTAATCAGGGAAGAGGCTGCCTCACCCAGACCAAAATGCGATAAGAGATAGCCAATACCTAAACCAGCAGCTAACCCACCTAAGAGGCCACCCATGCCACCAAAACGACTAGGCGCTGGCGCTTGTGGTGCTGGAGCTGCAGGTTGAGCTTGCTGAGCTTGCTTTTGTGCAGGTTGAGCTTGCTTTTGAATTGGAGCACTGGGAGCTTTACCGATACTTTTGCCGCCACCAAGACGCGCTGCATCAACGTGACCCACTGTTGCGAATATCAAAGTAAAGCTTAATAAAACTGCTTTAAAAAAATGTTTGTTCATTGCTTTTACCCCTTCTAATAACTTCTTCAATACTTGAGTTTTTAAGAGCTTAAAAACTATACAACTATCAGTATTTAATACCAATATGTAAGGCAACGATACCCCCAGTCATTCTATGGGTTTGCACTTCGTCAAAACCAACCCCCAGCATCATCTCTTTGAGGGTATCCGCGTCAGGGTGCATGCGGATAGATTCTGCCAAATAGCGATAGCTTTCTGAATCTTGCGCTATTTTTTCACCCAACCAAGGCAGCACTTTAAATGAATACAGGTCATATACAGGTTGCAGGAAGGCATCTGGCTTGGAAAACTCCAAGACGAGTACGCGGCCCCCTGGCTTAATCACGCGACACATTTCGCCAAGTGCAAGCTCTTTATGAGTCATATTGCGCAAACCAAAAGCAACGGTTACAACATCAAAATGGTTATTAGGGAACGGAATTTTTTCCGCATCAAATTGCACACAAGGCAAGGCCATGCCCTGGTCTAACAAACGATCTCGACCGACACCTAACATTGAAGCATTGATATCACTCAACCAAACTTGAGCATCAGGATTACGACCCCAATCCGTCGCCTTGGCAAATGCGCTAGCTAGGTCGCCAGTACCGCCAGCAATATCCAGCACTTTTTGGCCAGGACGTACATTTGCACTTGCAATCGTGATCTTTTTCCAAACGCGATGTAGGCCGAAAGACATTAAGTCATTCATCACATCGTATTTGCTAGCTACCGAATGAAATACCTCAGCAACCTTACCAGCCTTCTCGGCTTCGTCAACGCTTTGATAGCCAAAGTGGGTTTTACTCATTAGTGACTTCCACAAGAGTGGCCATGTGAGTGTCCTGCCTGCACCATCGGCGCATCACGATCAAGACCTGCAGCAGCCAATTTATCCAAATGCTCTTTCCATACTTGCTCTTGGTTTTCGCACAAGAAATACAAGTAATCCCAAGAATATAAGCCTGAATCATGCCCATCAGAAAAAGTGGGTTTCAGTGCGTAATGACCGACAGGCTCCAGACTGGCAATCAACACCTCACGCTTACCCGTTTGTAAAGTCTCTTGACCGGGGCCGTGACCTTGAACTTCTGCCGATGGAGAAAGTACCCTCAATAATTCAAAAGGCAGTCGATATGAAGAGCCGTCGTCATAAGAGAGCTCAAGAACCTTGGACTGCTGGTGCACCACAACATTCGTTGGAATCATTAAACCAACACCCTTTCAATACCGCCTTGGTTAGCTTTGGTGACGTAGTCTTGCATCCAATTTTCACCGAGTAATTTTTGCGCCATCTCAACTACGATGTAATCAGCAGTAGTATTACTATCTGCATCAAAGCGGGTTAAGCCTTGCAAGCAAGATGGGCAGCTTGTTAATACTTTAACGTCGCCAGTGAAATCGCCCTGACGTAAATCATTGGCCGCTTTTTCCATTTCAATTTGTTTGCGAAAACGGACTTGAGTAGAAATATCAGGGCGAGTAACCGCTAAGGTTCCAGACTCACCACAGCAACGATCATTTTTCGCAATCGCTTTTCCGTCTTCCAATTGGATGAGCTCATTCACTGTCTTCAAAGGGTCCTGTAACTTCATGGGGGAGTGGCAAGGATCGTGATACATATATTTCACGCCTGTTACTCCAGTGAGCTTGACACCCTTCTCGGCTAAAAATTCGTGGATATCAATAATCCGGCAACCAGGGAAGATTTGCTCAAACTGATAGCCCGCTAATTGGTCGTAACAAGTGCCGCAAGATACGACTACCGTCTTGATATCTAAGTAGTTCAAGGTATTAGCCACCCGATGAAATAAGACGCGGTTGTCCGTAATCATCTTATCCGCTTTGTCAAAATCACCATTACCGCGCTGTGGGTAGCCGCAGCATAAATAGCCTGGTGGCAACACTGTCTGCACTCCAACATTCCAGAGCATTGCTTGGGTTGCTAAACCCACTTGCGAAAATAGACGCTCGGATCCGCAGCCCGGGAAGTAAAAGACCGCCTCAGTATCGGCAGAGGTTGTTTTAGGATCCCGAATAATGGGCACATAGTTTGCATCTTCAATATCCAATAAAGCACGCGCAGTCTTTTTCGGCAAATTGCCAGGCATCTTCTTATTTACAAAGAAAATAACCTGTTCAGTGATGGTCGGTTTCCCAACAGTTGCAGGAGGATGTGCAGTTTGCTTTTTAGCAAACTTACGCAGAAGATCATTGCCTAAGCGCTGTAACTTATAGCCCCAACCAATCATAGCCGTACGAACTAAATTAATCGTCTCTGGACTGGTGGTATTCAAAAAAAACATCGATGCTGCTGTACCTGGATTAAAACGCTGCTGACCCATTTTACGCATGAGGTTGCGCATATTCATCGTCACATCACCAAAGTCGATCTTGACTGGGCAAGGCGTTAAGCACTTATGACAGACAGTGCAATGCGCTGCGACATCATCAAACATTTCCCAATGCCGAATTGAAACACCGCGACGAGTTTGCTCCTCATATAAGAAGGCTTCAATCAATAATGATGTCGCCAAAATTTTGTCGCGGGGACTATATAAAAGATTTGCGCGTGGCACGTGGGTCGCGCAAACTGGCTTGCACTTACCACAGCGTAAGCAATCTTTCACGCTATCAGCGATAGCGCCGATATCACTTTGCTGCATGATGATGGACTCATGCCCCATCAAGCCAAAGCTTGGCGTGTAAGCCATGCTCAGGTCGGCATGCGGCATCAGCTTGCCCTTGTTAAATCTGCCTTCAGGGTCTACACGATTCTTATAGCTACGGAAGTCTTTTAATTCTGCTTCTGTCAGGTACTCCAACTTCGTAATACCAATACCATGCTCACCAGAAATCACGCCATCTAAGGAGCGGGCTAACTTCATAATACGATCGACTGCACGATGGGCATCTTGCAGCATCTCGTAGTCATCAGAGTTCACCGGAATATTGGTGTGTACATTACCGTCACCAGCATGCATATGCAATGCTACGAATACGCGCTTACGCAGAATATTTTTATGAATAGCCTCAAGCTCAGCCAATATCGGCTCGAATGCAAGACCGCCAAAAATAATGCGTAATTCAGAACGAACTTGCTCTTTCCATGATGCCCGCAAGCTGTAGTTTTGCAGTTGTGGAAAGTAAGTATCCATCTGCGTCAGCCAATCAGCCCAACGAGTGCGTACCCTCGTAATTAATTCAAGAGCCTGCTGTACCCGATCACCTAAAATCTCTGCTGTAGGGATTTCATATTCCGCATCACTCTTGCCTAATGGCAAAGCGCTCTTTTTCAAGAACGACTCCAGGCCGTCGAGAACTTGTAACTTGTTTTTAAGGGATAGTTCAATATTGATGCGATCAATCCCATCGGTGTACTCACCCATTCGTGGCAAAGGAATTACCACATCTTCATTGATCTTAAATGCATTGGTATGACGAGCAATGGCGGCTGTCCGAGCACGGTCGAGCCAGAACTTCTTGCGGGCTTCTGCGCTCACTGCAACAAAGCCCTCGCCAACCCGCAGGTTTGCCATGCGCACTACTTCACTAGTAGCTGCTGCGACTGCTCCTTCATCTTCGCCAGCAATATCGCCAATCAACACCATCTTTGGCAGACTATTGCGTTTAGATTTTGTGGAATAGCCAACTGCGCGCAAATAACGATCGTCCAAGTGCTCCAGACCAGCCAGAATGGGACCGCCTTGCTTACTTAAACCATCCAAGTAAGCCTTGATTTCGACAATACTTGGAATGGCCTCGCGCGCTTGCCCAAAAAACTCTAAACAAACAGTACGCATAAATTTTGGCATGCGATGCAATATCCAAGTTGCGCTAGTAATCAAACCATCGCAACCTTCTTTTTGTACGCCAGGCAAGCCTGATAAAAATTTATCAGTAACGTCTTTACCTAAACCCTCTTTGCGAAAACGCTTGCCTTCTACTTCCAGCAATTCTGTTTTTAGAATCCGCTGACCAGGCTCGCTATTACCATCAGACCAAGTTAACTGAAAGCGCACGGTTGCAACATCATGAATCTTGCCAAGGTTGTGCTCAAGACGTTCGACATCTAGCCAATTGCCTTCTGGATCCACCATGCGCCAGCTAGCAAGGTTATCTAGAGCAGTGCCCCAAAGAACTGCTTTTTTACCGCCGGCATTCATGGCAATGTTGCCGCCAATGCAACTCGCATCAGCAGAAGTAGGATCAACTGCAAACACTAAGCCAGCTTGCTCTGCAGCATCGGCTACACGGCGAGTGACAACACCAGCACCAGTAAAGATGGTTGAGACCTCATGAGCTACACCAGGCAGATGCTTAGATTTCACGCCGCCGATATCTTGTAATTTCTCAGTATTAATCACTGCAGACATGGCATACAAGGGAATCGCACCACCGGTATAGCCAGTGCCACCTCCACGAGGAATAATCGTGAGACCCAATGCCACGCAGGCTTTCACCAAACCAGGAATCTCTGACTCGTAATCAGGCTTAAGTACTACTAGTGGAAACTCAACACGCCAGTCCGTTGCATCAGTAACATGCGCTGCGCGCGATACGCCATCAAAACAAATATTGTCGCTAGCGGTATGGCGGCCTAATTCTTTACGTGCGCGTTTACGAATTTGTTCAACTTCCTTAAATCCATTTTCGAAATTTTCAATGGCGCGATAAGCAGCGCTTAATAAAATTTCGACCTGTTCTGCAGAATCTCCACTATTACGCTTTTTAACTTCACCCAAGCGATGCCATAGAGCATCGATTAATTGTTTGCGGCGAACTGGGCTATCTAATAAGTCATCCTGCAAAAAGGGGTTGCGTTGAACCACCCAAATATCACCCAGGATTTCAAACAACATGCGGGCAGAGCGGCCAGTACGGCGGACGCCGCGCAACTCATTGAGAACCCGCCACGACTCCTCACCTAAGAGGCGAATCACAATTTCTCGATCAGAAAAGGAGGTGTAGTTGTAGGGAATTTCGCGAAGACGGGGGGAGCCCGCCTCAGCATCCAACAACTGGTTTAAAGCCAATGGTGCGTTCATAGCGACATATTTGATAAATAAGCATTTTAGTTGAGCGAACCTGATAGTGTCAGCAAACGGATAAAGTTGCTCCCTAAATCGATAAACCCTTGCAAATCTAAGGGCTTAGGAGCCATCCGTGGTACGCTCATTGGATGGCAACGAACTATTTAAAGAAAATTTTATCGGCTTGCGTCTATGACGTAGCCAGAGAAACTGAACTGCAGCTCGCCCCCGAACTGACTAAGCGTTTGGGTAACCAGGTCCTTCTCAAAAGAGAAGATAACCAGCCGGTTTTTTCCTTCAAACTTCGTGGCGCCTATAACAAAATGGCCCATTTGCCCCCAGAATCCTTAAAACGCGGTGTGATTGCGGCTTCTGCAGGCAATCATGCTCAAGGCGTAGCCTTATCGGCTGCCAAAATGAAATGTAAGGCTGTCATCGTGATGCCGGTGACGACTCCCAGCGTCAAAATTGATGCCGTTAAAGCGAGAGGTGGTTCTTGGGTCGAGATCATCCTCCAGGGTGAGTCGTACAGCGACGCATTTCAACATGCGGAACTATTAGGCAAAAAACGAGGCTTGACCTTTGTTCACCCATTTGATGACCCAGATGTAATCGCTGGACAAGGCACCATTGCCCACGAAATTTTTACTCAATATGAAAAACCTATCGATGCAGTATTTGTCGCCATTGGTGGTGGCGGTCTCATATCCGGTATTGGCGAATATATCAAAGCAGTAAGCCCAAAGACCAAAGTCATCGGCGTGCAAGCCTCAGATTCTGATGCCATGAATCAATCACTCAAAGCGAACAAACGAATTGAGATGAAAGATGTTGGCTTATTTTCTGATGGCACTGCTGTCAAATTGGTCGGCAAAGAAACTTTCCGCATCTGTAAAAAAGTGGTTGATGAAATCATTACTGTCGATACCGATGAAATCTGTGCAGCCATTAATGATGTCTTTACCGATACCCGTAGCATCCTTGAGCCTGCTGGCGCCTTAGCCATTGCAGGCATGAAGAAGTATGTTGATAAAAAACGTCTCAAGAAGAAAACCCTCGTAGCCGTTGCTTGCGGAGCCAATATGAACTTTAGCCGTCTCCGCTTTGTAGCAGAGCGTGCAGACGTTGGTGAGTTCCGCGAAGCAGTATTTGCCGTAACAATTCCTGAAGAGCGTGGCTCTTTCAAACGTTTCTGTGAATTACTCGGTAAACGCAATGTAACTGAGTTTAACTATCGGATTGGTGATCAAAGCGAAGCACATATTTTTGTAGGCATCAGCACACAAAAAGCGGGGGATAGCGAAGCCATTGCAAAACATTTTCGTAAAGCGAAGTTTGCAACGATCGACCTCACCCATGACGAGTTAGCAAAATCGCACTTACGTCATATGGTAGGCGGTCACTCTGAACTGGCTAAAGATGAATTGCTCTACCGTTTTGAATTTCCAGAGCGCCCGGGTGCTTTGATGAAGTTCCTAACGAGCATGGCGCCTAACTGGAACATTAGTCTCTTCCACTATCGTAATCATGGTGCTGATTACGGCCGCATTTTGGTAGGCATCCAGGTACCCAAAAATGAGCAGAAGAAATTCCAAAACTTCTTGGCAACATTGGGTTACCCTCACTGGGATGAAAGTAATAACCCTGCATATCAGCTGTTCCTGAAATGAGATGTAATTCTTAAATGTCATACACCCTCACCGGAAAACTCGTTGTTGCGATCTCATCGCGCGCCCTATTTGATTTTGAAGAAGAAAATCGCATCTTTGAGTCAACCGATGACAGCGCTTATATGAAATTACAACTTGAGCGCCTGAGTGAGGCCGCTCAAAAAGGGGTGGCATTTCCATTAGTTAAAAAACTTCTCGCTTTTAATGAAGAAGGTGAGCAACGGGTTGAGGTAGTGATACTTTCCCGCAATGATCCTGTCAGTGGTCTGCGCGTTTTCCGTTCCGCCGAACACCATGGTCTGCATCTTGAACGTGGCGTATTTACCAGAGGTCGCCCTCCCTACCATTACCTTCGCTCATTACAAGCCAACCTCTTCTTATCGGCCAACGAAGATGATGTAAGGGCGACGATTGATGCAGGTTTCCCAGCTGCACGGGTCTACCCAGAGTCTAGTAAAACTGCTGAGTCTCACCCCAATGAAATTCGGATTGCGTTTGACGGAGATGCAGTCCTGTTCTCCGATGAAGCCGAGCAAGTATTTCAGAAAAAAGGGCTTGAGGCTTTTGTTGATCATGAGAGCAAGAAGGTCGACATTCCATTACCTCCGGGACCCTTCAAACCTTTATTAGAAGCATTGCACAGACTGCAGCGCTCCACTAGCGAAAACGGTATGCGCATTCGTACTGCGCTAGTTACTGCACGCTCTGCCCCAGCACATGAACGCGCTATTCGAACACTGATGGCATGGGGTATTGATGTCGATGAAGCCATGTTCTTAGGTGGCTTATCAAAGAGTGAGTTCTTGCGAGAATTTGAACCCGACTTTTTCTTTGATGATCAAACGGGCCATTGCCAATCGGCTGCATCCGTAGCCCCAACAGGACATGTCGTATCAGGTGTATCGAATAAACCTAAAAGCTAAAAGTAATTAATGGCAACGCTTCCACTTGGACAATCAACGCAATACCCAGATCAATATGATCCGAGTTTGCTCTTTCCCATTCCCAGGGCTGAAAACCGCAAGAAGATCGGACTTAAAGAGGGTCAATTTTTGCCATTTGTGGGTGTTGATACATGGAACGCATTTGAACTAAGCTGGCTCAATCAAAAAGGAAAGCCACAAATTGCCCTAGCTGAGTTTCAGATTCCCGCAGACTCTCCCAACATGATTGAGTCTAAATCTTTCAAGCTCTATCTCAATAGTCTCAACAACGCCCGCTTTGAAGATGAGAATGAAGTCAAAGAAAAACTCACTGCGGATTTATCAGTAGTGGCTGGCAGCAAGATCACTACTCGCATCAACCCAACTGATATCATTTCCAAAAAAGGAATGCAAGAGATGGGCGGCATCTTGATGGATCGACTAGATATCGAGATTGATCCAAGCTTGCCTGCAGATCCAAGCCTATTAGGTGTTAATGAATCTTTTGGTCCAATTGAACAGTGCTTGGTATCGCACTTACTCAAATCAAACTGCCCTGTTACCGGCCAACCGGATTGGGCTAGCGTCCAAATTCGTTATCAAGGACGCCCCATTCTTGAAGAAGGCTTACTGCGCTACCTGATTGGCTTTAGGCAATTGGGTGAGTTTCATGAGCATTGCGTAGAAACAATCTTTACTGACATCAAACGACAGTGCAAACCAGAAAAACTTTCTGTCTACGCCCGCTACACCCGACGCGGGGGCCTAGACATCAACCCATTCCGCACGGATCATAATTCTCCCTGGCCCGAAAATATTCGACACGCAAGACAGTAGGTAAATAAAAACCCCTTGTAGAAAATCCTAGAAGGGGTTTTTTAATACTACGATATCTACCGCATTATTGAATGTTGCCTAAAACGGAATATCATCGTCCATTGCACCGAGGGATGCGGCATTAGACGATGCGGGGGCAGACTGCTCAGCCGGCTTTGAGCGAGCATAGCTTTCACCACCGTCACCACTTCCGCCTACTGGCTTACCACCAAGCATTTGCATAGTTTCTGCAACGATCTCGGTAGAATACTTTTCTTGTCCACTGGCATCAGTCCATTTGCGTGTTCGTAAACGGCCTTCAACATAAACCTGTGAACCTTTTTTGAGGTACTGGCCAGCGATTTCTGCAAGCTTGCCAAAGAATGCAACGCGATGCCATTCTGTGGTTTCTTTCATCTCACCAGTTTGTTTATCTTTGTAGCGATCAGATGTGGCTACTGAAATGTTTGTAACGGCGTCGCCACTTGGCATATAACGCGTTTCTGGATCACGTCCTACATTACCTACGATGATGACCTTATTTACCGAAGCCATGTTGTCTCCCGAAGAAAAATACCGCTGTTATTACTGCTGAAAATGAACTACTCGCTTTAATTAAATTGATGAAGCTACGGCTATGTCTTTGTGGCTAAACCCTTTGATTCTGTTGCTCTCGCTGGCATTTCACCCATCGACCAGGCAATTATAAGCCAGCCAACTAGCATAACCGCCCCGACTGCAAAGACCGATACATTGCCAAGGCTATCCATTAAATAACCCCCTAACAACGCACCAGAAAAGAGGCCAATAGATTGTGTGGTGTTGTAAACCCCCAAAGCAGTGCCCTTTGATTCTTTTGCATAACGAGTGACCAATGATGGTTGTAATGCTTCCAAAAGATTGAAGCCTACAAAATAAATCAGCAATGCCACCGTAATGAGAGTCACAGATGCAGCTTGAGTGAAAATGATTTCAGCAATAACCAGCAAAATGATGGCAATTAACAGAACAAGTCGTATGCGCTGTTTTTTCTCACCGTAGACTAAAAGTGGAACCATAAATACAAACGAGAGTAAAACCACTGAGAGATAGATTTGCCAGTGCGCAGTAAGCGGAAATCCTGCTTGCTCTAATAAACGTGGCACCACTAAAAACATAGCTACTTGGGTAGCATTCAATACAAATACACCTACATTTAGTCGCATGAGCTCTGGGCGAAGAAATACGACTTTGAGTGAATCTTGTTGCGCATGAACTTCAGGTCTGTTATTTGGCAATACAAAATAGGCTACTAACATCGCCAAGACACCTAGAATTGCCAACACAAAAAACATCCCACTTAAGCTAATCATGCGATAAAGCGGGGCAGCCAGCACTAGCGAAACCGCAAAAGAGAGGGAAATACTGGCGCCGACTAAAGCCATCGCTTGACTGCGCACCTGCTCTCGAGTCAGATCGGCAACCCAAGCAGAAACCGCTGCAGAAATTGCACCGGCGCCCATTACTCCCCGACCGATAGAAATCCATAACAAATCATCTTTGGTTGCGCAAATTAAAGCCCCGGCAACAAACAAGGACAACCCCCATAAAACGACCGCTTTTCGGCCGATTCGATCGGAAAGTCTGCCTAAGGGAATATGGAAGCAGGCCTGAACAATATTGAAAATTCCGAGTGCCAGCCCTATCAAGAAGGCTTGATCACCTCCTGGTAAGTCTTTGGCGTGGATGCTAAAAACGGGCAACAGCAAAAATAGGCCCAGCATACGTAAGCCGAAGATGCCCGCTAAGGCCAGAGTGGAGCGAAGTTCAGAAGAATTCATGGGAAAGAGCTATATTAACAAGTTACGCAAAAAAATCATGAATAACGAAATCAAGATCCGCGGTGCCCGCACCCATAACCTCAAAAATATCAATCTAGACATCCCTAGAGAGAAACTCGTCGTCCTGACTGGCCTCTCTGGTTCAGGTAAAAGTTCATTGGCCTTTGACACGCTCTATGCCGAAGGTCAGCGTCGCTATGTCGAATCGCTTTCCGCTTATGCGCGTCAATTTTTGCAGTTGATGGAAAAGCCCGACGTTGACACCATCGAAGGTCTATCACCTGCAATTTCCATTGAACAAAAAGCAACGAGCCATAACCCACGCTCCACTGTGGGTACTGTTACTGAAATTCATGATTATTTGCGTTTGCTATTTGCACGCGCAGGCACACCTCACTGCCCAGACCACGACCTACCTCTAGAGGCGCAAAGCGTCTCTCAAATGGTAGACACAGTGCTCTCTATGCCTGAGGACACAAAGTTGATGATTCTTGCGCCAGTGGTAAGTGAGCGCAAAGGCGAGTTCGTTGATCTCTTCCAAGACCTACAGGCCCAAGGCTTTGTGCGCTTTCGAGTGCGCTCCGGCGGTGGCACAGCAAACGTAGCTAAGGCAGAAATTTTTGAAGTCGATCAATTACCAACCCTCAAAAAGAATGATAAACATTCCATTGAAGTAGTTGTTGATCGCATTAAAGTGCGCCCTGACATTCAACAACGTCTTGCTGAATCTTTTGAGACAGCGCTACGCCTTGCGGATGGCAAGGCCATGATTGTGGATATGGATACTGGTAAAGAGATGATTTTCTCCAGTAAGTTTGCTTGCCCTGTTTGCTCTTACTCTCTTCAAGAACTAGAGCCACGCCTCTTCTCATTTAATAATCCAATGGGTGCATGTCCTTCATGCGATGGCCTTGGACATCAATCTTTCTTTGATCCAAAACGTATCGTGGCACATCCTGATTTATCCCTAGCGTCTGGGGCGATTAAAGGCTGGGATCGCCGTAATCAGTTCTACTTCAAATTACTGCAAACTCTTGCCAAGCATGGCAGGTTTGACGTAGAAAAGCCATTTGAATCCCTTAGCAAGAAACAACAAGACCTCATCTTGTTGGGCTCTGGTGACATTACTATTCCTTTTGAATATATCAATGAGCGTGGCAAAAATAGCATTCGCGAGCATGCTTTCGAAGGGATTGTTGCCAACTTTGAACGGCGCTATCGCGAGACAGATTCTGTCACCGTGCGTGAAGAGCTATCTCGCTATCAAAATGTGCAAACCTGCCCAGAATGTAACGGCAGTCGTTTACGCAAAGAGGCGCGTTTTGTCAAAGTGGGTGAGAAGAAACAATCTCGCGCTATTTATGAAATTAGCGCTCTCCCGCTAAAAGAAGCAAAGGAATACTTTGAGGCACTTGAACTGAAAGGTGCCAAGAGAGAAATCGCCGATAAGATTGTGAAAGAAATCAGTGCACGTCTGCGTTTCTTAAATGACGTGGGTCTTGATTACCTCTCTTTAGAACGAAGTGCAGACACTCTATCGGGCGGAGAAGCCCAACGTATTCGGCTCGCAAGTCAAATTGGCTCAGGCTTAACGGGCGTAATGTATGTACTCGATGAACCCTCAATTGGTCTACATCAACGCGATAACGATCGCTTGATTGGCACACTCAAACACTTACGTGACTTAGGTAATAGCGTATTAGTGGTTGAGCATGATGAAGATATGATTCGCGCTTCTGATTGGGTCATCGATATCGGCCCAGGAGCCGGTGTTCATGGCGGCGAAATTGTTGCAGAAGGCACGCCTGCTGAAGTCGAGGCCAATCCCAAATCCCTTACTGGCGCCTATCTTGCTGGTCGCGAAGCCATTGAAGTTCCCCAAAAACGTATTCCGGTAAATGATCGCTTTTTAGAAATCATCGGTGCGCGTGGCAATAACTTGCAATCAGTACACGCCAAAATTCCAGTCGGTTTATTAACTTGCGTCACTGGAGTATCGGGTTCCGGAAAATCTACACTGATTAACGACACCCTGCATCATGCAGTTGCACAACACCTCTATGGCTCTAATGCAGAGCCTGCTGCACATGATGCAATGAAGGGCTTAGAACACTTTGACAAAGTGATTAGTGTTGATCAGTCTCCCATTGGCAGAACACCTCGTTCCAACCCCGCTACCTATACCGGCCTCTTTACGCCCATTCGTGAACTTTTTTCTGGAGTTCCAGCCTCACGTGAACGTGGTTATGAAGCTGGTCGCTTCTCCTTTAACGTCAAAGGCGGACGCTGCGATTCCTGCGAAGGCGATGGCGTACTCAAAGTAGAAATGCACTTCTTGCCAGACGTTTATGTACCCTGCGATGTCTGCCATGGCAAACGTTACAACCGTGAAACTTTAGATATTCGCTATAAAGGTAAAAACATTCATGAAGTACTCTCGATGACGATCGAGCAAGCCCATGAATTCTTTGAAGCCGTTCCAGTAGTCAAGCGCAAACTCAAAACACTGTTAGATGTTGGCTTGGGTTATGTGAAGCTGGGACAAAGCGCTACAACTCTATCTGGCGGCGAAGCCCAGCGCGTGAAATTATCACTTGAGCTTTCTAAGCGGGATACTGGTCGAACACTTTATATCTTGGATGAACCAACCACTGGTTTACATTTCCACGATATTCAACTATTACTCACGGTGATTCAGACACTCAAAAAGCAAGGCAATACGATTGTCATCATTGAGCACAACTTAGATGTGATCAAGACTGCTGACTGGATTATTGACTTAGGACCAAAAGGTGGTGCAGGTGGTGGTCAGATCATTGCCACGGGAACGCCAGAGGATGTAGCAAAAAATGAAGCCAGCTTTACTGGTCACTACTTGGCACCATTACTCACTCGCAAACTCGTCGCAGCTAAGAAAAAGAAATAGTCAATAAATCTCAGAGTAATTTAGCTTCAGCCAAGTCAGTCGCTTCAGAGTTACCTGAGATCACCAAGATATCGTTAGCTTGCAGTTGCAATTCGGGCGTCAAGACAAGTTTCACATAGTCTGCGTTGCGCCCCTTACGACGTACTGCTTGAACGCTGACACCTGCACTACCTAAATCAAGCTCTTCTAGAGTTTTACCAACGGCTTGAGAATTGGGCAGCAAAGTAATCGAATGTAAACGCCAAGACTCATTCGAGCCAAAGTCATCATCGCCTGCGCCTCGGAAATACCCTCTTAGCAAGCTATAACGCTCTTCACGTGCAGTCGTAATCCGCCGAACTACCTTACGCATAGGTACACCCATAATCAACAAGACGTGCGAGGCAATCATGAGGCTTCCCTCAATCAACTCAGGCACCACTTCGGTAGCACCAGCCGCTTGCAACTTAGCAATGTCGGCGTCGTCTTTGGTGCGAACTAATACTGTCATGCCGGGACGCAGGTGTTCAACCTGACGCAACACACGCAAACTAGCAGCAGTATCTGCATAAGTAATGACAACTGTCTTAGCTCTTGAGAGGCCAGCGGCAACTAAATAATTTTCACGACTCGCATCGCCATACACCACGTTATCGCCTGCAGCAGCAGCCTCTTTCACGCGATCGGGATCCAAATCTAGGGCAATGTAAGGAATCTTTTCTTGATCGAGCATACGTGCCAAGCTTTGACCAGAACGGCCAAACCCACAAATGATGACGTGATTCTCATTGCGTACGCTCTTTGCAGCAACGCGTGTCAACGCAAGCGATTGCAATAGCCATTCGTTACTGGAAAAACGCATTGTAATGCGATCACTATATTCAACCAAAAATGGCGCGCAAAACATCGAGAGCAACATCGCGGCAAGAACCGCTTGGCTCAGAACGGGATCAATTAAATCTAAGCCATCAATTTGAGTCAGCAATACGAAGCCGAATTCGCCCGCCTGAGCAAGGCATAAGCCCGTTCTAATCGAGATGCCAGGGCTTGAGCCAAACGCTCTCGAGAGTAAGGCGATCAAGCCAAATTTAAATAGTAAGGGGCCAATCAGAAGTGCTACCACCAACATCCACTGTTCACGAATGACATTGAAGTCAAGCAGCATGCCAATCGTAATAAAGAAGAGTCCCAATAAGACATCACGAAATGGTTTGACATCCTCTTCAACCTGATGACGATATGGCGTCTCAGCAATTAACATCCCAGCCAAAAATGCACCGAGCGCTAAAGACAAACCAAAGTGCTCTGTTAAACCTGCCATACCGAGCACAATCAACAAGAGGTTCAACATGAACAATTCTTGCGAGCGTAGCTTAGCAACCAATCTAAACCAGCGACTCATGAGCGATTGGCCAATGAAGAAAATTAAGGCCAAAGCAACCGTAATCTTGATTGAGGCCGCAGTGAGAGCAACAAACAGATCTTTTGGGTTTTTTCCCAAAGAGGGAATCAAGATCAATAAAAAAACCACTGCTAAATCTTGGAATAACAAAATACCGACGACATTGCGACCATGCTCTGTTTCTAATTCAGATCGATCAGAAATGAGTTTTGTCACAATCGCGGTGGAAGACATCGCCAAAGCCCCGCCCAAGGCAATGGCTGCCTGCCAAGAAATTGGGTAAATCCAGTTCATCAAGAGGCTGACCGGCACCGCTAAAAGCATCGTCAAGACCACTTGACTGCCACCCAGACCAAATACGATGTTCCGCATCGATCGCAGCTTGTTTAGATTAAATTCCAAGCCGATCGAGAACATTAAGAAAACTACCCCAAATTCAGCTAAATACTTCACTGTAGAAGAGTCGCTTGCCAAAGCCAGGGCATTGGGGCCAATCAGCACCCCAATCGCTAAATAGCCCAAAATAGGGGGTAAGCCAAAATAGCGGAAAATAACCACTCCAGCCACACCTGCGGCTAGGAGAATGAGGGTTAATTGAAGGACTGACGGCATATACTTACTCGATGATAGCTAAGACTCGTGAACGTACCCTAAAGCTTGCACGCGATACCCTCGCAATTGAGGCTGCTGCGCTGCAAACCATGCGCGATCGCCTAGAAGGCATCAACGCCGATGCACTCGTATACGCAGTGGAATTACTGCATGACTGCAAAGGGAGAATTGTGGTTTCTGGCATTGGTAAATCGGGGCATATTGCTCGCAAAATTGCTGCTACCTTTGCCTCGACAGGCTCACCTGCTTTTTTTGTGCACCCAGCCGAGGCTAGTCACGGTGATTTAGGTATGGTTACTAGAGACGATGTTTTTGTTGCTCTCTCGAACTCTGGAGAGACAGAAGAATTATTAACTATCGTACCGATCGTGAAACGTACTGGTGCAAAACTGATTGCTTTGACTGGCGCACCAAATTCTTCGCTTGCCCAATTAGCAGACGCCCATTTAGATACCAGTGTTGAAAAAGAGGCGTGCCCACTGAATCTTGCCCCCACAACCAGCACTACTGCTGCATTAGCTATGGGCGATGCATTAGCAGTTGCTTTATTAGACGCCCGTGGATTTCAGGCAGAAGATTTTCAGCGTTCCCATCCTGGCGGTCGCTTGGGCCGCAAACAATTAATGCATGTCAGTGAAGTAATGCGTAGCTTTGATGACACGCCAAAAATTTCTATCCACGCTTCACTGCAAGATGCCCTACTAGAAATGACTGCTAAGCGCATGGGGATGGTAGTGACATTGGATGACAAGCAAAAAGTGTTTGGCATTTTGACAGACGGTGATTTACGCAGACTGCTAGAGAAAAACACGAATCTTAGTGGCGTCACTTTACAAAATGCCACTACTGCTAGCCCTCGCACCATCCCACCAGAACTGTTGGCTGAAGAAGCCATTGAAATGATGGAAAAACATCGCATCAATCATTTAGTTGTTACCGATCAAGATGGCTGCCTACTAGGCGCCCTCAATCTACATGATCTCTTTGCAGCCAAAGTAATTTAATACCGTCGTTGATTGAGACTTATGCCCAACGCTTTTACTACACACAACACCAACCCTCTTTCACAGTATCCACAAGCATGGGAGCGCGCTGGCAAAGTGAAGTTGCTAGTTTTAGATGTTGATGGGGTCCTCACCAACGGGCAGGTATGGATTGGTGCTGATGGTAAAGAATCTTTAAAGGCATTTGATATTCAAGATGGTCTAGGGATCAAACTTTTAGAGCAATGTGGTATTCCGACAGCCATCATCACGGGCAGAAACTCCAAAATGGTCTTAGCGCGCTGTGATGAATTAGGCATCAAACAGGTTCATATGGGTGTTGAAAATAAAGCGTTAGCTTTAGAAGAAGTTCTAAAAACACTTGGACTGAAAGCCAGTGACTGCGCTGTCATGGGTGATGACTGGCCAGATCTAGCCATGATGAAAAACGCTGGACTACGAATTGCTCCTGCGCAAGCGCATGAAGCTGTGAAAGAATTTGCACATTATGTCACTACGCATGCGGGTGGCAATAGCGCCGTTAGAGAAGTGTGTGATCTGATTCTCAAGGCACAAAGCCGCTACGAGGAATTGCTCAGCCAGGCTCGTCAATAAGCAATGCAATTGAATTCTCAACGGATCAAACTCAACATTGGGCGTACATTGCTGGGCCTCATGCCTTTGCTATTGATGGGTGCCTTAACCCTCATGACTTTTTGGTTGGTTAAAAAAAATACTCCTCCAGAAAGCTCAATACTTGAACGCATTCGCCTGCATGAGCCTGACTACATTATTAAAAACGGCACTCTTTCCGCTTTAAACGAACAAGGCAATACCAAGTACAGAATTTTGGGCAATAAAGTGACTCACTATGATGACGATGCCTCCATTGATATTGATGCTCCACGGATGCGCCTCTTTCAGCCAGACAAAGCTCCTGTGACTGTCAAATCGAATACCGGTCATCTAGATGGTGACCTAACAATCTTGGAGCTCTTTGATAATGCTTCTATCTTTAGACCCCAACAAGCAGCTACTGCCACAGAGCCTGCAAGCTTACGGATGCTGGCCTCGTCTAGTTATTTCAAGGTCTTGATTAACGACGATATCGTTAAAACTGATCGGCCAATCACATTAGAGCAAGGCATGTCGATCATGAACTCGACAGAAGGTGGAACATTCGACAACATTCAACAAAGCATGACACTTTCCGGTCAAGTTAAAGGTCGAATCGAACGCGCTCCTCGGGGTGCACAATAAAATGTTTACCATGCATCGCCTACTTCATATTGGATTCACCCTCTCCTTACTGGTGCTGAGCCCTATTGCTAACGCCGAGAAAGCCGATCAAGACAAGCCCATCATTCTTGAGGCTGAAAAAGTTTCAGTAAATGATGTACAGCAGGTGTATGACTTAAAAGGTCAAGTTTTATTGATTAAAGGCAGCATTATCGTTACAGGCGAAGATGGTCATATTCAAGTGGATCCTGAAGGCTATGAATTAGTTGATGTCAAAGGATCCGCCGACACTACTGCAAGTTTCAGGCAGCGCAGAGAAGGTCCTGCCGATGAATTTATACAAGGACGCGGGACTCAAGTTACCTACAATGCCAAGACTGAGATTCTGACTATCACAGGAGAAGCCAGTCTTAAGCGCTCTCTGAATATGCAGATGCTCGATCAACTGCAGGGCTGGAAAATTGAGTACGATGATATTAAAGAGCGCTATCGTGTAACACCTCCCGCCAATGCAAAAGCGGAGGACTTGCCTTTAGCTAGAGCAATCCTTTCACCAAGACGAAAAGCCACATTAGAGAAATGACAACGGATTTAGCTCAAAACCATCCCAAAGCAACACTCATCGCTAGCAATCTTCAAAAACGTTATGGCTCTCGAACAGTAGTACGAGATGTTTCGATTGAAGTGGAATGTGGTGAAGTAGTTGGACTATTGGGTCCAAACGGTGCGGGTAAAACGACGTCGTTCTACATGATTGTTGGGCTGGTGCCACTGGACGCCGGTCAAATTATTTTAGATGGGGTCAATATCACCCATCTTCCTATTCATGAGCGAGCGCGTATGGGGCTCTCTTACCTTCCTCAAGAGGCTTCTGTTTTTAGAAAGCTCAACGTTGCTGAGAATATACAAGCAGTCCTAGAGCTCCAAGTCCAAGGTGGAAAACCCTTAAGCAAAGGCGAAATTGCGGACCGTCTAGATGAATTATTAGGCGAACTACAAATTGGCCACCTCCGCAATAATCCAGCCCTGTCATTGTCTGGAGGAGAGCGTCGCCGTGTTGAAATCGCGAGAGCATTAGCGTCCCAACCAAAATTTATCTTGCTCGATGAACCATTTGCAGGAGTTGACCCTATTGCCGTAGGGGAAATTCAGCGGATTGTTCGATTCTTACGAGATCGTCAGATTGGCGTGTTGATTACCGACCATAACGTTCGAGAAACCTTGGGTATCTGCGACCACGCCTACATCATTAGCGAAGGAAGCGTTCTAGCAGAAGGCAAGCCCGATCAAATTATTCAAAATGATGCTGTCCGCAGAGTCTACTTAGGCGAAAACTTCCGGATGTAAGCCAGACAAGGCATCTGTCCGTATAAGTAATAAAAAGTACTTTCCCCTCTTGGTTTTCGGCAAATTCGCTGATACGCTGGAGGTTCATGGTTCACTTTCCAAAAAAACAGCTCAAAAAGACAGGGGCTTGCTGCGCACCCTCGGTATTGCTATGCGCACGCGTTGATATAAGGAGTTGCTCATGAATTTAAAAATTAATAGCCGTCATGTAGAAGTTACCCCTGCTATGCGTACGCATCTTGAGGCTGGGTTAGCTAAAATTCGCAAGCACTTCGATCACGTCATTGATGCATCTGCCTTTTTAGTGATTGATAACGCCAAAGAAAAAGATCTCCGTCAAAGTGCCGAAATCACGATTCACCTCAAAGGCAAAGAACTGTTCGCTGAGGCACATAATGCTGATCTCTATCACGCTATGGATGCAGTGGTCGATAAGCTTGAGCGCCAGGTTGTGAAACACAAAGAAAAGATTCAAGATCATCATCACGAAAAGCATTTTGAGTAAGCATGAGCGTGAGGACACCTATAATCATCTGTAATGAATGTGCTGACTAATCTCTTTAACCCAGACTGCATTGCATTAGATAACCCCGCCAAAAACAGGGCTGATGCTTTTGCAGCCGCTGGGGAGTTGTTTGCCAAGCAAGTTGGTATTGATGCAAGCTCAGTAGTAGAGTTTCTCAATGCCCGCGAAGACTTAGGCTCAACAGCCCTCGGGGCTGGTGTTGCGATTCCTCACGGTCGTGTAAAAGGCCTGAAGCAACCCACTGCAGCCTTCATGAAGTTGAAAGACCCGATCGAATTTGCAGCGCCTGATGGTGAGCTTGTGTCGATCCTCATTTTTTTGTTGGTTCCAGAAAAGGCAACCCAACAACATTTAGAAATTCTCTCCTCTATCGCACAACTGCTATCAGATTCAGAGGCAAGAGAAAAATTGATTTCTGCTACCGACCCCACATCAGTCTGTGAACTATTGCAGCAATGGGGTAATACAAAATGACCCAGCCATTACTCCTCGATCGAGTAACTGCGCAACAAATCTTTGATGACAATGTTTCTGATCTGAAGCTCTCCTGGATTAGCGGCCTTGAAGGTGCTGATCGCACCTTTCCACCTGAGGCAGTCAAAGCTGCTGCAGCCAGCTCAGACTTGGTGGGTCACTTAAATCTGATTCACCCAAGTCGCATCCAAATTTTTGGTGTACAAGAAGTTGACTATCACGCAGCGCTTGAGCCCGAACAAAAACAAGAGCAAATTGCTAACCTAATTTCTAAAACTCCGCCTTGTGTCATTGTGGCTGATGGCAAGTCCGCAGATCCAGATCTACAACTATTCTGCCAACGCTCATCCACCCCGCTGTTTACCACGAGTATTTCAGCCGCAGAAGTCATTGACCATTTGCGCACCTATCTCACCAAAATTGGCGCTCCGCAAATTACGATGCACGGGGTGTTTATGGACATCTTAGGCTTGGGCGTTTTATTAACGGGTGAATCTGGCTTAGGCAAAAGTGAGTTAGGTTTGGAATTGATTTCTCGCGGGCATGGTTTAGTTGCTGATGATGCGGTAGATTTTGCACGCTTAGGACCCGACTATATTGAAGGTCGTTGCCCCGTAATTCTTCGCAATCTTCTTGAGGTGCGCGGACTTGGCCTCTTGGACATTCGTACGATTTTTGGTGAAACAGCCGTTCGTCGAAAATTAAAACTGCGCCTTATTGTGCAATTGGTTCGACGAACCGATGGTGAATTTGAAAGATTGCCACTGGAAGCTCAACATATCGATGTTTTAGGAATTCCGATTCGAACGGTAAAAATTCAAGTGGCTGCTGGACGCAACTTAGCGGTACTAGTAGAGGCTGCAGTCCGCAATACAATTTTGCAATTACGCGGTATTGATACCCTCAAAGAATTTATAGAGCGTCAACGAGCGCAAATGAACGCCGAGACAGATGCGATTAAATCCCAAGGGCGCTTGCTTTAAGTCATGCAAATTAATCTGATTACCGGAATCTCAGGCTCAGGTAAATCAGTAGCCCTGAGGGCCTTTGAAGATGCTGGCTATGATTGCGTCGATAACCTTCCCGTCTCGCTCCTAGAAAACCTTATCAGCACTCTTGAAAGCGAAAAGTGCGAGCGCGTAGCAGTAGCTATTGATGCACGTCGTGGCCAATCGATTGCAGAGCTTCCTTTCATTCTTGAAAATCTGAAGCGTACGCACCAAGTACGCATCTTATTCTTAAATGCAGATACCAATACCTTGGTACAGCGCTTTTCAGAAACTCGCCGACGACATCCCTTATCAACGAATGCCAGGCAATCCCAATCGGCGACATTGATAGAAGCGATTAATAAAGAACGAAGCTTGCTTGAACCCCTGCGCACGCAAGCTCATAGCATTGATACTAGTAACCTACCATCTCACGCCCTACGCACTTGGATTCAGGACCTACTGAAAGATAAGCCCGTTGGTTTGACAGTCATTTTTGAATCCTTTGGATTTAAAAAAGGCGTGCCTAGCGAAGCAGATCTCGTCTTTGATGTTCGTTGCTTGCCCAACCCCCATTACGACAAAATCTTAAGGCCCCTAACAGGGAACGATAAACCCGTAAAAGAATTTCTAGAAAAAATTCCAGAAGTCATTAGCATGGAAAGTGACATTACACAATTTATTGAGAAATGGTTGCCGCACTACATTGCTGACGGACGCAGTTACTTAACGGTTGCAATTGGTTGTACCGGTGGTCAGCATCGCTCGGTCTATCTTGTGAATCGAATTAGCGAACACTTCCGCACCCAAAGAGAATTGATTGATCTACAGCTTAATTTTTTAGACCGTCATCGCGAGCTAGACTCAATCCCTGCAGCAAAATCTTAATCGGCTGCGGTAGGCCATAGCGCCCTAATTGGCTCAAGGGTACCCACTGCAGATTTGCACTTTCAGGCTCTACGCTTTTTAAAGCATTCACATCCCAAATCTGCATCCACAAACGTCGATGGGTAAAGACATGCTTAATTTGAGGACCTACTTGGACCGACTTACAAGCCTTTAGCCATATAGCTGTCTTTTCTTCAGGTAAAGCCGCTTCCAACAAGCTCTTGAGGCTTGGTGCCGCTTTTCGAGGAGTGGATTTCGCCACCCAGATAGATTCTGGTAAAGACCATAATCCACCCCAAATTGCCTTGCTTGGGCGCTTTTGTAGCAGAATCGCATTGCCATGCCTGACTAAGAGCATGTCGCAGTCAAACTCGGGTGACTTTGCTTTTATTGCCTTTTTCGGTAACGCCAATACTTGATTGCTTAAATTTGCTTGGCAGTATTTTTCAAATGGGCATTTTTTTTCACCCCTAAGACAAACTGGTTTACGAGCAGTACACCAAGTAGCGCCAAAGTCCATTAATGCTTGGGTATACACCGGCATATCCTGAGGCTTGCTTGGCAAGAGCTGATTAGCTAGCTCCCATAAATGGTCATTTACCGCCTTGTCTTGTAGCGTGCCTTCTACAGCAAATAAGCGCGCCAAAATTCTTTTGACATTTGCATCTAGAATTGGTGCTCTTGCATGGAAAGCAAAAGCAGCGATTGCGCCTGCGGTTGACCGACCAATCCCCTTGAGTTGCTCGAGTAAAACTGGATCGCCCGGAAATTGCCCAGCAAATTGTTGCATCACTTGCTGGGCACACGCATGTAAATTTCGAGCGCGAGAGTAATAACCCAAGCCAGCCCACTCAGCCAGCACTTCATCGATATGAGCAGCTGCTAATTTTTTAACCGTTGGAAAGCGCTTCATAAAGCGAGGGTAGCGCTCTAGAACAGTAGCTACCTGAGTTTGTTGTAGCATGATTTCTGAAACCCAGACTGCATAAGGGTCTCGATTGCCTTGCCAAGGCAGACCTGAGCGGCCACTGCGTGCATGCCAAGCAATCAACTTTTCAGAAAAAGTAGTGATTAGCGCTTTTGACATGTAGGGCAAAAATAAGTGGAGCGCTGTCCCTGCACAATTTGCTTGATGGGTGTTTTACAAACTTTACAGGGTTCATCTTTACGATCATAGACTTTGGTTTGCACCATAAAATGTCCTGGATCGCCATCACTGTTCACAAAATCTTTCAAGCTACTGCCGCCAGCAGCAATGGCTTTTTTCAAAATCAATCTCACTGCTTCAGCTAGACGAACACATTGAGGGCGCGTGAGTTTTCCAGCAGCCTTAGCAGGATGAATGCCTGCCTCAAACAAACTCTCGGAGCAATAAATATTTCCAACACCAACGACCGCTTGGCCAGCCAGCAGAAATTGCTTAACAGCGACGGTGCGCTTGCGTGATGCCCGATACAAAATTTCAGCGCCAAGCTCTCCAGCAAATTCTGTTGAAAAAGGCTCTACCCCTAACTTTTGTAATAGAACATTTTTCTCTATCGGACCTTTAGTTCTTGGATGCCACAACACTGCACCAAATTTTCTGGGGTCATGCAAACGTAAACTTAACTTCCCAAACTCTACAGTCACTCGATCATGCAACTTCAAAAGATCAGAGCTGGGCAATACCCGTAAGGTGCCTGTCATTCCCAAATGAATCAATAGATGCCCTATATCCAGCTCAATTAAGAGGTACTTTCCGCGCCTTTCAATGGTGTGCACTTTTTGACCAGGCAAAATCTTAGTCAGGGTGCTAGGGACAGGCCAACGTAAACGCCCATCAAGGATTTTGACGGCACTAATCACGCGCCCCTGAAGGTGAGGGGCAATTCCCAAGCGGGTGACTTCAACTTCTGGAAGTTCTGGCATAAATCAATTGTAGATTCGCAGATTAGAATGTGCTTATGAGCAAATTGTTACTTAAATCCTATTTGAAGGGTTTATTACTCTTCTCCATCGCTTACGCAAGCGCCCTGCCTGGTCAGGCATCTGCACAAACCGACGATATCCAAACGGGGCAGGCAGTTTTTGAAGTCTTAGCTTCAGAAATTGCCCTGCAAAGAGGCGAAGCGGGCCTAGCCTACAACACCTATATGGAAATGGCACGTCAATTCAAGGATCCTCGCTTGGCCCAAAGGGCGATGGAAATTGGGATTGCAGGTGGCTCGCCTGAATTAGCTTTAAATGCTGCTAAAACTTGGGATAGTTTGTCTCCAGCATCCCAAACCAAACCCAAAGAAGTTTTGATTACGTTGCTGGTTTTAAATAATCGCTGGTCAGATGCCGTCAAACCTGCCATCGCGTTATTGCGCCAACAAACTCCAGCGCAGCAAGAAAATACACTACTGCAACTGCAAGCTTTGCTCAGTAAAGCCAAAGATGAGTCAGATGCTCTACGGGCTTTCTATGAAATTACGTCTACTGTAAAACCGACCCCCAAGGATCCAGCGTTGCTTTATACCTATGCCATGTCAGCAGAAAAAGTAGGCCGCTTAGATGTGATGGAAAAAACCTTGCGGGAAATTTTGCGCAAGAATCCAAATGATGCGAATTCTTTAAATGCTTTGGGCTATTCTTTTGCCGACCGCAACATCAAACTACCCGAAGCATTTGCACTCATCACTAAAGCGCACCAACTCTCCCCTAAGGACAGCTTCATTTTAGATAGCTTAGGCTGGGTCAACTTCCGTCTTGGAAAAAATGAATTGGCTCTAGAGCAACTTCAACAAGCCTTCAGAATGAAACCGGAAGCTGATATTGCGGCACATACTGGTGAGGTATTGTGGGCAATGGGTCGCCGCACTGAAGCAGAGGAGATGTGGCAACAGGCTCAAAAATTAGACGCTAATAATCCCACACTTAAAGAAACGCTCAAGCGCTTAAAACAAGATTGGTCAAACGCTGATCAAGCTTCTGCAGGCTCTTGGGATGGCCGCTTTGCCGTTAAAGTTACTGGACTTACCGATGCTCACAATCAAGGTGGATCAGGTGGCTTTACGCTCACCCAAGAGCAACTCAAAGACGTTTTAGAGATACGCAATCCTGTTGGTGGATCCATCGCAAAAATTACCATCATGCCGGGCGAAGCGACTCTTGAACGTGAAGGACAAGTAGTCACAGCAATTGATGCAGACACCCTCGTTCAAAACACTTTGGGACTTCCATTACCAGCAAGAGGTTTATCAAACTGGCTCAGAGGCGAAGTAAGGCCCGGTAGCGAAGCAAGCATAGAAAGAAATGCCAAAGGGCAAGTGAGCAAAATTAACCAGGATGGCTGGGACTTAATTTATACCTGGGGTAATAAAAACCGTCTTGAGAAATTAAGTATGACTCGCAGCTCGAATATTGGATCGATTGATATTCGCCTAGTCTTTGATAGCCCGAATGAGTGAAATCAGTTATCAATCCTTAACGCTACGCTCACCAGCCAAGCTGAATTTATTTCTTCACATTGTTGGTCGAAGAGCAGATGGCTATCACTTACTACAATCCGTCTTTCAGTTAATTGATTGGTGTGACACGATCCACTTAAAACTGATCCCCCAAAATGAGATTCTTCGTATCGATCCCATTTCGGGAGTAGAACCCGAAAATGATTTAGTGGTCAGAGCTGCCAAACTATTAAAAGACTTTTGCCAGATTGAATCTGGGGTTGAGATTGGCCTGCAAAAAGAAATCCCCATGGGGGCTGGAATGGGTGGCGGATCTTCCGATGCTGCCACCACCTTAATTGGTTTAAATACCCTCTGGAATCTCAAGTTAAACCAAAAGACACTTTGCGAACTTGGTCTTCAGCTCGGGGCAGATGTACCATTTTTCATTTTTGGCAAAAATGCATTTGTTGAAGGTATTGGCGAACAAATTCAAGAAATTGCCCTGGAAACTCGTGATTTTTTAGTGATCTTCCCCAATCAAGGGATTCCTACTATCAGCATTTTTCAGGACCCTGAATTGACCCGAAATCACGGTCAGATTACAATAGATGGCTTTCTTGCATCGCCATGGTCCGATCTTTCAAATGATTGTCAGGCAGTAGCGATGCGGATTTGTCCTGAAGTGAAGCAAGCTTTGGATTGGATTAGTCAGGCAGTACCGGGCTCTGAGCCCCGTATGTCAGGCTCTGGAAGTAGCGTGTTTACAGTCTTAGACTCTAAGATGAATGTCGCAAAACTGGAAAATCTTCTACAAAATCTTCCTAAAGGGTGGATAGGTCGGGTTGTTCGGGGGCTAAATAAAAATCCAGCTTACAATTTGATTTCTTCAGATTGATCCGAAGGGGAATCGCCAAGCTGGTTAAGGCACTGGATTTTGATTCCAGCATGCGAAGGTTCGAATCCTTCTTCCCCTGCCAATTACTGTAGAAATGACAAAGAAAACCTTTTGACCCCTCAAAATCCTTAAGACTATGTCCTCCACAAACACAGATTTATTGACTTTATTTACAGGCAACGCAAATCCGGTTTTGGCTGAGGCTGTAGCCAAAGAGCTCAATTTGCCGATGGGTAAAGCCTTTGTAGGTCGTTTCTCGGACGGCGAGATTCAAGTAGAAATTCAAGAAAACGTTCGCGGCAAAAATGTCGTGGTCATTCAATCAACCTGTGCACCAACCAATGACAGCTTGATGGAATTGATGATCATGATTGATGCCTTGAAGCGAGCCTCTGCAAGCCGCATCACTGCGGTGATTCCGTACTTCGGTTACGCCCGCCAAGACCGTCGTCCACGCTCCGCCCGCGTTGCAATCTCTGCCCGCATCGTGGCAAATATGCTGCAATCGGTCGCTGGTATTGAGCGTGTTCTGACCATGGACCTCCATGCTGACCAAATTCAGGGCTTTTTTGATATCCCGGTAGATAACATTTATGCCTCACCCGTTCTCTTGGCCGATCTGGAAGCGCAAAAGACAAAAAAAGATCTGATTATTGTTTCCCCAGATATCGGCGGTGTAGTGCGCGCCCGTGCCATGGCAAAACAATTAGGTACAGACTTGGCGATTATTGATAAACGTCGCCCTAAAGCCAATGTATCGGAAGTAATGCACCTCATTGGCGAAGTAGAAGGTCGCCATTGCGTGATCATGGATGACATCATTGATACCGGCGGAACCCTTTGTAAGGCTGCTGAAGCGCTTAAAGAGCGTGGTGCGAAGGGAGTTACCGCTTACTGTACTCACGCTGTTCTATCAGGCGGTGCAGTGGCTCGAATTGCCGCCTCCGAATTGGATGAACTGGTTGTTACCGACACGATCCCATTGACTGCAGAAGCGTCCAAAGTGAGCAAAATCCGTCAATTGACCGTAGCGCCATTGCTAGCAGAGACCCTTTCTCGTATTAGCAAGGGCGATTCAGTCATGTCTATGTTTGCCGAATAAGCAAAAAACCCTGTTTTACCCCGTTTTTTGCGGGTTCTTAGGCGTTTTTTGAGCATTTGTAGGCAAAAATCCCCATTCACACGATATAATCGAAGGCTTTTCTGTTTGGTCGCGAACGGAAATTAACCTTAATAGGGAAATTGAATATGAAAGTTGTAGCCTTTGAAAGAAGCGTACAGGGAACGGGTGCGAGCCGCCGTCTGCGCAATTCCGGCAAGACTCCGGGAATCGTTTACGGTAGTAAAGATCCAGCCTTGGTCATTGAGTTAGACCATAACGCGTTGTTCCATGCTCTCCGCAAGGAAGCATTCCACTCATCCATTTTGGATTTGGAAATTGGTGGCAAAACACAAAAAGTGTTGTTACGCGATTACCAAATGCATCCATTTAAGCCATTGGTTTTGCACATTGACTTCCAGCGCGTTTCTGCGACTGAGAAAGTTCACATGCGCATTCCATTGCACTTCACTAATGCTGACACATCGGCTGCTGTGAAATTGCAAGGTGCTGTTATTAGTCACATCCTCAATGACATCGAAATTTCTTGCTTACCAGCAGACTTACCAGAGTTCATTGAAGTGGACTTGAGCAAAATTGAAGTGGGTCATTCTGTTCATGCGAAAGACCTGACATTGCCAAAAGGCGTTACTTTGGTATTGCATGTTGAGCAAGAAAACCCAGTGCTTGCAAACGCACGTATTCCAGCTGTTAAAGCCGCTGAGACTGAAGAAGCTGCACCTGCAGCCGCTGCAGCTCCAGCAGCTGCGCCTGCTGCTGATGCAAAGGATAAGGCTTAATTCATTAAGTCATCTGTTTGCGAGAGAAGCCCGCGCAAGCGGGCTTTCTTTTTATCCCTTTGCTCTTTTTGTAGAAATCAACTTATATCTTTACACTCTCATCATGATGAAATTAATTGTTGGCCTGGGAAATCCTGGGGATGAACATGAAGAAGATCGGCACAATGCTGGCTTCTGGTTTGTCGACGTCTTGGCAAAACAATTGAACGCTCGCTTTGAATCAGAAAAACGTTTTCATGGAAAAGTAGCTAAAGCGAAATGGGAAGGTGAAGATCTCTTTTTACTTAAGCCTGGCACCTACATGAACCTGAGTGGCCAAGCCGTTGGAGCTCTTTGTCGCTTTCACAAAATTACACCTGCAGATATTTTGGTAGTGCAAGACGAACTTGATCTCAAACCGGGAACAGCACGCATCAAGCTTGGTGGTGGCACTGGTGGACACAATGGTCTCAAAGATATTCAAGCACACCTAGGCACGCCTGACTACTGGCGTCTGCGTCTAGGTATCGGGCACCCAAGGGATGTGGCTGGTGAGGGTCGTCCGATGGAGGTTGCTGACTATGTTTTACGTAGACCGCAATTAGCGGAACAAAAACTCATCAACACCAGCATTGAAAATGGTTTACAAATTTTGCCGCTATTTTTAAAAGGCGATACCCAAACTGCCATGATGGAACTGCACTCTAAGGGCTAAGCTGCTTAGTTAAACTGAATTCGCTTTTTTGGCGGCAGTTAATAGCTTGAACTTCACCATTAACTGCTCTTGGGTTTCAGTATGTGCGGGGTTAAAGGGGATGCAGTCTACTGGACATACCTGACGGCACTGGGGCGCATCATAGTGACCCACACACTCAGTACATTTACTGGGGTCAATCTCATAAATCTCTAGCCCCATATAGATTGCATCGTTGGGGCATTCTGGCTCACACACATCGCAATTGATGCATTCGTCGGTAATCATTAAAGCCATTTTTTACTCGATGGCTTTACTTAGAATTTTGATTGGCAGCCGCAATCTTTTGAACAAGCCACTTTTCCACAGACGGGAAAACGAACTTACTGACATCGCCACCCATAGACGCAATCTCACGCACAAAGGTACCAGAGATAAATTGGTACTGATCAGATGGAGTTAAAAACAGGGTTTCTACATCAGGTAGTAAATAACGATTCATCCCTGCCATCTGAAACTCATACTCAAAGTCAGATACCGCACGCAAGCCACGCACGATAACGCGTGCATTGTGCTCGCGCGCAAAATCTTTTAGCAAACCTTGAAAGCCAACCACCTTCACATTGGAGTAATGCCCAAGCACTTCCTTAGCAATATCAATCCGCTCATCCAAAGTGAAAAAAGGATGCTTGCTACGACTTGAGGCAACACCAACAATCAACTTATCAAAAATACTAGATGCTCGACGAACCAAATCCTCGTGACCACGTGTAAATGGGTCAAATGTTCCAGGGTAGACAGCGACAGTCATAACTCTCCTAAGGCTTTAACGGCTATAGGCAAGAGTTTAGCCCCTTACACTCCGAAATAGACAGGCTTTTACCTGCCCAGCCTCTAAGTATTTTCCACAATGCCAGCTTGGCAGTAGGGCTTCTATCTCTTCACGAGGACGATTTGAGGGAAATTCCACATAAATTCCGCCCCCGATGGAGTCATCACAAATTCTGCCAGCTTCGATGACAGCACGGTCAAGTAATGTCCCATCCTGAAAAGGAGGATCAATAAAAATCAGATTCGTTGAGCGGTCAGGCTGTTGACTTAAGAACTCCACACTGTCTCGCTGCAAAATTTCTACCACTGCAGATACTGGCGAGGATTGCAACAGCGCAAAATTAGACACTAAGTTCGCATGGGTCTTTTTATCTTTTTCGAGAAGCACTACCAAATCTGCACCCCGTGAGGCTGCCTCAAAACCAAGAGCGCCCGTTCCTGCAAATAAGTCCAAAGAAGTGAGGCCTGTCAAATCTTGACCAAGCCAGTTGAATAGAGTTTCTCGAATACGATCTGTAGAAGGTCGCAAACCTGGTAAATCTAAGACGATTAACTGGCGACTTCTCCATATACCACCGATAATGCGCACTTTCTTTGGCGGCTCTGCCTTCATCGGCTTTGACTTATTTATTTTGAGCCCCCAAGACTGCAATCTTCATTCGATCCATCGCCAGATATTTTTGGAATGCAGCAGTCACCTGCTCCAAACTAACAGCCTCAATTTGTTTAGTCCAGACTTCCATCGTATCAAGTGGCAAATCATTCCATGCGATAGAGGAGACGTTATCCAAGAGTTTGCGATTGTTATCAATACGTAATGGATAACCATTGATCAAATTGGCTTTTGCTGCAGCAAGTTCACTGACGGTCGGACCATCCGTAATAAATTTTGCAATAGTGTCACTCATCACCCCAAGCGCCATAGAACCCTGATCACTCTTGGTCTGTAGACCGGCCTGAAAAATACCGCTAGCTTTGCCTGGAGCGAAATAACTAAAAACACTATAGGCAAGGCCACGCTTCTCACGAACCTCGTTCATCAAACGGGACACAAATCCACCGCCACCCAAAATGTAATTTCCTACAAGTAAGGGGAAATAATCAGGATTATTCCTCGCTACTGCCGTCATACCCATCGCGATATGGGCTTGCTGAGAATCAAATGGAATCTGTACCTCTCGCTGAGCCAAAGGCTCTACGGGTGAACGTTGAAGTTCAGGTAGAGGCGCAATTGCTGATCCTGATTGCGGAATTCTTTTTAATAACATTTGTACGACTTCATTTGCCTGAGTCGAATTTACGTCACCCACAATGCTGACGATCATCCGATCGCCACGATAAAACTGTTTATGAAACTGCTGTAAGTCTGTAGCAGTAATCGCACCAACCGATTTTACTGAGGGAGTATCAGCCAAAGGATAAGCTCCGTAGACCATTTTTTTGAAACGGCGCTCTAAAACATACTCTGGTTTAGTTTCTGCTTCAAGCAAGCTGGTGATAGTTCTTTGTTTTTCCCGCGCAAGAATATTGGCATCATAGGTGGGCGAACTCAACATAGAGGCTGCCAATTGCACAGCCCGATCACGCAAATCTTTTCTACTTAAAGTCCGGATACGCAAAATGGCGCGCTCGCCACTAACTGATAAACCAATATTTGCACCCAAATCAGCAATCTCATCCGCAATTTGGGCCTCATTTAACAAGCCCCTATCGCCACGTACCCCATAATTCATCAGGCCTGCGGTCATGTCGGCTAAGCCACTTTTGCCAGCAGGATCATAACGATCGCCGGCATCTATGCTGACCTCAATATCAACCATCGGCAATGCTTTGGTTTGTACTAGAAAAGCTTTGGCACCTTTATAAGCATCCAGTTTTTCAATTGGCAATATGGCATTTGCACTAGCGATGAAACCAAAAGCTAAAAAATAGGATGAAACGATTTTCGTGAGGGCTCTCATTATTTGCCCTCCTTACCAACGGTCTTGCGTGCCTGTGGATCGAGTACAGCAATCGTCAAGCCTTCATCGACCAAGTATTTTTTGGCAACCGCTTGGACTTGCTCCGGAGTAATGGTTTGCATTTTCTCCAGCATATAGTCAATATCCTTCCAAGAAAATCCAGCCATTTCAGTACTGCCAATTTCCATCGCCTGACCAAAAATAGAATCTCTCTTATAAATTTGTTCTGAAAGAATGCGCACCTTAATGCGCTTGAGTTCAGACTCCAAAATCCCTTTTTGCTTGATCTCATCCAACGCTTTGCGAATGCTCGCCTGTGCCTGTGAAACCGTTTTTCCTTTAGTCATAGTGGCACTAATCAGAAATAACTCGGGTCCACGAGAGACCATGTCATAACTAACACCTACATCGTTCACGATCTTTTCTTGCTTTACTAACGTGCGATTCAAGCGTGCATTGTCATAACCATCCAGCACTGCGGTTAACAACTCAAGTGCATATGGCTCAGGATTATCCAGCTTGCCAGGCTCAAGACGCGGTGCTTTCCAAGCCATCGCCAATTGCGCGCTATCTGCCGGTGCCTTCACTTGAACTTGCTTTACTCCTTTTTGCGGTGGCTCGACTTGTGGCTTACGCACTGGTAGCTCTTGTACAGGAACGGCGCCATAATATTTTTCTACCAATGCCAAGACTTTCATGGCATCAACATCACCAGTAATGACTACAGTTGCATTATTTGGCTTATACCAATTGCGGTACCAATCCCTTGCATCAGAAGCTGTCATATTCTGTAAATCATTCATCCAGCCAACTACAGGATGACGATATGGTGAGCTCATATAAGCGGTTGCCATGAGCGATTCATTGAGAAGGCTATTAGGATTATCTTCAGTGCGTAAACGCCGCTCCTCCATCACTACCTGAATTTCTTTTAAGAACTCAGCGTCATCAAAATTTAAGTTGGACATTCGATCTGCTTCTAGCTTAATCACTTCATCCAACTTTGATTTTTCAACTTGCTGAAAGTAAGCGGTGTAATCGCGAGAAGTAAATGCATTTTCACGCCCACCAACCGCTGCTACTAAACGTGAAAACTCACCTGCTTTCACCTTGTCAGTTCCCTTAAACATCATGTGCTCAAGGACATGCGCCACACCAGTTCGACCATTGATCTCATCCATCGAACCTGCGCGATACCAAACCATATGGGCCACAGTTGGGGCACGATGGTCTTCCCTCACTATGAGCTTCAGTCCATTACTTAACTGAAATTCGTGTGTATCCGCCTGATCTTTGCCTGTAGCCCAAGACAATGGCGCAAACAGTAAAAATAGGAAAGAAATTCGGAGTAAATTAGAACGCATCTGCTGAATCACCATATCCCAAGAATTAAATTGATAAGATGCAAGGATTAAATTGTATCGATTATGTTCGGCTTACGTAAAACCCTCGGATCCCTATTCAAATCTAGCAAGACTGACGAAGCTTGGTTTGATGCCCTAGAAGAATCACTGATTCAAAGTGATGTGGGGCTGCCGACGACTGAGCAATTGATCGGCAAACTGCGCAAAGCAGCAAAGTCTGAACAAGCCTCCAGTCCAGAAGAACTTCAGGCACTACTCATTCAAGAGGTTGGAGACCTATTGCAGGTTTTAGAAGCATCACCAAACCCTTTATTTTCAAGCCAGCAAGATACTATTCCAGAAGTTTGGTTGGTCGTTGGCGTTAATGGCGCAGGTAAAACTACCACTATTGGCAAACTTTGCAGGCGCTTTCAGTCTCAAGGTAAATCAGTACTCTTGGCTGCAGGTGACACTTTTAGAGCAGCAGCGCGCAATCAACTTCAGGAATGGGGTGGTCGCAACCAAGTTGATGTCATTACTCAAGAGGGGGGTGATGCAGCAGCAGTTGCACATGATGCAATCCACTCGGCGATCTCTCGTAAAACCGATATTCTGATTATTGATACTGCAGGACGCCTTGCCACCCAAGACCACCTTATGGAAGAGTTAAAAAAGGTGAAGAGGGTCATCGGCAAAGCCCTTCCTGGGGCCCCTCACCACACTCTCTTGGTTTTAGATGGCAATACTGGTCAGAATGGCTTAAGCCAAGTGAAGGCATTTCATGCTGCCCTGGGGCTCACTGGAATCATTGTTACCAAGCTCGATGGCACCGCTAAAGGCGGCGTTATCTGCGCCCTTGCCAACACCCTCAAAGATAGCCCCGCACCAGCAGTCTTGGCGCTTGGTAAAGGAGAGGGTATTGAAGATTTAGTCCCATTTACTCCCGGGCAATATTCTTCAGAATTATTCAATTAATTCAATAACTAACAGACTATACAAAGCATTAGCACTCTCTTGACAAGAGTGCTAAAATAGACTCCTATTAACTTTTTCTATTAATAAAAAAATGGTTCAAAAGAAATCTGACAAACCGAATATGCAAAGGCTGCCTGTAGCGCAGGCTGCAGCGGCGTCTGCATTTCCTATGCTGCCATCCCTTGGGGTTGGCACTCTTGACTCATACATTGCGTACGTGAATCGTGTGCCGATGCTGAGCGCTGCAGAAGAGCTGCATCTAGCGCAGGAGTTTCGTCGTACTGAAAATGTAGAAGCCGCTAAAACTTTGGTGCTCTCCCATTTGCGTCTCGTCGTTTCTGTTGCACGCCAATATCTTGGCTATGGCATTCCGCATGCTGATCTCATTCAAGAAGGCAACATCGGCTTGATGAAAGCAGTGAAACGTTACGACCCAAACAATGGCGCCCGTTTAGTGTCATATGCAATCCATTGGATCAAAGCAGAAATTCATGAGTACATTCTCAAGAATTGGCGTTTGGTCAAGATGGCAACGACTAAAGCACAACGCAAATTATTTTTTAACTTACGCAGCAACAAACCCACCTTGAGCGTACTCACTCCTGGTGAGGTTGATGCATTAGCAAAAGCCCTCGATGTGAAAGGCTCGGACGTTAAAGAAATGGAAATGCGTCTTGCTGGTGGCGATGTTGCCCTTGAGGGCGATGACAGTGATGAAGAAGCTGCCTATGCACCAATACAATGGCTTGCTGATAACAGTCAAGAGCCCACTGAACGTATTGCTCATGTAGAAGCCGATGCATTACAAGGTCCTAAATTAGATCAAGCCTTGATGGCTTTGGACGAACGCAGTCGTAATATTGTGCAGTCACGTTGGTTAACTATGGATGCTGACGGTAATGGCACTAAGACTTTGCATGACCTTGCTGCAGAATATGGCATCTCTGCAGAACGTGTGCGTCAAATTGAAACAGCCGCCCTCAAAAAGATGCGTGGCATGTTGCAAGCTGAAGCGGCTTAAGCAGCCTTAGCAACTTACTTTAGAAGTTCTTTCAAGTCATGCGCCAAGGTCTCCGGACCTTGCGCATGCTTGATATATAAACGTAAGCGCCCTTCGGGATCAAACGCATAACTACCCGCCGTGTGGTCGATGGTGTATGAACCTGGGCTAGTTCCTGGCACTTTCTTGTAATAAATTTTGAAGTCTTTGGTAACCTTTTCTAACGCGACTTCATCTGCTGGGCGTAAGCCAAGAAAACGGGCATCAAACGAGGGAACGTATTGCTTCAGAATGGTGGCCGTATCACGCTCAGGATCAACCGTTACAAATAGCACCTGCACCTTATCTGACTGCGGCCCCAATAAGGTCATGACCTGCTGCATTTCAGTCAAAGTAGTTGGGCAAACATCAGGGCACTGAGTGTAGCCGAAGAACATCACAACAACTTTACCTTTAAAGTCATTGAGCGTTCTAAGCTTGCCATCAGGGTCCAGCAAACTAAAGTCCTTACCAAACGCTGTGCCACCAGTGATATCAATATTTTTGAACTCTGGCTTTGGACTACAGGCTGCCAAAATCATCAGCAATGAAGCAATGAGGCAACTGCGCAAAATGGTGAGCTTCATCTTAGAGAAAGTAGTGATCTATGAGCAATACTGCAAACAGCAAAGACAAATAGGTGATTGAAAAACGAAAGGTCTTCTTGGCCAATGCATCGCTATAGGTAATAAATAGCGCAATCACGTAAGCCAGGAATATTAAACCGAGAATAATTGCTGATATCAAATACAGCATGCCACTCATGCCATAGATATAAGGCAATAAAGTTGCTGCAATCAAAATCAGGGTGTAGAGCAAAATATTGAGCAGCGTAAAACGCTCACCATGAGTTACTGGGAGCATTGGCAAGCCAGATTGCACATAGTCATCGCGACGATATAAAGCTAAGGCCCAAAAATGGGGTGGCGTCCAAACAAAAATAATTAATACCAAAAGCCAAGCTTCAGCAGAAAGTGTATTAGTGACTGCAGCCCAACCTAAGGCTGGCGGCATGGCACCAGATAAACCACCAATCACAATGTTCTGTGGTGTTGCCGGTTTTAGTAGCCAGGTATAAATCACTGCATAGCCTACAAACGTTGCAAAGGTGAGCCACATTGTTAGTGGATTACAAAAAATCCACAAGATAATCATTCCCAAAGCACCCAGAATGATAGAGAAAACAATAATATGGAATGGAGTGACTTCACCTGTTGCAGAAGGGCGCCATGCAGTGCGCCTCATCTTGGCATCGACCGCCTGCTCAATCAAACAATTCACCGCAAATGCAGCGCCTGCTAATAACCAGATACCTACAACACCTCCAATGAGTACTGGATACGGAACCATGCCAGGTATTGCCAAGAACATGCCAATCACTGCACAAAAAACTGCGAGCTGAGTCACCCTAGGTTTTGTTAAAACCCAGTACTGACGCCAACGTGGCATCGGTACTGTAGCGGATCTTTTCGGTGTGCTCATAATGACTTCCAAGAAGACCAATAACTCATTCTGACTAAACAGAATACCAAAGCAGCAGACCCCGCGCTATGTAATAAAGCAGCTAATAAAGGCCACTGAAATACAACATTGGAGATACCAGTCAGAATCTGTAAAGCAAGCAGGCTAAATAAGAGCTTGCTGAAGCGTTTCAGCCCTGGTATTGCTGGAGTTGCAAGTTGCAGCGCCCTCCAACCCAAGAATGAGAACACTACGAATACCAACACTGCAAATAAGCGGTGCGCCCAGTGAATTGTCTGCAGCGCAACTGGAGAAATAAACTCACCTTGCGCATTTAAACCCAGTTGACGCCACAGCGTAAAGCCCTCAATCCAATTGGTTTCTGGCCAAGCAGCACCTAAACACGTTGGAAAGTCGGGACAAGCCAAAACGGCGTAATTGGTACTAACCCAAGCGCCCAAGAATACTTGAATCACGAGTACTATAAAAGCCGTCAATAAAAGAGCAGCTGGCAAAGGTTTGATACGCAGTGTACGTACTGTAGAATTTTTTTCTTCCCAAGCTTGTTGAGCATAAGCAGTTAAGCAAGCCAATAAAAAAAGGGCCAACATTAAATGAATCGTCACAATGATGGGTTGCAATTTGAGTGTCACAGTCCACGCACCAAAGGCTCCCTGAATGCAGACCAATAAAAGTAAACCCAGACTAACAAAGAAGGGGGTTTTACCCAAAGCCTTTACTTTGTTAAATGCCAGTACTACTTGAACCAAAATCAATGCACCTACAGTCATCGCTAAATAACGGTGGATCATTTCAATCCAAGCTTTCATGACAGTTACGGGGCCACTGGGTAAGGCGTTTTCAGCTTGTTGTATATCGCTCAATGCATGAAATGGATTAGATGTGCCATAGCAGCCAGGCCAATCTGGACACCCCAAACCTGAGTCCGTTAGGCGCGTAAAAGCCCCAAATACGATCAGATCAAAAGTCATAAACACCAAGACCCAATTGAGTTTCTGAAAAAAACTATACCCCCGTCTAGTCCAAAGATAAGCCAATGGTAGCCCTGCAAATACTATGGCAATAGCAGCCAACTCCAAGAACAAAAGAAGATTGGGCATTACAAACTTTCACCCTTGTGATTTAACTTTAAGAGCTTTTCTAAATCTTTTTTGATACTAGCAAATTCTTTAGGAGAGTTTGTCACTGGAAAGTACATCATCTTCGCTGGGCTTGGATCAATCAACTGAATCTCTTTTCCAGCGCCCTCTTTATTCAGCCACGCATTAAATTCAGCTCGTGACTTAGGATCTGCAGGCAGTGGCACCACCTTAAGTCCCGCAGTCTGTTCGTCATAAGCCTTCAAAAGCTCAGGGTCTACAAGCTTGCCACCTGTATTGACCCAAATCAGCTGAACGCGCTTACTTTCTCTACCCATTGCCACTCTGGTTTGGCGCATTAAAAATAATGCTTCAACACACTTTTCATCTTTAATTTGGCATTCGCCTGCAGGTCGTGCAATCAACAAAGTCCACTTGCCTTGCAAGGGTGCATCGAGCCAAGCACCATTAAATTCTTGGGCTGGATAAACCAAGGTACCAAAATTTGTTTTTCCACCCTCAGGCTTAATCACATAGTAAGCAAAGTAGGATGCGAGCACCGGGCTAGCGCATGCGAGCAATAGCAACAGCATTTGAATTCGGCCACGACGAGTCCGCGCATTGATTGCTGATGCATCCATCTGTGAAGCTGGAATTAATAACTCTTTATCACTCACTCTTGATCCCCATTCACATCCTGACGCCTATATTGCCGCAGGCCAGTAATCAACCAAAATAAGAAACCAGCAACTGCTAGCGCAAACCACTGGAATGCATAAGCATAATGGCGATCGACTCCAGTTGTCAGAGGAGCCCACTCGCGTAATAAACCATCATCGATGCCCGTATCAATCTCTCTCAAAATAAAAGGGCTTTGAGACCAAGCTCGTAGCATGCCCTCGCCTACTAAATCAAAATTTTGCTCAATTCGAGGCTTACCAGTATCTGTGGGGGGCTTACTTTCGCCCAAGGCATAGACCTTGCCAGGATGGGCGAATACAATCCCCTCAATATTGACCACATTGGCAGGCGTTTTAACCGGGGGCAGCAACTCTCGGTCAGCACTATTGCGCGGCGCCCAACCTCGATTGACCCAGAGCACTTCATTGCGACCCTCTAAACGCAAAGGCATCATTAAAAAGAAACCGGATTGTGATGCCGTGCTCCCAGCAGGAGGCATTGGTCTTGGCCGGTTATCCAACCAAATAGCCGCCTCCGGAATATATTGGCCGCGAGCAATCATGCGACGCTCACTTGCATCTTCTAGAGTTAAAGAGCTTGAATTGACGCTCAATATTGGCATCTGTTGCCGAGCTAATAAATGAGCCGCCAAGACAATCTTGTCCTCAGCCCTGCTCAACTGCCAAATACCCGCAGCACAAGCAATTGCAATGACCAGCAAGGCTGATACAGTAGCAACTATGCGCTTAGCAATGAGAGCAGTAAAAAGATTATTCAAGAGATTTAAAAATAAGGATTTAAGATGAAGTGGATTATTCCGATTGTCCTACTAATGATTGTTGCTAGCTTAGGTTCAGCCCTGTATTACATGATGAAGGATAGGGGCAATAGTTCCAGAATGGTTCGCTCACTCATGCTACGTATTGGTCTATCGCTTGCGCTATTCATCGGGATTCTGTTGGCTCACTACTTTGGCCTAATTGAATCTACAGGCATCAAAGTAGGCACAAACTAAACCGGCTATTCCGGCTATTAATACTGGGATACCTAAAAATCAATCGGGGCTTAACGCCCCGATTTTTTATTCAACTTACATCCAGTAAACAGCGATATAAAGACCAAGCCAAACAACGTCAACGAAGTGCCAATACCAAGCAGCGCCCTCGAATGCAAAGTGATGCTTAGAAGCAAAGTCGCCACGAATCATACGACGCAAGACAATCGCCAACATAGTGCCACCAAGAAAGACGTGGAAACCGTGGAAGCCAGTCAACATAAAGAAAGTGGATCCGTAGATGCCTGAAGTCAGCTTCAAGTTCAACTCATGATAGGCATGGTAGTACTCGTAAGCCTGAAAGCCTAAGAAGATAAAGCCTAGACCAACTGTAGCAGCCAGAGCAATGATGGCCTTCTTCATGTGGTTTTCAACCAGAGCATGATGCGAGATAGTAATTGTGACACCAGAGCTCAATAATAAGAAAGTATTGATGGTGGGAATAGGCCAAGGACCCATCGTCGTGAATTTCTCAACCAAACCAGCAGGGCCATCATTAGGCCAAACTGCTTGGAAATTAGGCCAAATCAATTTGCTTTCAACATCGCCCATCCAAGGCATTGCAATATTCCGCGCATAAAAAAGAGCGGAGAAGAATGCAGCAAAGAACATAATTTCAGAGAAGATAAACCATGCCATCGACCAGCGATAAGAAATATCTACGTTGACACCATTCTTGCCAGAATTCGATTCGGCGATCGTATCGCCAAACCAGTTGTAGAGCACAAATAAAATCCATGCCACGCCAACTAAACTCATAGCGCCACCCCAAGAGGTGTGATTGACCCAACCAGTCATACCATAGCCAAAGGCGATTAAACCAATAGCAGCCATGGCTGGATGTCTAGATAGTCCAGGGACGAAATAGTGTGGGGTTGAATTGGATGACATCTTATTCTCTCTATCAATCAAAAAATAATCATTGGGACACAACTGCTTTCACTATCAAGAGCAGGATAGCCATAAAAATCAAGGCTCCAACAACACCCGCAATAATAATGTGTACAAAACTTAATGACGCTACATCTTCCTGCAAACCTGATTTCTTACGCACTCCCAAAAAACCCCACATCACGGCTTTCATAGACTGCGTAAAACTACTTTTTTTCTTCACGAAACTACCTTTGATTTTGGCGCTGGTGGAGTACCACCTAAACCTAACTCAAAGAAGGTATACGACAAGGTGATCGTTTTCACATCATCTGGCAAGCCTGAATCGATTACAAACACTACTGGCATCTTCTTAGTTTCATTGGCTGCCAAAGTCTGCTCTTGAAAACAAAAACATTCCAGCTTAGTAAAAAACTCAGTAGCACTTTTTGGCGCATAACTGGGGATTGCTTGAGCGCGCACGGAGCGACCAAGATTATTGGTAACTTCGTAAACAATCTCTGTCATTTCACCAGGATGTACTTCTAGAAAATTCTTTACTGGCTTAAATGTAAATGGTCCGCGGCTATTAGAGTCAAATTCAATTGTGACGGTACGGGCATAGTTCACTTGCGTATTGCCCACCTTGTTAGGACTAAATGCCCTAACGCCATAATCATTTTTGCTCGTGACAACATTAATACCAGTAACTTCACACAATGCCTTATACATTGGCACCAACGCATACCCAAAGCCGAACATCATTACTGAAGCAATGAGTAGCTTCAGTAAGATTTGGCGGTTAGCAGATTGAGTAACTATCATGTAGGCAAAGTGGGATTAACCCAAAAAGCTCCACTTCATCACAATGCCAATAAAGAACACTGCAGCAATGCTCAAAAGAATGAGCCCTAAGCGACGATTATTCGCTGCTAGGGCTTGTTGAGAAGACGTATTAAATTCCTGCTTCACGCAACTGCTCTGCACTAGGAGGTGTTTCAAAAGTGTGGTGTGGGGCTGGTGAAGCGACAGTCCACTCTAAACCCTTAGCACCATCCCAAGGCTTGGCTGGAGCCTTCTCACCATAGCCGCGATAAGCAGGCAGTGCTACAAAGAACAAGAAGTACACTTGCGCCAAACCAAAGCCGAGCGCTCCAATCGAGGCAATAGAATTGAAGTCAGCAAACTGAGTTGGGTAGTCTGCATAACGACGTGGCATACCTGCGAGACCCAAGAAATGCATAGGGAAGAAGGTAATGTTAAAGAAAATCATGGAAGCCCAGAAGTGGATCTTGCCGCGAGTTTCATTTGCCATATAGCCAGTCCACTTAGGGCACCAGTAGTAGAAGCCTGCAAACATCGCAAACAAGGAACCCGCTACCAAAACATAGTGGAAGTGCGCTACAACGTAGTAAGTATCTTGCAGGCCAATATCAATCGGAGCCATTGCCAGGATCAAGCCAGTAAAGCCGCCCATCGTAAAAACGAAGATAAAACCAATAGCCCACAGCATTGGAGTTTCAAAGGTCATCGACCCTTTCCACATAGTTGCGACCCAGTTAAAAATCTTCACACCAGTTGGTACAGCAATCAACATCGTTGCATACATAAAGAACAGCTGGCCAGTGACCGGCATACCCGTTGCAAACATATGGTGAGCCCAAACGATGAATGACAAGATCGCAATAGACGATGTTGCATAAACCATGGAACTGTAACCAAACAAGGTTTTTCTGGAGAAAGCAGGAACAATTTCACTGACGATTCCAAATGCCGGAAGAATCATGATGTAAACCTCTGGGTGACCAAAGAACCAGAAAATATGCTGGAACATGATTGGGTCACCGCCACCAACAGCAGAGAAGAATGAAGTGCCGAAGTGACGATCAGTCAAAACCATCGTAATCGCACCAGCCAAAACAGGCATCACCGCGATCAACAAGTAAGCAGTAATCAACCAAGTCCAACAGAACATTGGCATCTTCATCAAAGTCAAACCAGGAGCGCGCATATTCAAAATGGTAACGATGATGTTGATCGATCCCATGATGGAAGAAGCACCCAACAAGTGGAGTGAGAAAATTGCCATATCCATGCCAGGACCCATTTGTGAGGTCAAAGGTGCATAGATAGTCCAGCCGCCTGCAGGTGCGCCGCCAGGAACCAGGAATGAGCTCAACAACAAGGTTGCGGCGACTGGCAGAATCCAGAAGCTAAAGTTATTCATCCGCGCAAATGCCATATCCGATGCGCCAATTTGCAATGGCACCATCCAGTTAGCAAAGCCAACGAAGGCTGGCATGATCGCACCGAACACCATCACCAATCCGTGCATCGTAGTTAATTGATTAAAGAACTCTGGACGGAAGAATTGCAAACCAGGCTGGAACAATTCCAAACGAATTCCCAAAGCCATCAGGCCGCCAGCTAATAAGCTAACAAACGAGAAGATCAGGTACATCGTGCCGATGTCTTTATGGTTGGTTGCGAACAACCAACGGCGCCAACCATGTGGCGTGTGATCATCGTGCGCATGATCGTGTGCGTGATCGTGGGTAGTAGAGACTGTGCTCATGAATTACTCCGGTTTCGTTTTATCTATATTAGTTAATCTGAATTACTTGCCGCCGCGTGCAGTAATAATTTCCTGGGTCTGAATGACTTCACCCGTCTTATTGCTCCACGAGTTACGGGTATAGGTCATGACTGCAGCGATATCGCCATCAGAAATCACGCCAGCCCATTTCGGCATCGCGCCCTTTCCATTGATCAGGATATTGAATTGGCCAGCTTTTGGACCCAAGACCATCTTGCTGCCATCCAAAGCTGGGAATGCGCCTGCACCTTTGCCATTTGGCTGGTGGCATGCTGCACAGTTCGCTGCATACACTTTGGCACCGCGTTCTTTTTGCTCATCCAAGGTGTAAACCTTGGAGGGATCTTCGCCTCCAGCGCCCATCTCTTTCTTTTTCTGCGCAACCCAAGCCGTGTAATCCTCTTCTGAAACTACTCTTACAACGATTGGCATGAAAGCGTGCTCTGCACCGCAAAGCTCAGAACACTGACCGCGGAATGTGCCGATGGTTTCTGCTTTAAACCAAGTATCGCGAACAAATCCTGGAATGGCATCTTGCTTTACGCCAAACGCTGGAATAGTCCATGCGTGAATCACATCGTTCGCTGTAGTAATCAAACGAATCTTCTTGCCAACAGGCACAACCATTTCGTTGTCTACTTCCATCAAATAGGTATTTGATTTTGGTGCGAGGTTGTTAATTGCTTCGCGTGAGGTAGCTAAGGTAGATACGAAGCTAATGCCTTCACCTTCACCTTTGATGTAGTCGTAACCCCACTTCCACTGATAACCAGTAGTCTTAATCGTGATGTCAGAGTTTGTAGTGTCTTTCATTGCAACAACTGTTTTAGTTGCTGGTAATGCCATACCGATCACGATGAGCAAGGGAATGACTGTCCAAATAATTTCAACAGTTGTGCTTTCGTGGAATGATGCTGACTTATGCCCCAATGATTTGCGGTGCTTCAAAATCGAATAAAACATGACGCCAAATACGCCAACAAAAATAAGTGCGCAGATCACCAACATCATCCAGTGCAACCAATGGATTTCTTGCATGATTTTGGTTGCTGGGGCAGCGAAATTCAGCTGGTTTACAGCTGGGCCACCTGGCATATTTTCAGCAGCGTATGCAAAAGCAGTGCCGAAGGCTGCTGCAAGATAGAGCGAAGCCCTAGTGACTTTTCCAAATAAATTCATCTTATTCTCTATTGATTGTCGTGAGCACTGCAGCAAAATGCACCACAGAATGCTCAAAATGCGGTCTAAAGCCAATACATCAGCCAATGATTATAGGGTTAATTAAGTTCAAGAACAAACAAGGACAACCCAGCTCTATTCAATCTTGATCTAGGTTTAAATGATAGTAAACACTTACACTTAAGCAGGATATTGCCTAGTCTTGCGTCCAATTTGATTTACATCAATATAGGCAACGCTATCCTCCGCCTTTGCAAGGTACTTGCCAAGAGCCCAGGCATGTCCATAAACCACCTCTAAGGTGAGTTTTTGAGGCAAATCTGCAATTTCATGCTCTGTATTCGCGGTTGGGTTGGCCAATTTCAGTGCCTGCACATCGGCCATTAAAAGTGCTGGCTTTTCATAATCAAGAGTCAGGAGCTCCATGTCCATTACGGGATCTGAAAAACGCTCTGCCATCAGAGCATCTCCCATATCGTGCATATCCCAAGGGCTTAATAAATTTTTAAACTGAAAAGATGGGGCTTGTAGAGGGCGCAACTCTTTCCCAGTGTCGGGACCCAGATAGCTAAATGCAATGAGGCCGCCCTCACGCAACACGCGCCAACACTCCTGCAAAAAATATTTGGGATCGGCAAGGTCTTGTAATAAAAGATCACTAAATACCAAATCAACAGAATGGTCAGGAAGATCAAATTTTCCTGTGTTGAGATAGTCTGCCATGGAGTTAGTTCTGCTGGTACGCAAACATGATCGCCAATTTGCAAATACCTTAGTGCGCCACAACTGAAAACTAGATAGGCCTTCTTCAGTAATGCTATGAATACGGGCTTTTGGAAAACGTTTTGCAAAAGAAGAAAAGTGTTTTCCAGAAAAATCGGGGATGACTAAAACATCTTTGGCATCTAATTTGACGATATCAAGCTTTTGCAACATGCGGTCTGCAATTTCGTCTTGTAACCATCTGATTGGCTGGGTCATTGGCTCAGTATACTCATCGCCCCATGCAATTTCTAGAGAAGCTTGTTTATTCAATCAGCGCACAAATATTGCCGACAGCTTGTATCGCCTGTCAGCAATTTCAAGCGCAATACATTTGCAATTTATGTCTGAATGTACTGGAGAGTAATAGCCTTATTCATTACGAGTGTTGTTATCAATGTGGTATTCCACTTCAATTTAAAGAACTTCCTGGGCAGCATTGCCTCCACTGCAAGCAGCATTCTCCGTGGTATGACGAAACTCATTGCCTTGATCGTTATAACGGTATTTTGCAAGATGCTTTGCACCAACTTAAATATCAGAAACGAATTGCATTTGCGCATGGGCTAGCTAAAGCGTGGAATCAAATTCAATCTACTCGATTAGAGCCATATTCTGCAGACTACTTGCTTCCCGTTCCCTTGAGTAGAGAAAAATTACTCGCCAGAGGATTTAATCAAAGCTGGGAGATTGCAAGAAAAATTTGCTCCAACAAGGACATGCAAAAGTTGCCGTATGCCTTAAAACGTCATCATCATATAAGCCATCAAGCGCGCAACACTTTATATGCGAGGCATGATGCTATTCATGAGATGTTTTATATTGATACTCAATATGTGGATCGCTTGACTGACAAGACGGTCATTGTCTTTGATGATGTCATGACCAGTGGCGCGACACTGAACGAAATTGCGCGTATTCTCAAAGATATTGGAGTGTTACGCGTGATTAACTGGGTATTACTGAGAACCACTAGACTGACTTGATCATTTGCTAAATGAATTGAAAATGCAGCATGTTTAATATTGTTTTATTCGAACCTGAAATTCCGCCCAACACGGGGAACATCATTCGCCTCTGTGCTAATACGGGAGCCAAACTGCATCTGATTGAGCCCTTAGGCTTTCCAATGGAAGATGCTAAATTACGTCGGGCAGGCTTGGACTATCACGAGTTTGCGAGTATTCAAGTACATACCAATTGGGCGCAGTTTTTAAAAAATGAACAGCCTGATCCTCAACATCTTTTTGCTTTAACTACCAAAGGCGGCGGAAAGTTTCATGATGGTCAGTATGTTGCCAGCGATTACTTCGTCTTTGGCTCTGAGACCAAGGGCATTACCGATGAGGTGCGCAACTCCATTCCTACAGCAAATCAAATGCGTCTAGCAATGCAAGATAGCAGTCGCAGCCTGAACTTATCTAATACGGTAGCTATCGTGGTCTACGAAGCTTGGCGCCAGAATGGTCTTGTCGGTGGTAAGTAAAGCTACAGGTGACTTAGGATTCAATTTTGGGGTCGCGACCCATCAGTTTTTTTAATGCTTCTTTGGGATCAAGCTTACTAGAAAGCACTTCACCCATCATCGCTGTAATTGGCATCTCTACATTTAAACGTTTTGCAAGATCGCCCACTGCGGCTGCACATAAAACGCCCTCTGCAACATGACCTAAACTTGCCAAGATCTGTTCTAGGGACTTGCCTGAGGCCAACTCAAGACCTACACGGCGATTGCGAGAAAGATCCCCCGTCGCAGTCAAAATCAGATCGCCAACGCCTGTTAAGCCCATACAGGTTTCAGATTTACCACCGGCAGCTTTTACTAAGCGCATCATCTCTGCCAGGCCTCGAGTGAGTACTGCCGCACGCGCATTCAAACCTAGATTTAAGCCATCGCCAATACCTGCAGCAATCGCCAATACATTCTTCACTGCGCCACCTAATTCAACGCCAATCAAATCATCACTTGAATACACCCGCATATTGCCGTGATGAAAAGCTGTCTGAACAATTTCACACAGTTGGGTTGAAGCACTGGCAATCGTTAATGCGCAAGGCATACCGGCGCCAACTTCGTGCGCAAAGCTCGGTCCAGATAGAGCGCCATAAGTATGTTTCAAGCCATGGCTGTATAACTTGTCTTCACGCTCAACCACCTGGTGTGGTAACAATGCTGTGGATGGCTCTAAGCCCTTGCACAACCAAACAATGTTGAGCGGGTGCTGGGCAACTTTGAGAGCATGAGCAATGGTATCTGAGAGCCCAGACATTGGAGTTGCAATCACTAAAAGATCTTCAGGCCCAAGTCGTTTGATAGCAGCTGCAAAATCACTTTCCAGGAGCAAATCTTTTGGCAATGAAATGCCTGGTAGATAAGATTGATTTTCGCCACTTTGTGCGATTGCTTGCAATTGTTTTTCACTGCGAGACCACAAGCACACATCTACCGCCCGAAGCTGACGCGCCGCCTGAGAGGCCATTGCAGTGCCCCAAGCACCAGCACCGAGCAGCGTCACTTTCATCATCTGTGACCTAGCTGTTGTGCTCAATTTGGAAGAATAATTTTACTTTCATCTGCACTGTCACCCGCATTGCCGCCAGCTGCTTGCTGTGCTTGCATTAATCTGTGCTCGTACATGCCATGAAAATTAATTTCATTTAGATGAATGGGCTGGAAGCCCGCACGAGTAATAACGTCAGCCATATTCGAGCGCAAGTATGGATACAAAATCGTAGGGCAAGTGATGCCCAACATGGGATTCACTTGCTCAGCAGGAATGTTGTTGAATTCGAAAATACCAGCTTGATTACCCTCAACTAAGAAGAGCACCTTGCCTTCAACACGTGCAGTTATGGTGGAGCTTAATGCAACCTCAAAGAGTTCATCACTCATGCGTTTAACAGCAACGTCGACCTCAACTTGCACCTGTGGTTCAGCAATCACTAGGAAGATTTCAGGCGCATTCGGTTGCTCTAAAGATAAATCCTTCAGGTAAATTCGCTGAATGCGAAATGAAGGATCATTGGATTCAGCTCCTGCTGCATTAGGAGTGGAAGATTGTTCAGTCATCACAAACTTTCTTTATGTTTTTAGTCTATCAAGCCAATAAAGGATCGAGCTTACCAGCGCGATCCAAAGCAACTAAATCATCATAGCCACCAACATGAGTCTCGCCAATATAGATTTGCGGAACAGTGCGACGACTAGTGCGAGTCATCATGATTTCACGCAGTGCGGGATCGCGATCAATCAAAATCTTTTCTAAATTACTGACACCTTTTTTAAGCAACAGTTTTTCTGCCATAACGCAGTATGGGCAAACCGTAGTGCTGTACATCGTTACTTGCGGCATAGATTCCCTTACTTAACCAATGGGAGAACGGCCGTTTTCCAGGCTTGAACGCCACCCTCTAAAACGCCAACCTCAACAAATTCGAGCTTTTGTACTTGTGCCAAGGCTTTGCGTGACTGGCTACCGTTATCGCAAACCAATACCAAGGGACGTTTACGATCCAATTTCAAGGTTTCAATCGCACCAATCAGATTCGCCATGCTGGCTAGCTTTGCGCCCGGTAAATGCCCTGCTTTAAATGCTTCCTCGGTGCGCAAGTCCAAAACATGGGCCTTGCGGCGGTTTATCCAAATCGTCGCCTCAGTAGGCGACAAGCCTTTTCCGCTAATAAGCGTAGATAATGTAGGTAAGAAGAGCGCTGCGCCCGAAACCAGCAAGAGGGCAATCAGCGCTAAATTATCAATTTGCGTGAGAAAGTTCATCACCGGATTATAGAATGGCTCTATGAAACAACTTGTCCTTATTCGTCACGGCGAATCCGCCTGGAACCTTGAAAACCGCTTCACTGGCTGGGCTGACGTTGACTTAACCCCAAAAGGCGCAGAACAGGCCCTAGCTGCAGGGAAAAGTCTCAAAAAAGCAGGCTATGAATTTGACATTGCCTATACCTCGGTTTTAAGGCGCGCTATACGAACACTGTGGCACATTCAGGACGCCATGGATCTGATGTGGATCCCAGTAGTACATAGCTGGCGCTTAAATGAGCGTCACTACGGTGCGCTGACTGGTCTCAATAAAGCAGAAACTGCGGCCAAGTATGGCGATGAACAAGTCCATATTTGGCGTCGGTCCTATGATGTTCGCCCACCCTTACTTGAAGCACATGATGAGCGTAATCTCAAAAATGATGGTCGTTACTCAAAATTAAATGCTGCCGATATTCCGCTTGGCGAGTGTCTGAAGGACAATGTTGAACGTGTACTACCACTTTGGAATGAATCTATCGCTCCAGCCCTCAAAGCAAATAAGCGCGTATTATTAGTAGCTCACGGTAATAGCATTCGCTCTTTAATTAAGTATATTGACGAGATGTCCGATGAGGCCATCATGGAAGTCAATGTACCCAATGGCATTCCACTGGTTTATGAGTTAGATGACAACCTCAAACCAATTCAACATTTCTATCTGGACTAATACAAGACATGCGTCAATTTCTTAAAAACTTTGCTCTCATTACGGTTGGCCTGATCGCAGGTGTAGCTGCCACTATCCAGCTCTCTGCAACAGCCCAACAAGGCACGCAGCTGCCCTTAGATGAACTCCGCACACTTTCTAATGTATTTGCGCAAATCAAACGGGAGTATGTAGAGCCGATTGAAGACAAGCAACTGTTAACGGATGCTGTCAAAGGAATGGTAAGCAGCCTAGATCCTCACTCCACTTTCTTGGATAAAAAAGATTTTTCTGAAATGCAGGAACAAACTTCTGGGAAGTTTGCTGGTTTAGGAATTGAAATTACTTCAGAAGATGGTGTTGTTAAAGTGCTCAATCCCATTGAAGATAGTCCTGCTGCCCGTGCAGGCCTGCAAGCAGGAGACTTAATTACCCGACTCGATGATAAGCCTGTGCGTGGTATGTCTCTTGATAAAGCGGTACGCACTATGCGTGGCACACCTGGTACAAAAATTACCCTGACTGTATATCGCAAGAGTGAAGAACGTAGCTTTCCAGTCACCATTACCCGCGCAGAAATTAAGGTGCAATCTGTCAAAGCCAAAATTTTGGATAACGATATTGCCTGGGTTCGGGTTACAAGCTTTCAAGAACGTACCGTTCCTGATCTAGCAAAAAAATTAACTGATCTTGCCAATCAAGATCCAAAACTCAAAGGCATCATTCTTGACCTTCGTAACAATGGTGGTGGCTTATTGCAAGGTGCAGTCGGTGTAGCGGCAGCCTTTCTTCCAGCCGATGCGGTTATTGTTTCAACCAAAGGACAAGCAGCTGACTCCAAGCAAGTATTTAATGCGACGCCAGCGATGTATCGCCTGAGTGAGCCCGGCGATCCATTGGCAGGTGTACCTGAAATCTTCAAAAAACTTCCGATGGTCGTTTTAGTGAACGCCTATTCAGCTTCGGCATCTGAGATTGTTGCGGGCGCTTTGCAAGACTACAAACGTGCAACCATTATTGGAAAAACTACCTTTGGTAAGGGCTCAGTGCAAACCGTTCGCCCACTGACCAATGACTCAGCTCTGAAGATCACCACTGCGTATTACTACACACCTAGTGGCAAATCTATTCAGGCTTATGGTATCAAGCCTGACATCCCCGTAGATCAAAATAAAGATGGCGATCCAGATGATGTATTGATTACCCGTGAGATTGATAGTGAAAAACACCTCCGCAACAAACAATCTGCAGAAGATAAGCTGATTAAAGATCGGGAACAACGCCGTCTCGAAGAGTTACAGCGCATTGAAGAGAAAAATGCCAAGAAAACGTCTGAGGAAAAAGAGAAAGAAAAAAATAAGAAGCCTCCTGAGCTTGGTAGCGCGGATGACTTCATGCTCAGTCAAGCCCTTGCGTTTATTAATGGGCAACCGGTGAAGCGCTCTTCTTCCAAGCTTGAGTAATTCTTTTTTGGTCTGTTAATGAATGATGCGCAGCTACTTCGCTACTCCAGGCATTTACTGCTTGAAGATATTGACGTTGAAGGGCAAGAGAAGCTCTTAAATGCACATGTGTTGGTGATTGGTGCTGGCGGCCTAGGTAGCGCAGCTGCCCCCTATCTTGCGGCTGCCGGGGTAGGGCATATCACCCTCGTAGATCATGATGATGTTGAACTGACTAATCTACAACGCCAAATTATGCATACAGAGGCCATGGTGGGTAAAAGTAAAGTTGTCTCAGGCAAGCAATTCTTGCAACAACTCAATCCAGGCATTCAAGTTGAAACCATTCAATCAAAAGCGAATTTATCCTTATTAGATGAGCTTCTACCGAGCGTAGACATTGTTTTAGATTGCACAGATAATTTCTCAACCCGACATCTCATTAATGCCAGTTGCGTTCAACACCAAAAACCTTTAGTTTCAGGATCTGCATTACGCTTTGATGGTCAAGTCTCAGTATTTGATCCCCGCGATAAACAATCTCCCTGCTATGCCTGCATCTTCTCACCCGAAGAAACATTTGAAGAGGTGAGTTGTGCCACGATGGGCATCTTCTCACCACTTGTCGGCATTATTGGCACCATTCAAGCAGCACAAGCTTTGCAAGTATTAATTCAATTTGGAGAGCCCCTCATAGGGCGGATGTTGCTTTGGAACGCGCGCACTACTCAGGTAGATCAGATTCGCATTACACGCAACGCTGACTGTCCAGTCTGCAGCAAAAACCACTAAAGCCTAAGCTATTAAACGCTCTAAAGCTTTTGCTTGAGCCTCTGGCTCATAAGCCTTCAGCACTCTAGGTAATCGGGACTTCAACATCCCTACGTTAGCTTGCAGAATCTCACGCTTTACTAGTAGCAGTTGACTGAAATGCATCGAGAAATCCGTTAATCCCATTGCGAGCAATAGTTTGGTTAAGGTAGGATCACCAGCCATCTCACCACAGACTGCAATCGGCACATTAGCACGCTTTGCCTGCTCAATAATATTTGCTAATAAATGCAAAATGGCAGGATGCAGGGGATCATACAAATGTGCTACTGCATGGTCTGCACGATCAATTGCTAAGGTGTACTGAATTAAATCGTTTGTTCCGATGGATAAGAAATCAAAACGATTAATAAACAAAGGCAAGACGAGAGCAGCAGCCGGAATTTCAATCATGGCGCCAACTTGAATATTCGGATTGAAAGGCTGTCCACGTTGTAATAATTGTTGCTTTGCTTTTTCGATCAAGCGAAAAGTTTCATCGATTTCTTTTGCATGCGCGAGCATCGGAATCATGATGCGTGCCTGACCATGAGCAGATGCTCGCAAAATAGCCCTAAGCTGTGTCAAGAAAATTTCTGGCTCTGTTAGTGACCAACGAATCGCCCGCAAACCCAATGGTGATGTGCCCGTTTGCGATACATCGGTACCGCCTGCACCTAGTGCTTTATCAGCACCTACGTCAATAGTTCTAATATTGATTGGCAAGCCATGCATCAAATCAACTACACGGCGATATTCTTGATATTGCTGCTCCTCATCTGGCAATGCTTGCTTGCGATCCATAAATAAGAACTCGGAGCGGAATAGACCAACACCAACAGCACCTAGTTTTACGGCTTGCACAGCATCTTCGGGCAACTCAATATTGGCAAAGAGTTCAATATCTACTCGATCAAGCGTTTCTGTTTTGGCATGTTTTAGTTGCTGAAGCTTGCGAGCCTCTTTTAATACCTGAGTTTGGAGTTTGCGATATTCAGCTAATAAGTGTTCATCAGGAGCAACTACTACTACGCCCTGCTCGCCATCCAAAATCAGCCAATCACCATGGCGAATCATTTCACTAGCATGGCGCACACCGACTACTGCCGGAATTTCCATACTTCGCGCAACAATAGCGGTATGCGATATTTTACCGCCTAAATCAGTAACAAAACCAGTAAAGGCATGCTCTTTGAAGCGCAACATATCATGTGGCGCAATATCGTGAGCAACAATGATGGATTCGACTCCAACCTCACTCGATGGCAAGAAATCAGATTCGTTGAGCGCATCTTTCTGTGCATTAAGCGCCTTAATCACACGCTCAGCCACCTGACGAATATCATTTGCGCGCTCTTTTAAATAAGGGTCTTCAATCTCAGAAAATTGCTCTAAAAGATCATTTAACTCTGTAGTCAAAGCCCAAGCAGCATTTAAGCGCTGAGTACGAATGAGCTTGATGGGTTTCTCGGCCAACGCTGGATCAGCCAGGATCATGCTGTGCACATCCAAGAATGCCGCCATCTCTTGCGGAGCATCCTTGGGCAATCCCAAGCGCAACTGAGCTAGCTCTAAACGTACTTGATCAAATGCATCTAATAATTTTTGGGCTTCAGCGTCTTCTTTGCCAGACTCAACTAAATAATGACTAACCTCTAAAGCTGCTCGCGAAATCAGTACCGCCTTGCCGATAGCAATGCCTTTTGATACCGGAATGCCGTGCAGCGCGAACGTCATTGTTATTCGCCCTCTCCAAAGCGGTCATTGATTAATGCTGTCAGCGCTCCCATAGCCTCATCTGCTTTATCGCCTACCGTTTCAAGTGTGACTGTGCTTCCAATACCTGCTGCCAACATCATGACACCCATGATGCTCTTAGCATTAATCTGACGTCCATTGCGTGACAGGAATATTTCGCAAGGAAATTGGGCGGCCAATTGAGACAACTTTGCCGATGCTCTCGCATGGAGTCCCAACTTATTAATAATCTCAATTTCAGCAACTGGCATTCAACCCTGCTCCCTTTATGCTTGATCTACTTTTATACCAAGACGTAATATTCCATTCTGCCCGCCAGCTAAGGCTTTTTTAGCCAACTCTTCTAAGCCTTCGCCACGATGAGATATGCAGCGCATGAGCATCGGCAGATTTAATCCCGCCAATACAATCACGGGGGTATTCAATCCCGATAATGGGCCCAAACTTTCTAGTTTGGATGCAACATTCGCTGGGGTTGCACCCATCACATCTGTCAGGATGAGAACACCATTACCAGTGTTCACAACATAAGCAGCCTTTAGTAACCGATCAAAACTCACCTTAGTGTCTTCATAAGGGGGAATATCCACCGCCCTTACACGTTCTGGTACAACACCAAAAGTATGCTCTGCAAAACTCAGCATTGCACTTGCAACAGGAGTATGGGCAACGATTACGATTCCAGTCATGTTATGACAATGTCCTCTCTAGAGCCTTTAACCAAAACTGCGGAACATCAAAACCACTTTGATCAGTAATTTCAACAAAACACGTTGGGCTAGTAACATTGATCTCCGTCAAATAGCCGCCAATTAAATCTAAGCCAACTAAGAATAAACCGCGTTGATTGAGGATGGGAGCAAGTTTTTCAGCGATTTGCTTTTCGACATCACTTAAAGACATTGCCACACCTTTGCCCCCTGCTGCTAAGTTGCCACGAATCTCGTTACCCTGAGGAATGCGAGCCAACGCAAACGGCACAACCTCGCCACCAATCAATAAGACACGCTTATCACCATCAGCGATCTCAGGCAAGAAACGTTGAATCATCAGAGTTCTGGCGCCATTCTCGCCTAATGTCTCAACAATACTGGCGAGGTTCAAACCATCAGGCCCCACCCGAAAGACACCCATGCCGCCCATACCATCCAGTGGCTTAATGACGATATCGTTATGCACTTGATGAAATTCTTCCACCGCGCTCAGTTCGCGAGTCACCAGTGTTGGTGGAATCAGCTCAGGAAATTCAGTGATGGAAAGTTTCTCGGAGTGATCGCGTACTGCAGTAGGATCATTCAACACTCTTGTGCCCTGCTTCTTAGCGGCAGATAAAAGCCACGTTGCATTGAGATACTCAATATCAAACGGTGGGTCAGTTCTCATTTGTACCGCAGAGAATGTATTGAGTGCCTTTGATTCAATCTCACCCAACTCAAACCAAGATGTAGAGCTAGGCTTAATCATGAGCGACTGACAGTCGGCCATAACGAGATTGTCTTTCCACAAAATATTGCGGCTCTGACAGAACCACAAACGATGACTAGCTTCTTGAGCAACCCGCATCATCGCTAAAGTGGAATCTTTTTTAATCTTGAAAGATTCGAGAGGGTCAGCAATAAATAAAAGATCCATATTCTTCTATTAAGTTCTCAGCATTGATTTATGCTGCTTCCATATCTGGATCAGATCTCTCAAGCTCAAGTGAAGCCGCTAGTAATGCTAAGCGGGCAACAACACCATAGAGGTAAAAGCGATTCGGAGCTGCGCTACCAGGCTTAGCAGCAAGATCTGGCATGGAGTTTTGCTCGAATGCTAATGGTACAAAATGCATTCCGGGGGCATTGAGATTTTCATCTGGGCCACGATCAGTATGCACACGATAGAAGCCACCAATCACGTAGCGATCAATCATGTACACCACAGGCTCTGCAACTGCCTCGTTCACCTTCTCAAAGGTGTAAACACCCTCTTGAATTAAGACATCACTTACCTCAAGACCCTCTTTGACAACACTCATCTTATTGCGATCTTTGCGGTTCAGCCCCTTGAGTTGAGTGGGATCGTTCACTACCATCACGCCCATTCCATAAGTGCCGGCATCGGCCTTCACTACGACATAAGGTTTCTCTTTAATGCCATATTCACGATATTTCTTGGCAGTCTTTTTCAGCACTTGCTCCACTGCGGTTTGTAATTCCTCTTCACCTTTACGTTCATGGAAATTGACATTCGAGCAACTCATAAAGTAGGGATTAATCATCCAAGGATCGATATCAACAACCTTAGCAAACTTCTTGGCTACTTCTTCATAAGCAGCAAAATGATTTGACTTACGACGGATGTGCCAACCTGCATGCAGTCCAGGTAATAGGTATTGCTCGTGGATGTTTTCCAGAATCGGTGGAATACCAGCTGATAAATCGTTATTGAGCAAAATAGAACAGGGGTCAAAATCTTTTAAGCCTAAGCGCTGTTTTTTTAATCCTAAGCGCGCTAGAGGCTCCATCAATAAACGGTTACCATCGGGTAACTCAATCCAAGTCGGCTTCTTAATCTCTTCAGAGAAAGTACCCAGGCGAACATTGAGTCCAGCCTGACGCAAGATTGAAGATAAGCGCGCAATATTCTGCAAATAGAATGTATTGCGAGTGTGGCGCTCAGGAATCAGTAATAAATTTTTGGCTTCTGGACAAATCTTCTCAATCGCAGCCATTGCTGCCTGCACAGCCAAAGGCAACATCTGTGGAGAGAGATTGTTAAATCCACCAGGAAATAGGTTGGTATCAACTGGGGCTAGTTTGAAACCAGAATTTCTTAAATCTACTGAACAATAGAATGGCGGGGTATGTTCTTGCCATTCCAGCCTAAACCAGCGCTCAATCGTTGGGGTAGCTTCTAACACCTTTGACTCTAATTCGAGCAAAGGGCCGCTTAGGGCAGTGATGAGATGTGGAACCATTCCACCATTGTAAGATTATTAAAAGAAAGACGCGGGATCCGAGGATCCCGCGCTTAAAACTAGGCAGCCAAAAAAGCCGCCCAGTGAGGGGTAAATCTACTAATTAAGACTCGTATGCAGTCTCACCATGTGAACTGATATCCAAGCCTTCGCGCTCTTCTTCTTCCTTGACACGCAAACCGATGACGATATCGATCAATTTGAAGGCAATATAAGAAACAACGCCAGACCAAATTACGGTAGTGATCACGCCTTGAGCTTGAATCCATAATTGGCTAGCAATGGAGTAGTCAGGAGCAACAGCATTAGCAACATAGTCCCAAATACCAGAACCGCCCAATGCTGGATCAGCAAATACACCAGTCAACAATGCACCAGAAATACCGCCTACGCCGTGAACTCCGAATACGTCCAAGCTGTCGTCTGAACCCAAAATCTTCTTCAGGCCAGTAACTCCCCAGAGGCAAACTACGCCGGCGAACAAACCAATTGCGATAGAACCCATTGGGCCAGCAAAACCAGCGGCAGGAGTAATTGCAACCAAGCCAGCTACGCAGCCAGAAGCAGCGCCCAACATAGAAGGCTTACCTTTGAGAACCCACTCAGCAACAGACCAACCCAATACTGCAGCAGCGGTAGCTAAATAAGTATTAACGAAAGCCAATGCTGCGCTACCGTTTGCTTCGAGTGCTGAACCTGCATTGAAACCAAACCAGCCAAACCACAAGAGTGCAGCGCCAGTCATTACATAAACTAAGTTGTGTGGCTTCATTGCTTCTTTGCCATAACCCAAACGCTTACCGATCACAAAGGAACCAACTAAACCAGCAACCGCAGCGTTGATGTGCACAACAGTACCGCCAGCAAAGTCGAGAACACCTTTTTGCCACAACCAACCGGCACGAGCTGTAATGGCTTCGAGTGATGCAGCATCTTTGATGTCATCAGGACCGGGCCAGAACCAAACCATGTGAGCGATTGGCAAGTAGCTAAATGTGAACCAAAGGACCATGAAGACCAAGATTGCAGAGAACTTAGCGCGCTCAGCAAAAGAGCCGATGATCAAGCAGCAAGTAATTGTTGCAAACACTGCCTGGAAGGCCATGAATATAAACTCAGGAATGACAACACCTTTACTAAAAGTTGCCGCTACTGAGTCCGGAGTCATCCCACCCAAGAACAAACGATCAAGTCCGCCAACAAATGCCCCACCTTCCGTGAATGCAAAGCTGTAGCCATAAATAGACCAGAGCACTGTAATTAATGAAAACACCATGAAGCATTGCATACAGATAGACAAGATATTCTTACTACGTGTTAAACCACCGTAGAACAAAGCCAAGCCAGGAAGTGTCATTAACAACACTAAAGCTGTGCATACCATCATCCATGCGGAATCAGCTTTGTTGCACTTTTCGGAACAAAGAACGGGGGCAGGTTCTGCAGCTGCTGGAGTTGCGGCAGGAGCAGTCACTGCTGGTTTTTTAACTTCATCAGCATGCGCTGGCGAAGTCACCATAACACCAGTAGCACCAATAGCCAAGGCCATAGCACCACCAGCAATGAGTCGTTTCATCCAAGTTAACATTTTGAACCTCTCTTTAAAGTGCTGATGCACCGGTTTCACCGGTACGAATACGAATGACGTGCTCGACTGGAGAGACAAAAATCTTGCCATCACCAATCTTGCCAGTACGTGCTGATTTTTCAATTGCTTCAATCGCACGCTCCAAGATGCCATCTTCAACAGCAGCTTCAATTTTTACCTTAGGTAAAAAGTCGACAACATACTCAGCACCGCGATACAACTCGGTGTGACCCTTTTGACGACCAAAGCCTTTAACTTCAGTGACGGTGATGCCCGAAACTCCAACTTCTGAGAGAGCTTCGCGCACTTCGTCAAGCTTGAAGGGCTTGATGATTGCGGTAATTAATTTCATGTGTTTCTCCGTTCAGAGGTGGAAATTAGAAAGTCTTTGTTAAAGAAATCAAGCCGCCCGATCTGCCTGCGTTAGCATTTTGAGGTGTTGCATAAATTGGAGCTCCTGAAACAGATTTAGCATTAGTGGCCACATATGCAATTGCTGCTGATAGTCCACCACCAAAATCCTTAGTTAACCCTAACTTATAGTCCGTATAGCTATAGTCATAGGCCGAGGGATTATTGGACACATATTGATATCCAACGTGACCATTTAGAGTAATACCCATAACACCAGTATCGTAATTTAATGTGAGGTCAGGATAATAGGATCCAGTGCTGTTATAAATTCCGAATAAAGGTGTAACAGCATAAGAGAATTTTGCAAAACCAGAAAGGGCGCCAAATGTAAAGTTTTGAGCAATATACAATTCAGTAGTATTGGGGCTCACACCAGCAGACTGACGTCCACCAGCAAGAGTGTTTGTATTGGTTGATGGCGTTGCGTTTCTAGGAAGAGAAATACTTGGGATGCCACTAGATGGATAAAAGTATTGCAACACCCCAAAATCTGAAGCAAAACCCTCTCCAATAAATTCTTTTTTAAATCCGGCATAGAAATCCATCTCTACTGGAGCAGATACTGTAGCCTGCCTAGTAGCAGCAGCAGTGCCATATCCATCACCTATCCAACTAATAGAACTATTCCAGTTACCGATATAAAAACCACTCTCATGAGCATAGTCAAAGCCACCTTGGATCGCTGGCTTAAAGTTTGACTGTGTAAGGCCACGATAACGATAGTCATTAACTACTGTTACGTTTGCAGTGATCGGGCTAGCTTCTGGCTCATCAGCGGCAAAAGCTGGCGTATATGCCAAACCGCTTAATAGGCCTGCTGCGACTGCAGAGATTGCTGTCTTGTGTAAAGTTTTCATTTAATGCTCCTTACTGGTTGTAATAAAAAAATGGGTTGAATGCTTAATGCATGAAGCGATATTGATGGTTTGGGTATTCATGGATTTGTCACAAATCCCCTCAATAAGGCACATGCACTTTTTTGGTGCTTAATCTTGCCCCATATATGTGAATTTTGGCTTTTTAGGGCTTTTTTAAGCCTTTTTGCCCATTTTTAGCCACCCAAACTAAAATATGCATGTGTATCTTTTATGCAACCTCCATTAGAACTGCGAACCCATCATGCAAAAACCCGGTGAAATCCTCGAGCAAATCCAACGCATTGCTAACGATATGCAAAATAAAGTGGGTGATGCCATTCGTAATTCACCAGCTCAAGAAATTGAAAAGAATGTGCGTGCAATGATGAATCAAGGTTTTCAGAAAATGGATCTCGTGACTCGTGAAGAATTCGAGTTACAAAGCAAAGTACTTGCAAAGACCAGAGAAAAACTAGAAGCGCTTGAAGCAAAAGTTGCCACTCTAGAAAAAAATTAATCTACTTAAATTTTTCGTTCTATTGTTTCACTCTGGATGAAACTCATTAAAAAAGTTTGCGTACTCTTCTTTAGATAAAGCTACTTTTGCATCGCTGCTATCTGCATTTGCATGCAATACAGATACTTGATATATCCAAACTCCACTACCCTCAACTGAACGCACTATCCAGCGCACTCTCATAGTTTTTTGAGCTTTACTGTTTGAGCTAAACGCAATGAAATAATCTTTAATAGGCAATCGCTGATGACTGCCAGTTTGATAGAAAACATCTTCTGTCAAAACAGTACCGCCCGATGCTTTTGCTCGCTCCAATAAATTACCATGCAATTGATCGATGATTTTCTGAACTAAATCTGATTGATTAGCCGGCACTTGAATCGAGCTGATGGAATAAATATCATCATCGATTTTCACTGCCTCAAGCGTTTGTTTGAATTCTTGATCCTGATAGGGGATAAGTCGCTCAAGTTTGTCTGACTTACCCGGAAAAAGTGCGGTATATCGCTGCTCAGGAGATTGGACTGTGCGCCAATTGAGCTTAGGACTGCAGGCTGATAAAAAAATACATGCTGCTAAAACTACACAAGCTCTTAAAACACTTTTAAACAACGCCCGCTCCATGCGCCTGTTGATCTGCATGATAACTAGAGCGCACCATTGCACCAACTGCTGCATGCGAGAAGCCCATTGCATAAGCCCTCTCTTCAAACATCCTGAATACATCAGGGTGAACATAACGTTGAACAGGTAGATGATGACCCGTGGGCGCAAGATATTGGCCGATAGTGAGCATATCAATATCGTGCTCACGCATATCCTGCATTACCTCTAGAATCTCTTCGTCAGTCTCCCCCAACCCAACCATCAAACCACTCTTTGTTGGGATCTTAGGAAAGCGTTCTTTAAAGTCTTTCAATAATTTCAGTGAATGCAAATAGTCGGCCCCTGGTCGCGCTTGTTTGTATAAACGGGGGACAGTTTCCAGGTTGTGGTTCATGACATCAGGTAAACCATTGGGTGCATGCTCTGCGAAAATATCAAGCGCTTTATCCAAGCGACCACGGAAATCGGGCACCAATACCTCAATACGCGTATTTGGAGAGAGGCCGCGCGATTGTGAAATGCAATCGACATAATGCATCGCCCCACCATCACGCAAGTCATCGCGATCAACGCTAGTAATTACGACATAATTTAATTTCAACGCTGCAATTGTGCGAGCCAAGTTAGCCGGCTCTTTCTGATCTAGCGGATCTGGTCTGCCGTGACCTACATCACAAAACGGGCAACGTCGCGTGCACTTATCGCCCATGATCATGAATGTCGCCGTACCCTTACCAAAGCATTCGCCAATATTGGGGCAGCTGGCTTCTTCACAAACGGTTACTAATTCGTTTTCACGCAGAATCTTTTTTATCTCCGCAAAACGTGAGTTGCCTGATGCAGCCTTTACCCGAATCCAATCTGGCTTTTTGAGAACTTCCTGAAGGGGCACAATCTTGATTGGAATGCGCGCAGTCTTCTCGCTCGATTTTTGCTTACGAGTAGCGTCATACTGAAGGTCTTGGCGCCCTTCAATAGATTGCTTTGTATCGGTCTTGTTAACAGTCATGATGGCATTAGTTGCTTTTGCAAATGGCTTAAAAGCTTTTGGCTAATTGAATCCATATTGTCCTTGATCCCAAGGGTTTGCATGTCTACTGTCCTTAAGCCCTCATAACCACAAGGGTGGATGCGCCCAAAAGCCTCTAGATCAGTTGCTACATTCAGCGCTAAGCCATGATAGGAGCAGCTTTTAGAGACCTTGAGTCCAAGGGCTGCCACTTTTGCCCCAAACCATTCTGGCGAAACTCCAGCCTGCTGAGAAATATAGATCCCTGGTGCGCCTGGTTTTCTTTCGGCCTGTATTCCAAAATCTCCCAAGGTATCAATTAGGGACTGCTCAATACGCGAGACCAACTCTTTTACAAATATTCCAAGACGCTTCAGGTCAAGTAATAAGTACACAACGATCTGACCAGGCCCATGGTAAGTAACCTCCCCGCCACGATCTACTTGCACCAGCGGGATTTGATTGCTTGGGGAGTGCAAGTTACCAGCATCGCCAGCCAAACCTAAAGTAAATACTGGCGGATGCTCCAAGATCCAAATCTCATCTGGAGTACTAGAATCGCGATCCTTTGTGAAAGTACGCATTGCCTCATATGTTTTTGCGTAATCAGCCAAACCAAGATATTTTACTAAAGCCGTCATAAGCGCTTGTTAGAGAACAATACTCACCAATGGATGAGTTGAAAGCGTTCGATAAAGCTCGTCAAGTTGCTCACGACTGGTTGCGGTAATCGGCAGAGTAATGCCAAGATAATTTCCGTCCTTCGATGGTCTCTGCTCTATCTTGCTCTCATCTAATGTTGGATCAAACTGTTTAGCAATATGAATGATTGCGGGCAGATACTCAGGAATATTTTTCCCCATCACCTTAATCGGAAAAAGAGAGGGGTATTCAATGAGTGATTTTTCTTCGGCCATAATTTTATTAACTCAATTTCCTATTGTTCCAATCAACTCTTGCGATGGTCTGGCATACCTAGCCAGGCGCTTGTAATGATGTTGCGAATGCAATGCAGTCTACGATGAAAGAAATGGTCTGCGCCAGGCACCACTTGCACTGTCAACTCTTGCGGAAGCGCCCAATCAAAGACATTTTTCAGGAGAATAGTTTCGTCCAGCTCACCATGAATCAGAATGGTATCAGCGGGCACCGGAGCCAATGTCCACTTACCAGCAGCACTTCCCACCATTACTAAACGCTCGGCAGGACGCCCAAGCTCAGCAAGCCTTTGCACCAAATGACTGCCCACAAAACTGCCGAACGAGAACCCTGAAACCACCAGCGGCAAAGTATTGGCCGCATTGACCCAAGGTTGATGTACTGTCCCTTCAAATTGAGACCAACTAGATGGGGTTTGCATCCACTCAGTGACATGCAGTAAATCTTCTAGTTCTCCTACACCATGATCGTGAACACCTGCAGTACCCCCAACACCCCGAAAGTTTGGACGCACACTGACATATCCCAATTGATTAAATGCACGGGCCATTGTTTGTGCAACTTTGTTGTCCATGGTGCCGCCCAACAGAGGATGCGGATGCGCAACTAAGGCGAGTCCACGCACAGCAAATGATGGATCATTTTTTAATTCATCAGGAAGATCGATGGACATTTCTATCGCGCCCACAATGCCATCTATATGAATTACTTTTGTACGGCTATTCATGAAGAAAACTTTCAACAATAACTAAAAACTACAAATTACTCAGAAGCGCTACGCTAGCTGCAAGCGCTCTACTGGGAGACCATTGATTAAATGGGATTGGATAATTTCTTCTATATCTTCTTTATCCACCAAGGTATACCAAACACCCTCTGGATAGACAACCATCACTGGTCCATCAGCACAACGATCCAAGCATCCTGCTTTATTCACACGGATCTTTCCGGGTCCAGCTAGCCCCAGCTCTTTGACCCGGTTCTTGGCATATTCAAATAGCGCAAAGGCATTATGCCGATCGCAACAATCTTCCCCATTGTTGCGTTGATTCAAACAAAAAAATAGGTGGTGTGAAAAGCTCATCAGAAAATTATATTCATCAATACTTTGATTTCAGGTCTGCTATGTTGCGAATCATCCAAACAGAGGCTAGTGGTAACCATATCACTGAAACCCATTGCATTAACTCATTAAAGTGCAATAGTCGTCCTTGGTTCCAATGCCTGAGAGTCAGGATGAAATAGGGATTATCAGGCATTACATTAATCGCGACCGTAATGCCTATCAAACAAAATATTGCTAACAATTGCTTTGTTATTAACTTCATACGCAAAGCCCATCGTAGTGCAACTGTTGCCAATAACATTCCCCAAAAGGCGCCTGCTGTCAGCCAAATGAAGCTGAACTCCCAACCAAACTGAAGCGCTGTAAACAGAATCTTTAGCAACACCGTAAGACCCAGTAAGCCGTTAAGGATATGCCATTGTGGCGCCTTGAGGCGCATCCCCGAAGAAAGCAAAAGCGCAACGCCAAACCAACAAAAACCAGTAATGAGGGTTTCTTGAATGACTTGATTAATGACTGTCGTACCCCAATCAACAGGCCCAAAAATGACGTGCCCCCAAAGTCCTACGCCAAGCCATGAGCTTTGAGGATAAATCTGCGACCATGGAAATAGCAGAAAAAGAGCACATATCGCCCAATTCACACCGAACCATTGGCCAAACCTGCGCCGGATGGCAGTTCCAGATAGCCACTCGGGCCCCAGAGGAATAGCCAATAAACCGCCCAATAAACCTCCAAACACATTGGCCCACCAATCCATCAAGCTTGGAATACGCGTTGGAACCCAAGTTTGTAGAGTTTCAACACTCAGGGCCAATAGAGCACTTAAGCTAATGGCCATTCCTAAAGCAACAAAATTTCGCCAGCGAGGATATGCCGAAAAGACTAGTAAAAACCCAAAAGGAATATAGGCCAAGATATTCACTGAAACATCAAAAAGCGTAATGAAGCGCGGCAAAGGGGCATCTAGCCAAGCCCATGTAGCAATCCCATTCTGAAAGTCAAAATCAAATGGATTTAGGCTGACATAGAGAATCAATAATGCATAAGCAAGACTCATTGCGCGAGCCAGCGGCATCGCTTGTAGAGGCCATATTAGTTTGCGGGGGCGCTGATCATTTACATCCATTCCACAATTCTAGGTCAGACCTTTCTACAATGGCGAAATGACCGCTAATTGCATCCTTGAACGTGTTATTGAGACTAAATCAACAAATGATGATCTCTTGGAGCGCTGGCGTGCTGGCGCGCTGATAGATCCTGTAGCTCGTATTGCCCACATACAGACTGCTGGCAAAGGAAGGGCGGGACGCGCGTGGCTCTCTAACCCAGAGGACTCCCTTTGCTTCTCAATGGCCTTCCCCTTTCATCGCAGCCCTATAGAACTAACCGGTCTTAGTCTATTAGTTGGCATTGCCGTCATTAAAGGCATTGCTCGCGCATATCAACTTGATCCATTCGATCTTCACCAAGCAGGATTGCGCCTCAAATGGCCTAACGATTTATTGCTAAACGGCGCAAAGCTAGCCGGAATTCTAGTTGAAGGTGGACAAGCCCAAGTTGGGGATCCAAGCTGGATGATCGTCGGTGTTGGCATTAATTTATGCAATGCTAATGCAATCGAAAAAGATCTGCAAAACGAGATAAAAGTCAGCTCCTTAGAAGAGTTACTTCCACAGGGAAGCAAACTCCCTGATGTCGAATATCTTTGGCTAACGCTACTAGAGTCTTTCGAGGAGCATTTCAAAAAATTTGATCAACTAGGTTTTGCTGCATATCAACAAGAATGGCTTCACTGGGATGCTTTTACAGATCAGAAAGTCTCTATTTCAGGCGCCAGTAAAGATCCTAGATACGGTATCGCAAAAGGGGTTGATATGAATGGCGCCCTTTTGCTTGAGCAGGAAGATAAAACGATTGCCATTTATGCTGGTGACGTATCACTGAGAGTTCAATCATGAGTCTGTATTTATTGTTTGATATCGGCAACACGCGCTTAAAGTGGGCAGCAGTTGAGTCTGCTCAACATCCTTCTGATCAACAGAAAAAATTGTGGGCCTACTCTGGAGCTATTAGCAGTAAGTCACTGCAATCCGCAGAGCATAGAGCGGAGTTAGCTGATTACATTTCTAAGACTTTACCCAAACCTAGTGCCATTGCATTTAGTTGCGTCGCAGGGCAAGAAGCTATCGAGCACCTCAAGTCACTCTTTCCACAGTGGCAAGATGTTGAATGGAAGCAACTCATGGGTGATAGTGCTGTTGATGGCATTCGCACCCTATACCAAGACCTCAGCAAACTAGGGGCTGACCGCTGGGCCGCCGTCATCGCGGCGCGTGTACTATCAAAAACAAATGCCTTAATCATCAATGCAGGCACTGCCACAACCATTGATTTACTTGGCTCTAACGGCGTGCATTATGGCGGCTGGATTCTGCCGGGCCTTGAAGTCATGCTCAAGAGTTTAGAAGGAAATACGGCACAACTACCACTAGCAACTCCAGTAGAGCCTCAACATGGTTTTGGTTTATCCACGAATGAGGCCATTATTAGCGGATGTAATGCCGCGCAAATTGGTGCAATCCAGTGTGCGATCGAGCTTGCAAAACAAATGAATCAACCCGTTGAAAAAATTTGGTTTGATGGTGGTAACGCAAAAATATTAGCAACTGAAATGAAGCAATTTAGCAAACTGAATACATTAAATATAGAAACCAGTGAGGGGCTAGTACTGCGAGGTATTTGGAGCTGGCTTTTACAAAATCATTAAGAGCGAATTTTGCCCAGCAAACTGGTTGTAGAGCGCTCATACAAAAATGGAATGGCAATGGCTTTGCCACCCCACGTTTTGACAAGCTGAGTTTCAGCCAAAGTATCAATCTCATAATCGCCTCCCTTGACATAAATATCAGGGCGAATTTTCTCAATTAGATTTACTGGGGTTTGCTCGGTAAATAGCACGGCCATATCAACACTTTCAAGAGCAGCTAATAAAGCTTGCCGATCAGATTCAGAATTAATAGGTCTATCGTCACCTTTACCCAACATTTTTACCGAAGCATCTGAATTCACGCCAACTACAAGACTTGCCCCTAGAGAACGGGCTTGAGAAAGGTAACTCGCATGGCCACGATGCAAGATATCAAATACACCGTTGGTAAATACTAGGGGTCTAGGCAATTTAGCAATTCGTGCTTCAAGTTGCTCGGCTGGGCAAACTTTAGACTCAAATGAAGGTGGGGGCAAAGAGCTCATAACGCAATATTAATAGCATTACAAACTAACCTGCGATATTACCCAGAATGTCTTAAACTTGGGCACTCAAAAGCAGAAAATAAAGTGACAATATGAACCGCAAGAGACTCAATAAAGTGGCTGGCTGGCTTTTCGTACTCTTTTTCTCCATTTCTGGAATCGAGATTGCAAATGCCGCCCCTAATTGCAGCCCCCTGCTTTCGCATACTTTCCTACGCCTCCAAGACGAAGCACCGCAAAGTCTTTGCCAATACCAAGGCAAGGTCATCCTAGCGGTCAATACAGCGAGTTTTTGTGGATTCACGAGTCAGTATGAGGGTCTCGAAAAAATTTACGCCAAATATAAGGATCGGGGTTTTGTTGTGCTGGGCTTTCCATCGAATGACTTTGGCCAACAAGAACCAGGCAGTAACAAAGAAATTGCTGACTTTTGTAAAAATACTTACGATGTGAAGTTCCCGATGTTTGCCAAGAGTAATGTTTCTGGAAGCAACCCGAACCCCCTCTTCAAAATGTTAATTACCAAAACAGGCACAACGCCAAAATGGAATTTCTATAAATATTTAATAGACCGTAATGGCAATGTGATTGATTCTTTTGGAAGCATGACCAAGCCCACCAGTAGCAGCATCACCAATCAAATAGAAAAACTCCTAGAGGAAAAAGTTCAGTGAGCAAAAAAAGAATTGCGATTGTTGGCGCTGGAATCTCCGGACTTGGGTGTGCATATGCATTAAGACAGAACCCAGATATTGAACTGACAATATACGAAGGCGGGGATCATATTGGTGGTCACAGCAATACCGTTGACTTTACTTGCAATATCGCTGGCGAAAAAATTACGCACGGTGTTGATACTGGCTTTCTAGTATTTAACCGTAAGACCTACCCTAGACTAGTTAGACTGTTCGAGGAAATCCAGGCTTCAGTTGCCCCTTCTGAAATGTCTTTTTCTGTGTCGATTGATGTTTCTGAAAAAAATCCTGCGCATCGAAAGATAGAGTGGGCTGGCAATGACATCAATTCATTTTTTGGACAACGCTCTAATTTACTATCTCTGTCATTTTGGCGTATGGCTTATGACATTCTGCGTTTTAATCGCATGGCAACTCGGCTTGCTCATGAACAGATTGCTGCGGGTCATCATCATACTCAGCCAGATGAAACGATTGCTAATTTCCTAAACCGAAATCGCTTTAGTCAAAGCTTTAGAGAGAATTATTTCCTGCCTATGATTGGTGCAATCTGGTCTTGCTCTGTGGAGCAAATGCTGGAATTTCCAATCCAGACGATGATCCGTTTTTGTCACAATCACGGTTTACTGCAAATTCAAAATCGGCCGCAATGGCTCACCATTCAAGGCGGATCCCGAGAATACGTAAAGCGCTTAGTCAGTGCCTTAGAAAAAAATCAGGTCGCGATTAAGCGTGATTCTGTATTGCGCGTCAACACAAGCCAAGATGAAAGCGCCCAAGTTGAAGTGATTAGTTCAGCAGGCTCAGCCTGGTTTGACGAAGTAGTGATGGCCTGTCATAGCGATCAAGCCTTAGAGCTTGTGCATGGGATTGGGCAACAAGCCAGAAATATCTTAGCCGCCATTCCCTATCAAAAAAATCGTGCGATTTTGCACACGGATACCAATTTCTTGCCGGAAGCAAAGCGTTGCTGGGCTGCATGGAACTACACAGCAAAGTCTGGTGCAGCACCAAGCTCGAAGCAGCACGTTAGCGTCAATTACCTCATTAATCGCTTACAGCCTTTACCTGCAAAACTCAACAATACCCAAATTATTGTGAGTCTTAACCCCTCCTCAGAACCAGATCCAAAACTGGTACATCAAGAAATTCATTATTCACATCCAATATTTGACATGGGCGCTATTCAAGCACAGAAAGAGTTGCCACTCATTCAAGGCAACTCATCTATTTGGTATTGCGGGGCATGGACTGGCTTTGGCTTCCATGAAGATGGTCTGCGCTCTGGCGAACTAGTCGCAGAAGCTTTAATTGAAAGCATCCGCCCGGCTCTCAATGTCATCCCAAAACAAGATGCACGCTAAATGAATCAAGCAAAGATTAACTTTGGAGATGTAAAACATAGTCGTCTTCGACCGGCAAAGAATGCTTTTGGATATGGTGTATTTACCGTATCTATCCCAATGCGGGCTCGCAGACAAAATCCTCAGCTTCTGAGCAATGGTGGTCTAGGCGACAACAAACTAGGTTTATGTTCATTCTTCGATAAAGACCATGGGCTTGGAGGCAAAGATAGTCTGGCCTGGATTGAAAATATTCTGCAAGAAAACAATCTACTGAATAAGGATGGGGAAATTTGGTTACAAACTTTTCCTAGAGTATTGGGTTATGTTTTTAACCCTGTCAGCTTTTGGATCTGCTCCGAGGCAGATGGAAAAGTTTACGCAGTATTGGCTGAAGTAAATAATACCTTTGGCGAGCGTCACTGTTATTTATTACACAAAGATTCTGGAGAGCCGCTTCTATCGGGCGAGACCCTCACCAGTAAAAAAGTATTTCATGTGTCACCTTTTTGTGCAGTCCGTGGTGAATATCGGTTCCGGTTCTTGTTTGCTCAAGATAGCAATTCCAAGCAACACTCTGTTGCCCGTATTGAACTGCACGAAGATGGCCTGCCCCTCATCAATACCAGCATTAGCGGAAAAAGCCGCCTGCTTAGCAAATCCACGCTTTATTTAGCGCTCTTACGCTACCCATTAATGAGCTTGGGAGTCATTTTCCGTATTCACTGGCAAGCATTAAAATTATGGATTAAAGGTGTACCCTTTCATTCAAAACCTAAACCACCAGAATTTGAAGTCAGTAGATGAATCGCCCTGGACAAAACTTACTATCACGACTCAATTTTTCGCGTCCACAAAACCGCGCGATTAACTCATCTAGTAAAGATCTGAGTAGCAAAGCACTTCTGACCAGTTTGTCCAGACTCAGCAGTGGCTATCTCAAAATGACTTTGCCAGATGGTGAAATACGAGAATTTGGTAAGCATACAGATTCATTGAATGCTGACATTCAAATTCATGATTGGTCTGTTTTCAAACAAGTGATGTCACATGGCGATATCGGCTTTGCAGAGAGCTATATCCGCGGCGAGTGGAATACCTCTAATCTCCAAGCGATTTTGGAATTGGCTATTCGTAATCGCACCATTCTTGAAAAAGCAATTTACGGTAGCTGGCTTGGATCGATCCTCTACCGTTTTAAGCACTGGCTTCGCGATAACAGCAAAGCTGGTAGCCGCAAGAATATTCATGCGCACTACGATCTAGGGAATGCTTTTTATAGCCTGTGGTTAGACCCAACGATGAGTTACTCCAGTGCCTGGTTTTCAGAAAGCGACAGGCAAACACTGGCTGAAGCGCAGCGCGCTAAGATCAGGCGGATTCTGGAATCACTCAAGACTAGACCAGGAGATCATATATTAGAGATTGGCTGTGGCTGGGGTGGCATTATGGAGGAGGCATTATTAAGTGAGCGCTCCATTACTGGCCTGACACTTTCGACTGAACAAAAAGCCTTTGCTGAAAATCGTTTGGCAAAGGTAGAGGCAAAAGCAAGTAAGGCCCAATCGTTTGAAGTTCGGTTGCAAGACTATCGTGACTGCCAAGAAAAATTCAATGGGATTGCTTCCGTTGAAATGTTTGAAGCTGTTGGAGAAAAACATTGGCCAGAATACTTTCAGATGATTGCTAAATGCCTCAAGGCTGGCGGTAAAGCCTGCATTCAAACGATTGTGATTGCTGAAGAATTATTTGAACGCTATCGCCACAACACTGACTTTATTCAGCAATATGTCTTTCCAGGTGGAATGCTACCTTCTCGCTCTAGCTTTAAAGCAAGTGCAGAAAAGGCTGGTCTTCAAATTGAGGCGGAATTTGCGTTTGGATCTGACTATGCCAAAACACTCTGCCTCTGGCGCGACAGTTTTAACCAAAAACTCCAAGAAGTTCGCGAACTAGGCTTTGATGAGGCATTCATCAGACTTTGGAATTTCTATTTGATGTATTGTGCCGCAGGATTTTCAGAGCGCAATATTGATGTTGTGCAGTTCACTTTAAGTCATCAGCAAGCCCCAACATCTCCGGATGCGCTGACAGCATGAAACAAACAGGTATAGCAAATTTTGCAGGAAAGCGCATCTGGGTCATTGGCGCCTCTAGCGGAATTGGCGAAGCATGCGCTAAAGCCTTCATCAATCAAGGCGCTAAAGTTGCGTTATCGAGCAGAAGAGTAGAACGTTTAAATACAATCGTAGAGCATGCAAAGCTTACTCAAACCTTAGTTATTCCATTAGATGTCACCAATCGTGATCAACTCACTCATGGCTATCAGACTCTCCTTAAAACTTGGGGTGGATTAGATTTATTACTATTTGTCTCAGGCATCTATGTGCCCTTACGGGCAGACGATTTTGAGATCAATATTGCAGAGCAAACGATTGAGGCCAATCTCCTCGGACCCATGAGGGCAGTTGCACTAGTCCTACCTGAAATGCTCAAGGCGCATTCCGGACATATTGCCATTGTTGGTAGCGTTGCAGGATATAGCGGCCTACCTAAAGCATTGGCTTATGGCCCTAGTAAAGCCGGCATCATCAATTTCTGTGAAACTCTGTACTACGATTTACTACCTCAAGGTATCAGTGTTCATATGATCTCCCCGGGTTTTGTTGCAACCGAGGCTACTGCTCAAAATGATTTTGAAATGCCTGCCTTGATTTCGGCTGAAGAAGCTGCCAAAGAAATTTTAAGCGGCATCCAAAGAGGGGAATTTGATATTCACTTCCCCAAGAGATTCTCAGGATTTTTAAAGTTCTTAAGAATTCTGCCTTATCCACTCTATTTCTGGATTGTGCGGCGCTTCGTCAAAATCTAAGCAAGAAGAAGGAGTGCTTGTAATACTTGAGAATTACTACTTGTACTTATCTTTCCGAATTTTCTCTTCGAGATAATCCATCACAGCAATTGCTTTAGCTTTAGTCCCAGCTATAGATGGTGAAGTAACGTACTTGCCCTGCATCACAATCGTAGGAACACCGTCAATACGATATGCCTCCGCCAATTGCTTAGCAGCTCTTGCCTTAGACACAACAGCAAAGGAGCGATAGGTGGCTAAAAAAGTATTGCTATCAACGCCTTGTGAGGCAACCCAATCTGTAATTTCAGGCTCGGTCAGTAAGCGTTTATTTTCCTTATGTATCGCATACATCACCTTCTCATTTAAGGCATTGCCTTTACCCATGGCCTCAAGCGCATAGAAAAGTTGGCTATGTGGCAAGAAATCATCGCGGAACGCTACTGGTACTCTACGGAAAACCACATCTTTTGGTTGACGCTTCACCCAAGTGCTAAGCTCAGGCTCAAAGTCATAGCAATGGGGACAGCCATACCAAAAGAATTCAATGACCTCAACTTTGCCTTTGGTTTCTACTGGCTGAGGCACAGGCAAAACACGATATTCAAATCCCTCTTCAATTTTTTGTCCCTGCGCAATGGCAAGGCCAGTCAAAAAGATAAAGGAGAATACAAAAAATACTCTTTTGCTCAATGCGATCATCATGTTTACTTTACTTGCTAGCTTTGATAAGGGTGGGTTTGATGCCCAAGGTATTTAACTTGTCACGCGCTGGATTACTTTCTTCAGGACTGTTATAAGGCCCTGAGCGAACACGCCATAGAGTATTTCCATCAGCAGTTACTTCACTCAATTGTGTTTGGATACCCTGAATAGCTAGGCTTGCTTTTTGCGCATCTGCATCTGCACGTTTTGTAAAAGCACCAACCTGCAAGAAATAAATGGCATCGCCTTTTGCGGCTGCTTGAGCAGCAGCTTCCGCTGACTTCTTGCCGCCTACCAAATCGCCAATTGGGTCAGTGGTAGCCGGTGCGGGACTTTTACCTTGTAGTGGCTTATTCAAATCTAATTGCTCTGCGGGGGCAGCAGCCTCTCCGTCAGCTTGAGCGGCAGGCTTAATCAACATTGGTAAATTTGGCGCGCGTACGCCAGGTCTTTCTTGAGGCGTATTTTTAGAAAGGTAGAAAGCAATAAAAAATGCAATCCCAAGACCAGCGCCTAAACCCAAAACAAAGCCCAGAATAGTGCCGCCATATTGAGCATTATTAACAGGAATAGATTCTCTTTCGTGCTTCATGAAGCCATCCTGCTGATTCGGTTTTTTCATCATTTCCTCATCTTACCTATTCACGCTATTCTTTGCTACTACATCTTTGCTGGTGCAGATACCCCTAGAAGCTTTAAACCATTCTGTAGAACTTGGCGAGTGGCTGATAAAAGAGCAAGTCGGGCTAATTTCAGGCTTTCATCATCTACTAATACACGATCGGCATTGTAGAAAGTATGAAAATCTCCAGCCAAATCACGTAAATAGAAAGCAAGCGCATGCGGGGCTAATTCAGCTGCTGCATCTGTTAACACCTCAGGATACTCAGCCAAACGTCTTAGCAAATGATCTGAAGCCTTACTTTGTAATAAAGATAAGTCTGCACCCACTAGATCTGACGTGCTGCCGCCCCATTGCTGCAGGATCGAACTAATCCGCGCATGGGCATATTGCACATAGAAGACAGGGTTCTCATCGTTTTGTTGAAGCGCTAAATCAATATCAAATACAAATTCTGTATCCGCTTTGCGAGAGATGAGGAAAAAGCGCACCGCATCACGTCCGCGCTGTAGCGCTAACTCTCTTTCCTCTAGTGTCATCTCTGGGCTAACGCCACCAGACCACTCAACTAAATCGCGCACTGTCACATATGAACCAGCCCGCTTAGAAATTTTGACCTCTTCGCCATTGCGCATCACGGTAACCATCTTATGCAATACATAGTCTGGATATGTCTTCGGGATTTCCCAACCACGCTTCTGAGCCACACCCTGCAAGCCTGAACGGACACGTGCAATCGTGCCGTGGTGATCGCTACCTTGCACATTGATCACTTTTGTAAAGCCACGGTTCCATTTGCTGGCGTGGTATGCAACATCAGGAACAAAGTAAGTAAAGCTGCCATCGGACTTACGCATCACACGATCTTTGTCATCGCCATCATCAGTTGTTCTGAGCCAAAGTGCGCCCTCGGATTCATAGGTCTTACCAATGCTCTGTAAATCCTGAACAATCTCACCAACGCTACCATCTGTATATAAAGAAGACTCTAGGTAATAGCAATCAAACTTCACACCAAATATTTTCAAATCGATATCTTGTTCATTGCGCAAATACGCAACAGCAAATTGACGAATAGCTTCTAGATCATCCCGATATTCGGGAGATGCTTTAAATGCTGTTGCAATCTCTGCAATATATTCACCGTTATAGGCTTGCTCGGGCCAATTAGTATCACCAGGTTTCAAACCATTCAGACGCGCCTGAACAGACAAAGCAAGGTTGGCTATCTGAACGCCCGCATCGTTGTAATAAAACTCACGATACACCTTAATTCCCTGGGTAGCTAATAGATTTGCTAAGGCATCACCAAGTGCAGCCTGCCTGCCATGACCAACATGCAATGGGCCAGTGGGATTGGCTGAAACGAATTCAATCATAGCGCTAGCAATAGGCTCGCCTCCTTGAGCAATCTCACCAAAATAAGGACCACCCGAAAGAATCTCTCCAACTACTGCCGTTTTGGCTGCATTGCTTAGTCTGAAATTAATAAAACCAGGACCAGCGATTTCACAGGATGCGATTAATTGCTTAAAGTCAGACTGTTTTTGTAAACGCTCTACCAAAGCTTGGGCCAGATCTCTTGGATTGAGCTTCCAAGCTTTTGAAAGTTGGAGCGCAATATTACAGGCGACATCGCCATGATCAACGGCCTTAGGACGCTCTAAGCGGGGCGCCGGTGTCTCACCTAGTCCGCGCTCTTGAGCCAAGCCCTGAAGGGTTGCACTCAGCATTTCAATTAAACGATTTTTATTAGTCAGCAACATAGATAAGTGAGTTTATCAGGTGGTAAGCTATCAAAATGATCTATCAATTTCGCTCCAAAGCGGGTCCGGACGTCATCATGCTGGCGGATCTGACTCAGCGAATTTTTGATATTTTGGGTCGGTCACTGGAACCCAGAGGGATCCTCACTAAAGAACAGCTCCCCACTCTCATTACAGCCTTGGAAACAGCCATCCTTCAAGACCTTGAAGAACGCTCTAAGGCAAATAATCCGGCTAATGAAAAAACTGAAAAGCCAAAGTTAGCAGACCGACTTGGCCAAAGGGCTTATCCTTTTTTAGAGCTCATGAAACAGGCAAAAGCCAAAAATGAGCCTGTGATGTGGGGCGTTTAATCTATCAGGCTAGCTAATTGACGGCGGACATCTTCGACAGACTGCCCTCGACGCTGAGCAAGATCCTCCACTTGATCGCTACTCATTTTTCCAACATTAAAGTATTGCGCATCTGGATGAGCCATATAAAAACCGCTCACACTAGAAGCTGGATTCATCGCCATTGACTCAGTCAGAGTCATGCCAATATCTTCAGAGCCAATCACTCTTAGCAAGTCCTGCTTTACTTCATGCGCTGGGCAAGCAGGATAACCTGGCGCTGGACGAATACCACGATATTCTTCATTGATCATCTGATCGTTGGTTAAAAGCTCATCTGTTGCATAGCCCCACAAATCAGTTCGCACGCGATGGTGCATTAGTTCTGCAAACGCTTCAGCCAAACGATCTGCTAGAGCCTTCAACATAATGGCACTGTAGTCATCATGCTTTACCTGAAACTCAGCAACTTTCTTTTCAACACCATGGCCAGTAGTCACTGCGAAGCAGCCAAGATAGTCAGCCACACCAGAATCTTTTGGCGCTACGTAATCTGCTAGACAACGATTAGGTCTGCGCGCACCATCGACCACTGGGCGTTCAGACTGTTGGCGCAAATTGTGCCAAACAAATAATGGATGTTGGCGAGCCTCATCGCTATATAAAACAATATCATCACCCACTGTATTGGCCGGGTAAAAAGCGACCACAGCATCAGCTTGAAGCCATTGACCCTTCACCAACTTATCCAACATAGCCTGAGCATCGGCATGCACTTTGCATGCCTCCACTCCAACTACCTCATCATCCAAAATAGCCGGAAATTTTCCTGCTAAATCCCAAGTTTGAAAGAATGGTGTCCAATCGATGTATTTAGCAATATCACTCAGTGCAAAGTTTTTAAAAACGCGGCGTCCAATAAACTTTGGCTTTTCTGGAACGTAGCTAGACCAATCAATCATCTCGCGATTTTTACGAGCAGCTTCTAAGGAAATGGTTGGGGCAGCCTTCTTGTTGGCATGTTGCTCACGAATACGGACATAATCATCGCGCAAGTCTTGAATAAACTTCTTAGCACTTTCATCAGAGAGCAAGCTTGAGGCAACCGATACCGAACGCGAGGCGTCTGGCACATAAACCACCGGGCCATCATAATGCGGAGCAATCTTCACGGCAGTATGAACACGAGAAGTAGTAGCGCCACCAATCATTAAAGGAATTTGACGCTCACGGAAATAATCATCGCGCTGCATCTCTTGCGCAACATAAGTCATCTCTTCAAGTGATGGCGTAATTAGTCCTGATAAGCCAACAATGTCAGCATTTTCTTCTTTGGCACGCTTCAGAATTTCTGCACAGGGTACCATCACACCCATATTAGCCACTTCAAAGTTATTACATTGCAGAACTACTGTCACAATATTTTTACCAATATCATGGACGTCACCTTTAACGGTAGCCATCACGATCTTGCCCTTAGCTTTCGCTTCGCCACCAGCAGCAATGTGCTGACGCTTTTCTTCTTCAATGTAAGGAATCAGAATGGCAACCGCTTGTTTCATCACACGTGCGCTCTTTACGACCTGGGGCAAGAACATTTTGCCGGCGCCGAATAAATCGCCAACTACGTTCATACCATCCATCAGAGGGCCTTCAATAACCTCAATTGGCCTACCGCCAGCACCCATTATTTCGGCACGCAGCTCTTCGGTATCTTCTTCGATAAATGTGGTGATGCCATGAACCAAAGCATGCGTTAAACGATCGCGCACTAGGTTATCGCGCCAGACCAAGTTCTCAATCTGCTTAGTGCCATCGCCTTTGAATTGATCGGCAATAGCCAGCAATCTCTCAGTTGGCGTTTGGCTATCTTTATCTTTAAAGCGGTTTAGCACGACATCTTCAACGCGCTCACGCAACTCAGGATCTAAATCTGCATAGACACCTAATTGCCCAGCATTGACGATGCCCATATCCATACCCGCTTGGATAGCGTGATACAGAAATACCGTATGAATAGCCTCGCGTACGCGATCATTGCCGCGGAAAGAGAAGCTCACATTCGAAACGCCACCACTGACCTTGGCACCCGGCAGATTTTCTTTAATCCAGCGAGTAGCGTTAATAAAATCGACTGCGTAGTTATCGTGCTCTTCAATGCCCGTGGCAATCGCAAAGATATTAGGATCAAAAATAATATCTTCGGCTGGAAAGCCAATTTCATTGACTAAGATACTGTAGCAGCGCTGACAAATCTCGGTCTTGCGCTTAAAAGTATCGGCTTGACCGACTTCATCAAACGCCATCACTACCGAAGCAGCACCATAGCGACGGATCAAGCGAGCTTGTTTACGAAAAGATTCTTCACCTTCTTTTAAGGAAATCGAGTTCACAATCGGCTTGCCTTGAATACACTTCAAGCCAGCCTCAATCACACTCCACTTAGAAGAATCGATCATGATGGGCACGCGAGCAATGTCAGGCTCGGAGGCAATCAGATTTAAGAAGCGCGTCATCGCCGCTTCTGAATCCAACATGGCCTCATCCATATTGATATCAATGACTTGAGCACCGCTTTCAACTTGCTGGCGAGCCACTACTAGCGCCTCATCAAATTGATTATTCAAAATCATCCGAGAAAATGCTTTAGATCCGGTTACGTTAGTACGCTCACCAATATTCATAAAACCGACAGCAGAAGTTACATTGAAGGGCTCGAGGCCAGAAAGCTTCATCGCTGGTATTGTTTGTTTATCTATCTTACTCATGCTGATTCCTCTGCATTTTCACGATAGAACGCACGCGGTTTACGCTTCGCAACGGCATTAGCAATTGCCCGAATGTGCTCGGGTGTAGTACCACAGCAACCACCGACCAAATTCACTAAGCCATCTTTTGCAAAACCATCCACTAGACCTGATGTGATATCAGGCGTCTCATCAAAGCCCGTGTCGCTCATTGGATTTGGTAGACCTGCATTGGGGTAGCAAGACACTGCTGTATCGCAGATACGTGAAAGCTCTGCGATATAAGGGCGCATTAATGCAGCACCGAGAGCACAGTTCAATCCAAATGTTAGTGGCTTGATGTGGCGCAAACTATTCCAGAACGCTTCAACTGTTTGACCAGAGAGAATGCGACCAGAGGCATCAGTGACCGTTCCAGAAATCATCACTGGCAACCGCTCACCCGTCTCTTCAAAAAATTCATCCAGCGCAAACAGGGCCGCTTTTGCATTCAGAGTATCGAATATAGTTTCAACTAAGAATAAATCGACCCCGCCTGCAAATAGACCTTCGATCTGTTCACGGTAGGAGGCACGTAAAGCATCAAAGGTCACATTACGTGCGCCTGGGTCATTCACATCTGGAGAGATGCTGGCTGTCTTTGGAGTAGGTCCAATTGCCCCTGCGGCAAAACGTGGCTTTTCAGGTGTACTGTATTTTTCACAAGCAGCGCGCGCAAGCCTTGCAGAGACTTCATTCATCTCCCGTGCCAAACCTGCCATTTTGTAATCTTCTTGCGCTACTGAAGTTGCACCAAATGTATTCGTTTCAATAATGTCTGCGCCAGCATCCAAATATTGCTCATGGATCTTGCTAATAATTTGTGGCTGAGTTAGCACTAAGAGTTCATTGTTACCCTTAATATCGCCTGGATGATCCGCAAAACGGGTATTAGTAGGCAACCCACGGTAATCTGCTTCACTGAGCTTGTACTGCTGAATCATGGTTCCCATTGCACCATCCAATATCAGGATGCGCTGCTTCAGCAGATCAGGAAGTGCCTGACCACGGGTATAAGGCTGGGACAAACCATTAAATTGCATTGCTTAACCGGGATTAATCTCTAGAATCCCTTATTCTATTGGAAAAGCCACTTTTTATTTATCCCGGAGCCTCTATGTTTGGAACCATTCCAGAATTTAATCAAAGCCTAGAAATGTTTAAAACCATGTGGGGTCAAGGTGCAGCAGGTCAAGCTGGGCAATTTCCCTTTACTACTGATGCCTCAAAGGCTGCCGGGGGGATTGGATCCGCTTTTCCAGGCATGGATATTGATGAGCTCGAGAAGCGCATTAAAGACCTGAAAAGCGTCGAGAATTGGCTCAACCTTAACTTGAATATTCTGAAGTCAACCATTCAAGGTCTCGAGGTACAACACGCCACGATGATGGCCTTGAAGTCTTTTGGGGATGCCGTATCCGCAGCCGGGGCTGCAGCCACGACGCCTCGTGAAGAGCCTGAGACTAAAAAAACCAGTGCTAAACCGAAAGCGAAACCGCGGAAAACCTCAACACGCCGTCCTCGCAAAGCTGGCGATCCAACTTTCCTCGACGAAGTAGGTAATTCAGATGCGCAATAGCCTCGCCCATTGCAAATGTGAGTTGATGAATATCTAATTCACGCTTAAATAAAACTGGCACTATCTCACAAGCAGTTGCTGGTTTTTGACAGGCACCAAGCGCCTCTGCTAGACGCTCATCATGATGAGCATTGAGTTGTGCAATCCGAGGCTTCATGCCGGTAAACGGTTTGCCATGCGAGGGAAGCACCAAAGTTTCATTAGGCAAGGGCAAATATTTTTCTAGGGATTGCAAGTAAAGCCCTAGTGGATCAGCATCCGGGTCAGCATCATAAACACTGACATTAGTAGAGATGCGAGGTAACAACATATCGCCAGAAATTAATAAGCCAAGTGCTTTACAAAAAAGCGATGCGTGCTCCGGTGCGTGCCCGTAACCCATGATGACCTGCCAAGAATGACCACCGATCAAAATCAATTCGCCATCGAGGATACGGCGATATTGACGAGGCACGCCAGGAACCATATTACTGTAGTAATTTGAGCGCGCCCGAATTTTTTCTAGATCTTCTAGAGCAGTTAAACCATGCCTCTGAAAATGATCTGCTGAGCCGCCCCCACCAGCGCGTGCACCAATAGCAGCGCCACCTTCTTTGCAACTTAACCACTGCGCCGTTAAATAGTCCGTCATGGAAATCCATAGGGGCACCTTCCACTTTTCGCACAGCCATTGTGACAAGCCAACATGGTCGGGATGCATGTGAGTCACGAGGACCCTTAGCACCGGCAGACCTTCTAATTGACTTGCAAAAATTTGCTCCCACGAGGCTTTAGTTTCATCATTTGCAATGCCACAATCTATGATGGTCCAACCGGCAATGCCATCAATTTCATCTCGTAATAACCACAGATTGATATGGTCCAATGCGAATGGCAGGCGCATTCTAAGCCAGCGCACTCCAGGCGCTACCTCAATAGACTCACCTGTCTGTGGAAGCCGATCACCTAAGGGATAATGGAGTACGCTTTCTGCAGCAGTTTGTTTTTGAGTGCTCATGAATTTATTTTTTCGTTTTTTCTAATACATCTAGACTTACTTTGACTACAGTACCATCACCTTGTATCAACTGGTGCGACATGAATCCTGAAAATGGGTATTGTCGAGGTTGCTATCGCACACTTACTGAAATCGCAGATTGGTCAGAACTTTCAAATGCAGAGAAACTCAAGGTTTGGTCACAACTAGAAAATCGCAAACCTCAAGCTGCTCAATAGTTCAATAAACGCTTTTTAAAAAGTTTACTTATTGACGTCCACAATCAAACGTCCACGCACATTGCCCGCCATCAACTCTTGAGCATACTGAAGTGATTCGCCTAAAGTAATTTCATGAGAAATTTCATCAAGCGTTTTCAAATCCACTAACTTACTAAGTTGCTCATAAGCCGCAATTCGTTTTTCACGGGGGACGGTAACGCTATTCACGCCATACAAAGTGACGCCACGCAAAATAAATGGCGCAACACTGGATGGAAAATCCATGCCTTGCGCAAGACCACAGGCAGCGACTGCGCCATTACTCTTCGTCTGTGCACAGGCGTTAGCCAAAGTATGACTGCCAACGCTATCTAATACCGCCGCCCAACGTTCTTTAGCTAAAGGTTTTCCTGGTGCAGACAAAGTTGCACGATCAATCACTTCAGTAGCACCTAGTTTTTTCAAATAATCCGCTTCGGCTATTCGACCTGTACTAGCAACGACCGTGAAACCCAGCTTACTCAACAAGTGGACGGCAAAACTACCTACACCACCTGCAGCGCCCGTTACCAATACCTCGCCATCACTTGGTTTGAGACCATGCTTTTGCAAAGCCATGACACACAGCATTGCGGTATACCCAGCAGTACCAATTGCTAAAGCTTGTTTGGCGGTAAAGCCTTTAGGTAAAGGAATCAGCCAATCAGCCTTTACCCTAGCCTGCTGAGCCAATCCACCCCAATGCCCCTCACCAACCCCCCAGCCATTCAAAAGCACCATGTCACCAGTCTTAAAGTCAGAGCTAGAGCTTTCTATCACTTCGCCAGCAAAATCGATCCCCGGAACCATTGGAAAACTGCGCACTACTGGGCTTTTGCCAGTAATCGCTAAACCATCCTTGTAATTGAGGGTGGAATATAAGACCCTTACCCGTACATCGCCCTCGGGGAGATTAGCCTCATCTGCCTGGCCCAATTCGGCTCGATAACCCTGATCATCCTTATTAATCAATATTGCTTTAAACATGTCTCTTCCTTTTCAAACGAGGCAATTCCCCACAGCTTTTGCTTAATAGGTTTATCCTAACGAGCATTGCTAATTATGGAGGCTTCCATGAAAAAAATTCTACTATTAACCGCGATTTCTGGTTTGATGCTCTCTGGGTGCTACTCTACCCAAATCAATATGTCTATGGGCAATATGCGCCTCATTACCTCTAGTGCGAACCCACAAGGCGTGATGGATTTTGCGACTAAGACTTGTAAGAGCGATTTTTATGAAGGTGCCAGCTTCTTATCCAAGGCTGGCAAGGAATATCGTTTTAAATGCGTGAAGGCGGAAGAAAATGAAGTATTGATTCCCATTCCAGGAACTACTATCGCCCCAGCAGAGACAAAGTAAGTCGTTGATGACCCCGTTTACCTCACAAGAGCTTCGCAAAGGTTTTGCCTCTTTTGCGACTGGGGTTACCGTCATTACCTGTATTGATGAGAATCAACATTCTCACGGCATCACGATTAGCTCTTTCAATACAGTATCTCTAGAGCCGCCCTTAATTTTGTGGAGTCTCAAGAAACACTCGCGCCTCATGCCCTGGGTGGAAGTTGGCAAGAAGCACCTCATTCATGTCCTAGAGCGGTCACAAGAAAACTTGGCGATGCACTTTGCAACTGTAAAAGTAGATCAGTTTGCTGGGCTTGATCATAAAATTGCCGCTAGTGGTCTTACTCAGATCGATCATTGCGTCGCATATTACGAGTGCGAAACAGTCTCAGTCCACGTCGGTGGGGATCACAACATCATTGTTGCCAAAGTCATTCAATTAAAAAATCATCCTGAAAAAGAGCCGCTCATTTTCGCGCGCAGCAAATTTGTTGGTCTTGATTTTTCTGAGATCAAAACTAGCTAACACTAATTAATACTTCTAAGGAAATGCCATGATGCGTTTATGGGGTCGCAAAAGTTCCATCAATGTTCAAAAAGTATTGTGGTGTCTAGCTGAGTTGGGACTCAAAGAAGGGTCTGATTTTGAAAGAATTGATGCAGGGCTTCAATTTGGCATCGTTCGCTCACCAGAATTCTTAAAGCTGAATCCTAATGGACTTGTGCCAACACTAGAAGATGGCGATCTCGTGCTATGGGAATCGAATACCATCATGCGCTACCTGGCCGCGCAGTACGATAAAAATAAACGCTTTCCATCAGACGTGAAGTCTCAGTTTGGTTCTGAAAAATGGATGGACTGGCAGGTCGGCACTCTTTGGCCAGTTTTACGTCCCACCTTTCTAGGTCTCACTAGAGTTCCGGAAGCGGAGCGTGATCACGCGGCTATTCAAAAAGCGTACCAAGATACCAACCAATTATTTGCTTTGCTTGATCAAACTCTGGAGTCACAAGCCTACTGCTCCGGCAAGCAATTTCATATCGGTGATATTGTGCTGGCCTTATGTGTGCATCGCTGGATATTGCTTAATGAGACCTTCCCTAAGCAAACTGGATTGCGCACTGATCTCAAAAACATTGGACGCTGGGTAAAACAACTTCAAGCAGAAACTCACTTTCAAGAGTTTGCAGAGAAAGAACTCAATATCATTAGTAAGTGATATTGAGTTAGCTTAGCTTTCTACCTTTATCCCTGCTTAAATTTCTTCTCGTGGTGATCTGCACCCATGAAAAGATACATTGCGGGTACGACAAATAAAGTGAACAAGGTACCAATCGATAGGCCAGTAAAGATCACAATCCCCATTGATTGACGTCCTGCGGCACCAGCACCAGAAGCTATTACTAGCGGCACCACTCCCAAAACCATCGCGGCAGTCGTCATCAAGATCGGCCTTAAGCGCACGCTACTCGCCTCTACAATCGCATCTAGCTTGCTTCGTCCTGCCTCTTGCAATTCATTAGCAAACTCTACAATCAAGATACCGTGCTTGCTGATTAAACCCATCAGCGTAACTAATCCGACCTGTGTATAAACATTCAAAGTTGTGAATCCGAGGTTAATAAAGATGAGAGCCCCAAAGAGTGCTAGCGGCACAGAAACGAGAATGACAATCGGATCACGGAAGCTTTCAAACTGCGCGGCAAGCACCAAGAACACGATCAAAATCGCAAAGAACATGGTGACTAGAAATCCGCCAGACTCCGCCATAAATTGACGAGAAGGACCTGCGTAGTCCATGGCATAACCATTTGGCGCAACCTCTTTTAAAGTTTGACGCATGTACTCCAATAGATCCGCCTGAGAAATAAAGGGCGTGCTCACACCAAAGATCGTTGCCGAATTTAATTGCTGAAAGTGATTAATCGATTGGGGAACCACTTTTTGTTTAATACTTGCAATCGTGCGCGCCTGAATCATGGCGCCACTCGGTGTACGAATGTAGTAATCCAAAATCTGGTCGGGATTCAAGCGATCAACTTGTTTCACCTGTGGAATCACTTTATAAGAGCGGCCTGCAACGGAGAAGTAGTTAACATAACCACCACCCAAGGCTGCAGATAATGCTGCGCCGACTTGCTGCTGTGTCATTCCCAAGGCAGCCACCTTTTCGCGATCAATCACTAATACGTCTTGTGGCTTGTCGATCTTTAGATCAGTATCCACAAAGAAGAAATTACCGCTACGGCGCGCTTTATCTAAAACCGCTTGCGCTACATCATTCAACTGCTCATAAGACTCTGTTGTGTTGATAACGACTTGCACTGGCAAGCCTTGAGCCCCCGGTAATGCTGGGAACTGAAATGCGGCTACGCGCGCGCCAGCAATCGTATTCCACTTTTGCTGCATGTCTTGTTGGAACTTCGTTGCATTACGACTGCGCTCACTCCAATCTTTTAACAAAATTCCACCAAAGCTAGAGGTTGGACTGGTGATCTGAAACGCTTGCTCATATTCTGGTTCAGCAGCAGCAATTGCATAAATTTGATCTGCATAGGTTTGCATTTGATTCACGGTAGCGTTCGGGGGACCAGATGCCTGCATCAAAACAATGCCTTGGTCTTCGGTAGGAGCGAGCTCTGCGCGAGCGGTGGCATATAAGTAAGCAACACCACCCAACAAAATGGCGCCCATCACAACAATGACCTGCCAAGTACTCAACAAATCACGCAAAGTAGTCTGGTAACTGTGATGTACCTTATCAAAAATCTGATCAATCTTTTTAACGAATGAAGATGCCTCTTGCTCCTCAGTAAAGATGCGCGAGCACATCATCGGGGATAAAGTCAAAGCAATTAAACCTGATACCGCAACCGCGCTGGCCAGCGTAAAAGCAAATTCAGTAAAGAGCGCGCCTGTGAGACCACCTTGGAAACCAATCGGAATATAGACCGCAATTAAGACAACAGTCATCGCTAAAATAGGACTGCCTAGTTCGCGAGCAGCAATCAGAGAGGCTTCTAAGGGCGACTTACCCTCTTTCATATGCCTATCAACGTTTTCTACGACGATGATGGCGTCATCAACCACTAAGCCGATTGCGAGCACTAGGGCGAGAAGGGTTAGCAAGTTAATCGAATAGCCCAGAACTTGCATCAAAAAGAAAGTGCCAATCAAAGAGAGTGGCATTGCAATCACTGGCACTGCAACAGCGCGCACGCTACCTAAGAAGAGATAAATCACCAAAGTCACAATGATCAAGGCTTCAAGCAAGGTCGTAACTACTTCATCAATCGAGCTAGTAATAAATTTAGTAGAGTCATAAACAATATTGCCATTCATGCCAATGGGTAATTGCTTTTGGATATTAGGGACGGAGTCTCTTACGCGTTGTGCAACATCTAGTAAGTTGGCCTGCGGTGCGACTTTAATTGCAATAAAGACCGACTGCTTGCCACTGAACGCCACATTCGTGTTGTAGTCCTCAGATCCCAAAGATACATTGGCGACCTGATCTAAATAGACAATATTGATGCCATCTTTTTTAACAACTAACTTGCGAAACTCATCTAGGGTATGAAGATCAGTCCCAGCAACTAAGTCAACAGAGACCATATCGCCCTTAGTGCTGCCCACTGCTGACAAATAGTTATTGGCAGACATCGCGCTATAAACGTCATCTGCGCCTATTCCTAGACCGGCCATCTTTTCACGATCTAGCCAAGCGCGTAAAGCAAACTTTCTACCGCCAGTAATTTCGGCATTCTGTACACCCTCGATGGAATCTAACTTTGGTTTAACTACGCGCAACAAGTAATCTGTGATCGCATTATTCGGTAACTGATCACTATAAAAGCCCATGTACATTGCCGCGATAGATTGACCTACCTGCACCGTGAGAACAGGCTGTTGTGCCTGCGGGGGTAATTGATTTTTGACTGCGCTAATTTGCGTCTGAATCTGTGTCAATGCTGCATTAGAGTTGTAGTTCAACTTTAAGGTAGCAACAATAGTAGATACACCACTAACACTAGTTGAAGATAAGTAATCAATTCCTTGGGCTTGTGCTATGGATGCCTCAAGGGGCTGCGTTATAAACCCAGCAATCGTTTCAGGATCTGCACCGTAATAGGCAGTGGTGATGGTAACAATGGCATTTTGTGTTTGAGGATATTGATTAACTGGGAGAGACCCGATCGCCTTCAAACCAAATGCCAATACGAGCGCACTCACCACCAGCGAGAGTACTGGCCTGCGAATGAATATGTCCGTCCAATTCATCGACTACTTATTCCTGAGGTCTAGGATCAGGTGAATTTGCAGGTTGCACCTTATTGTTGATCATTAATGGCGTGCCATTCTTTAGCTTCAGCTGACCACTCGTTACAACGGTATCGCCCTCATTAATGCCTTTGAGAATAGCCACCTGATCGCCACGAGTACTACCGGTAGTCACAAATACTTGTTGTGCCTCTAAAGTGGGCTTACCTTTTTTATCTTTCTTACCAGTATCTTTAGCAATGAAGACTGTTGAACCATATGGGTTATAAGTCACAGCAGTTTGTGGCAGCGTTAGCAACTTCACTTGGTTGCCAAGCTTAATATTCACATTCGCAAACATTCCTGGAAGCACTTTCTTGTCCGGATTAGCAATCTGCGCCTCAATTTGAATATTGCGGGTATTGGTATCCACCTTCGGGCTCACGGCCGTAATCTTGCCAGTAAAGCTTGCATCCTTAAATGCATCCGTAGTAACCACTACATCTTGGCCAACTTGAATCTGTTCAGCATTGCTTTGTGGCAATGTGAAGTCCACAAAAATAGGATCTAAAGTCTGCAGCGTGAACAACTTATCACCAGAATTAACGTACTGACCTGGATTAATAGAAACAATACCGACCCGCCCGCTAAACGGCGCTTTCAGATTTTTCTTGGCTACTAAGGCTGCTTGCGCTTCTACTTGTGCCTGCTTAGATTTTGCGTCAGCCTTGCTGCTATCAAATACGTTTTTACTAATCGCCTGAATCACTAACTGTTGCGCATCCCGCTCATTAATCACCTTGGCGAGATCTGCCATCGCTTTTAGGGAGTTCAACTGCGCCACATCTGAAGCATCATTGAGCTTAATCAATAGCTCGCCTTCTTTGACATCTTGACCAGACTTAATCGGTACTGTCTGCACCAAACCACCGATCTCAGTGCTCAACTCTACACCCCTGAAGGCGCGCACATTACCTACGCTACTCAACTGAGGCTGCCATTCAGAGCTTCCTACTACCATCGTCGACACGGTTGCTGGTGGCAAACCCATTCCCGAGATGAAGTACTTAATCATGAAAGTCTTCAATTGATTGAAGGTAAAAATCAAGCCCAGCAATAAGAAAACGGCACACAACATGATCGTCATACGACGTTGAAGTGGCTCCATCGCCATGAGCTTGGCATACGCTTTAGTGCCGCGCCACTTAACTCCCATGCGCGCATAGAAAGCTTTGGCTTTTTCCCAAAGTGCGATAGCCTTATCACGTAATTTCCATTGCTCAGCTTTGAGTTTCATCCAAGCCCATACGGCAAGGATGGCGGTAATCAACTTGCTTTTAATTGTTTCCAGAAGTTTCATTTTGATCTTTATTCGCTATGGCTTTTGGTTTGAAAGCGGGGCCTTCGCGATTCCACCAGCCCCCGCCTAATGCTGTAAATAATGCTGCTGTATCAGAAAATCTCGTTGCTTGTGCAGCCACCGATTTCACTTTTGCCTGTTGATACTGGTTTTGATAATAGAGTACCGCTAGGTAACTAGCTGTTCCTAATTTATATTGTTGCTGCACAAGGTCCAATGTTTCATAGGCATAGCGCTCGGCGTCAGATGCTGCTTTCAGTCCTTGCGCACCCGTCTCAAGTGCGCGTAATGCATTGGCAACCTCTTGAAATGCGCTTAATACTGTTGCCTGATACTGAAAAGCTGCCTGCTCGTAATTCGCAATCGCCCCACGACGCTGCGCTAATAGCTGTCCACCTTGAAACAGAGGCTGCAAAATACCGCCACCGATAGACCATAAGGCCGAATTAGGCCCAAATAAAGCTGCTGAAGTTAACGCAGCAGAACCAATGGAACCCGTAATATTAAATTGAGGCAATAAATTTGCCGTAGCAACCCCTACAAATGCGTTCTGTGCCTTTAGCTGAGCCTCAGCTGCCCGCACATCAGGACGTTGACGCACTAAGCTCGATGGTACCGAAAGAGGTAATTTTTCTGGTAGGTGCAATTTGCTGAGATTGAACTGAGTAATAGCGGCATTGCTAGGTAGCTCGCCCACCAATACCGCTAACTGGTTACGTGCAAACGCTAAATTTCTTTCGTAATTAAAAAGATCCACCTGAGAAGTTGAAACTAAAGTTCGCTGTGAAGTGACGTCTACTTTAGATACTGTGCCAATGGCTAATTGTTTTTCAGTCACTTCCGCAAGATTGGTTTGCGCTTTCAAAATTTCTTCCGTAGCTTGTAGTTGCGCACGGAGTGCTGCTTCTTTCACAGCGCTAGTAACAACGTTCGCCGTCAAAGAGAGATAGGCGCCTTCAAGTTGATACTGCGCAACTTCTGCTTGAGCTCTTGCGCCCTCAACCGCACGGCGGGCGCCACCAAACACATCCAGTTTGTAGCTCACGTTTACCGAGGTGTTGTAGAGGTTGTAAGTGTCTGAGCCATAAGGAATGCCGTAGATTGCTGAAGGCTGAAGCTGCCGTGTAGCAGCACCGCCAACACTTACCGCCGGAAAATATTGCCCACCAATTTGAGCGTTGACATTTTCTTGGGCAGCGCGCAATGCTGCATCAGCTGCGCCTAAATTCGGATTTTGCTGTAAAGCTTTTTTAATCAAAGCATCTAATTCAGGGGACTTGTATAACTCCCACCACTGTGCCTCTATGTCAGCACCTTCGACAAACTCTTGCTCAGTGCCACCAGGAACGCCAGGAGCAGTAGTGAGTTTTTTAGATAAGGGGCCTTCGGTATACGAAGATGTTTTGGGTGCTTCTGGTTGCTTAAAATCTGGCCCAACTGCACACGCAGAAATTACGCCTGTCCAAATCAGTGCAAGTAAACGCAAGCTTGAGAATGGGGGTACTTTCGACAGAAACATGAATTGCAACAAATATCCTCTTTTACAAGAGTTATTTGAACACAAAAATGGCATCAGGACTTCCTAAAGTCCTGATTTATCTGCTTAAATTTATTCGACTGTCACACTCTTTGCTAAGTTTCTAGGCTTATCAACATCAGTGCCGCGAGCACACGCAGTGTGATACGCCAACAACTGCAGTGGGACCACATGTAGGATGGGCGAAAGATTGCCATAGTGTTCAGGCAAGCGAATCACATGAATACCATCGCTGTTAACGATCTCAGTATCTTGATCGGCAAATACATATAACTTTCCACCACGCGCCTTCACTTCTTGCATATTGGACTTCAACTTCTCTAGCAAGTCATCTTTAGGAGCAACCGTAACGACTGGCATCTTGTCGGTCACTAATGCCAGCGGCCCATGCTTTAGCTCACCTGCAGGATAGGCTTCTGCATGTATATAGGAAATCTCTTTTAACTTCAATGCGCCTTCCAGTGCGATTGGATAATGCATGCCACGACCTAAGAAGAGCGCATTCTCGCATTTAGAAAAAACATCGCTCCAAGCAATGATTTGTGGCTCAAGTGCTAGCGCTGCATGCAACGCTTTTGGTAAATGGCGTAATTCACGGAGAAGCTCTTTCTCTTTTTCTGCAGAAACTTTTCCAGCACGCTTAGCAATCGAAATCGCCAAAAGATAGAGCGCTAGCAATTGCGTGGTGAATGCTTTAGTAGATGCAACACCAATTTCAGCACCTGCTTTGGTTAAGAAATGCCAGTTGGTTTCACGAACCATCGCACTACTCGCAACGTTGCAGATAGCCAAAGCATATGGATGGCCAAGAGCCTTGGCATGGCGCAAGGCTGCCAAGGTATCGGCCGTCTCGCCTGATTGTGAGACCACCACAATTAAAGTCTTCGGATTAGGTACTGTTGTCCGATAGCGATATTCACTCGCGATTTCTACTTGAGTAGGAATACCGGCAAGATCCTCCAACCAATACTTAGCAACGCACGCAGAGTAATAACTCGTGCCGCAAGCCAGAATTAAAATCTGGTCAAAAGCTTTCCAATCATCAGCGTTCGCACCAAATAACTCTGGACCAAATGAAGCAATGTTGGCAAGAGTATCCCCAATCGCTCTTGGTTGCTCAAAGATTTCTTTTTGCATGTAATGCTGATAAGGGCCCAGGTCTACAGAGTCTGCTTGTGCCGGCATTGGCTTGCGATCACGCTCCACAGATTCACCTGCCTGATTAATCACTGCAACGCTATCTGCCTTGAGAACAGCGACATCACCCTCTTCTAAATACATCATCGAATGAGTGCGACCAGCTAATGCTAGGGCATCGGATGCAAGAAAATTTTCCTGATCGCCAAGCGCCACCACTAAAGGCGAGCCTACACGTGCCCCAACCAAAGTTGCGGGGCTGTCTTGTGCGATCACCCCGATTGCATAAGCACCATGCAGCTTAGGTACTACCGCTCTAACCGATTGTGCAATATCCTTTTGGCCAGCACTCACATATTGCTGATGAATCAAATGGGCAATCACTTCGGTGTCAGTCTCAGAAGTAAAGACATAGCCGCCCGTTTTTAATTCTGTGCGCAGCGCTTCGTAGTTTTCAATAATGCCGTTGTGGACAACTGCAATCAAACCATTTGAAATATGAGGATGTGCATTTTGTGTATCCGGCTTACCGTGGGTTGCCCAGCGTGTATGAGCGATACCTAGGGTGCCACGAAAGTCTTTGCCTTGTTCAGCCAGCTCAGAAACACGTGCGGTGGTGCGCGCTCTTTCAATGGGGTGCTTAGCATCATCACCATTGATTACTGCAAAACCACAAGAGTCATACCCGCGATACTCAAGACGACGCAAACCCTCAACCAAAACATCAACAATATTTTTGTGAGATGCCGCCCCAACAATACCGCACATTATTTTTTACCCTTTACAGCTTTCTTTGCTACTTTTTTTACTACTTTCTTCACAGTCTTTTTGACCGCAACTTTTTTTGTCGCCAGTGTTTTCTCTTTCTTTGTGGGGCGCTGCCATGGCAAAGAAATTTGTTTTGCTCTTGAGATCGTCAATTGATTGGCAGGCGCATCTTTAGTCAAGGTGGTGCCAGCGCCTAATGTAGCGCCGCGTCCAACTCTCACCGGGGCAACCAACTGAGTATCTGAGCCAATGAAGGCATCGTCTTCAATAATGGTCTGGTGCTTATTTACTCCATCGTAATTACAAGTAATCGTGCCAGCACCAATATTGACTCTTGAGCCCACAATAGAATCACCAATATAAGCCAAGTGATTGGCTTTGCTATTAGCTGCAATTTTGCTGTTCTTCACTTCGACAAAATTACCGATGTGAACATCATTCGATAAATCTGCACCAGGTCGTAAGCGAGCATATGGCCCAATCACTGATTGATTGCCAACCTTTGCGCCATCTAAATGACTATAAGGATGAACAACAACATCTTTACCAATCACGCTGTTACGAATCACGCAATATGGGCCAATCTTTGTGCCCGATGCCAATGTAACGCAACCCTCAAATACACAACCGACATCGATAGAAACATCATTACCGCACTCTAAGGTCCCGCGCACATCGATACGCGCTGGGTCAGCAAGAGATACGCCGGCATCCATTAATTGATTGGCAATATTAAGTTGATGAATTCGCTCTAAAGCGGCTAGTTGATCACGACTATTCACACCCACAGTTTCAAACTCGGCATCAGCTTGCGTAGTTCGAATGGGCACACCATCCTTAACAGCCATTGCGATGACATCCGTTAAATAGTATTCGCCCTGAGCATTGCTTGCACTCAATGCTTTGAGCCATTTATTCAGAGCATTGGTTGGCAATACCATAATGCCGGTATTAATTTCATGAATGGTTTTTTGAGCGGATGTTGCATCCTTCTCTTCAACAATCTCTTTAACAGAGCCATCGGTATCGCGCACAATGCGCCCATAGCCTGTTGGATTATTTAAATTCTGAGTAAGAAGTGCTAACGCAGAATCTTTGCCACGTACACCATCAGCTAGCTTAGTCAATTTACTTAAAGTCTTTTGGGTTGTCAGCGGCACATCGCCGTACAAAACTAAAGTGGGTTCTTGTAAATCAAGCTTAGGCAGTGCCTGCAGCAGTGCATGCCCAGTACCCTTTTGTTGGGCCTGCATAGCGGTGCTCACGCTACTAAATCTGGAATCTTCCTTAGCGGCACTGAATAGGAATTCTTTGACATCTGCAGCGCCATGCCCCACAACCACAATCGGTCCATTTTTAGAGGACTTTGCTTGCAGAGATAAAGCGGTATTAAGCACATGCTGTAGAAGGGGCTTACCTGCCAGAGTTTGCAGGACCTTGGGCAAGGCAGATTTCATCCGCTTTCCTTGCCCAGCAGCCAATATGACGATATTCATAAAGGGGGATTATAAGTCCCCTGAATCAGGGCTCCACATGCCAATTCGTCTAAATCTGCCTCATCAATTGCCTTGTCGCCTGAGGACCTCGCAGCAATTCCAGTCAACTCAGTAGTAATCTCCAGACCCTGAAAATCAAAAGCTTCCCCATCCATCAGGTGGGAAGGCACGATATGGTGCATTGAGCGGAATAGATTCTCTACACGACCAGGATGCTTCTTTTCCCAATCGCGGAGCATTTCTTTCATCACCTGGCGCTGCAGATTAGGCTGACTGCCGCACAAATCACAGGGAATGATCGGGAAGTTCATATCACCCGCATAGCGTTCCAACAATTTTTCTGGAACATAAGCTAGGGGTCGAATCACAATATGCTTGCCATCGTCTGAGCGCAACTTAGGCGGCATTCCTTTGAGCTTGCCCGCATAGAACATATTGAGCATCAGGGTTTCTAGAATGTCGTCGCGATGATGACCTAAGGCAATCTTGGTTGCGCCCAACTCATCGGCAACACGATACAAAATACCGCGACGCAAACGAGAACACAAACCACAGGTCGTTTTACCTTCAGGGATAACGCGCTTGACGATACTGTAGGTATCTTGCTCTTCAATGTGAAATGGAATGCCTAAACTCTTAAGATAATTAGGCAAGGTCTCCGCAGGAAAATTAGGCTGCTTCTGATCTAAGTTCACTGCAACGATTTCAAAATGGATAGGTGCACGCTCACGAAGCTTCATCAAAACATCCAGCATGGCATAGCTATCTTTGCCCCCAGATACACACACCATCACCTTATCGCCATCTTCGATCATGCCAAAGTCACCAATGGCTTGACCCACCAAGCGGCAGAGTTTTTTCTCTAGCTTGTTTTCTTCGAAGACAACTTTACGAATATCGCCCATGACAATTGAATTCTTTTCTAATTTCTCTATGCTGATTTAATCCGAAACACCTCAACCCCTACTGAATGGCAGTCCGGGTAAACGTCGGGCTTAGCAGTACTGACGCACGCAGCCAGGACCTTGGGGTGCAATAACATCGAGGTCACGATGTCATCACAAAAGGTTTCTTGCAGATGGATATGGCCCTTGGAGGCTCGCGCCTTAATGGTCTCACGCATGAAGTCATAATCTACCACTTCATCCAATTGATCATTTGTTGGTGTATTCATATCCAGTGGAATATACAAATCGATATTTAAAATCACGCGTTGCTCTGCCTTCTTTTCAAAATCATGGACGCCGATATTGATATAAATCTCGTAGTCCCGCAAAAATAAACGGCGGCAATCAGCGAGGGCAGGATGAGAAAGAATGGCGTGCATAGATAGTTACTTTATAGAAATACTTAATTCGTTTTAAACATCACATCACGTGATGAAGATAGTAGATGTTGTCCACCATCTACATAGAGAGTCGTTCCAGTAATTGCGCTTGATTCGGCCAAAAATACAGCAGCCTTAGCAATGTCAGAGGGTGTAGATGATTTACCTAGTGGTGTCATTTGATGGGCTTTAGAGAAACCACTATCAGTTTGATCGCCAGAAGGCAAAGAAATGCCTGGGGCCAATCCCACCACCCTTAAGTGCGGAGCAAAATCCATTGCCAACACTTCGACAGAAGTTGCCAACGCTGCTTTTGATAAGGTGTACGACAAATAATCAGGATTGAGATTAATCAGCTTTTGATCCAGCAATTGAATGGCGGAAGGTACAGCATCTGATTGATCCCCATTGATTTTCTGAAACTCAAACATCAACTGGGACAGCAGAATTGGCGCAGTTAGATTGACTTGCATGTGCTCCTGCAGACTCTGAGAAGTCAGTGGCACATTGGAGTTAGCGCGATCGTATTCAAAAATTGATGCGTTGTTTACTAGGCAATGCAGATTCGTAAATTGTTTACTCACTTGAGAAAAAAGATTTTTAACAGCTTGCTCATCAGCCAAATCAGCCTGAAAGGCTACTGACTTCACACCAAGGCTCTGAATTTGAGCTACGGTTTCTTGAGCTTCTCTTTCAGATCGCCCATAATGAACGGCCACATCCCAGCCTTGGCGGGCGAACTGCATAGCAATTTCTTGACCTAGGCGCTTGGCGGCGCCGGTCACTAAAACGGCTTTTCGTTGCTCGGAAGGGGTGTTTGAACTCGGGTTCAATTAAATTCTCTTAGACTAGCGAGCTATGGATATTACCTTGACCAGCCTCGAAATGGAGCACAGTGAGCTTCTGAAGGCCAAAATAGCCTCTGAGATCGCCTCCCAAGGTGCTTGGATTCCCTTTTCCCGCTATATGGAGATGGCTCTGTATGAGCCTGGAATGGGCTATTACAGCGCTGGCGCGCACAAGTTGGGTTCTGGTGGGGACTTCACCACGGCACCAGAACTAAGCCCGCTATTTGGTGCAGCCATTTGCACTACGCTCATTCCAGTTCTTGAAGGACTTAAAGCCCAAGGTCTACAAACCCAAATTTTGGAATTCGGGGCTGGCACCGGTAAATTAGCTGCCTCCATTCTGACTCGCTTACAAGATCTTGATTTCGCATTAGACCGTTATGACATCGTAGAGATCTCTCCCGACTTAGCGCAACGTCAACAAGATTTCATCGGCAAAACTATTAAACAACTCCATAGTCAAACTCAATGCGATTGGCTTAGCGAACTACCTCAAGATTTCAAGGGCATCATTTTGGCAAACGAGGTGATCGATGCCATTCCGTGCGATGCCATCATTTATCAAAATGGGTTTTGGTATTGGCATGGCGTTACTGTTGAAAATAATAATTTCACTTGGAAAAGAGGTTCACCTGTTGAGCAGGATTTGCTCCCAGAGACTTTATTAAGTGGGAATTTTTCAGAGGGCTACGTCACTGAATTGCATGCCCCCGCAAATGCATGGATGCATCAAGTTACACAGCAACTTCACAGCGGTTTGTTCCTAACTTTTGATTACGGCTTTCCAGAAGGTGAGTATTACCATCCACAAAGACTGGAGGGCACTTTAATGGCCCACCATCGTCATCATGCTATTCAAGACCCTTTTCATCTTCCAGGTCTATGTGATCTCACAACACACGTGGAGTGGTCACAAATTGCTCGCAGCGCTCTCGCAGAAAATGCCGACGATGTATTCCTCACAAACCAAGCTGCTTATCTCTTAGATGCAGGCATTGGTGACATTGCTTTGGCGATTGGCGACCCTAATAATCCAGCAACGTTTTTACCAATTTCTAACTCATTACAGAAATTGTTATCCGAAGCAGAAATGGGTGAGCTATTTAAAGTCTTTGCTTTCACTAAAAACTTAGAGCAGTTATTGCCAGGCTACACGCTAGAGGATCTGCCTGGATTACACGGCAGAAATAGACTCTAAAACTTAAGTCTGGAGTGCTGAAGTAATTGCCGCTAATCTTGCAAGCTCAAATGCGCTACCGATTCGCTCACCATTAGATCGATCTTCTGCTGCGACACCAGCAATAATTTCGGCAGTATTAAGTGCTTGAGCGTTCCGCATTGCCTTGATCAAGGCGGCAACATTCAACCCTATCTTTGCAGCAAGATTTAATAATTGTTGTCCGCGATCAGGCTTGCGCCAAACATCGGCACGATTCAGCCAAGCTAAGACATCCACCGTCTGAAAACGGCTATGGTATTTATCAATGAATGTAATGAGCTCACTAAAGATTTCACTAAAATCACGAACCTCAATAGGCATCCGAACACATTCTGCCCACGAACGAATCTCGCTGGCAGGCACATTCATTAAGGCAATTGCGCAACGATCATCTAATGCATCTCCAATCGAATCAAAATGGGCAATCAACTGTTCACGAAATTTTTCTTGAGCCAGTTGCACGTTTAATGTTGGTGAAAGAATCGTTTTAGCAGCGCCCGTGTTTAACAATACTTGGAACATATGCATTGGCTTGCTCGCAACCAAACCTCTAGCGAGTTCTTGCCAGATCCGCTCTGCGGATAAAGCATTTAATTCGCCGGCCTGAACGATGGCTTTTAATGAGAGCATCGTTTCATCTGCCACACTAAATTCTGGAAAGCGTGCGGCAAAACGAGCGATACGCAATAAACGCAATGGATCTTCTGCAAAAGCATCTGATACATGCCGAAAGACTTTTGCTGCTAAATCTTTTTGTCCGCCATAAAGATCCAAAATAGGTCCGCATAGATTTCCATCACCATCGACTTCTTGGGCCATGGCATTAATCGTTAAATCACGACGCTGCAGATCTTGCTCTAAAGTGACTGAAGGGTTCGCATAAAAATGGAAGCCTTTATAGCCTTTGCCCGTCTTACGTTCAGTGCGCGCTAAAGCATATTCAGCTTGAGTCTTGGGATGCAAAAAAACGGGGAAATCTTTTCCAACTGGTCGAAAGCCATTCGCAATCATTTCCTCAACGCTGGAGCCCACTACTACGTAGTCAATATCATGGACTGGTAAACCCATGAGGGTATCTCGAATGGCACCGCCAACGGCGTAAATCTTCATTACTGCATACCCTCTAGGGTGCGGCGGCTCATTTTGAACACTTCAGTCAAAGCATCTCTACCGTTCACAGGCAAAGTATTGGGCAACTGCATAGAAGCAATGTTGTCGCGTGACATCAAGGTTGGCACAGGCAAAAACTCAAAGGCTAAAGCCTGGAGATATCCCACAAAAGCCGGCACGGGAATAATGGCACAAGAAGTCTTGGCTTTGCGTGCAGCAAACTCCACAATCTCTTTCATCGTATAAACCGTAGGGCCTACTAAATCATAAGACTGATGAATGGTTTGTGGCATCGCTAAAGATTTTACAAATGCAATTGCGACATCATCCACGCTCACTGGCTGAAACTTTGCTTGATGGTTTGCCAAAGGCATTGCTGGAAACAATTTGGCAAGCTTAGCAAATAAATTAATGAATTGATCTTGCGCGCCGAAAATAACTGAGGGTCTAAAAATAGTCCAATCTACATTACTGGTCTTAACCGCCGCCTCTCCATCGCCCTTACTCCGTTGATACATAGAAGGTCCATTGGAGTCGGCACCAAGCGCACTCATGTGCAGATAGCGCTTTAGCCCATGGAGTTGCATCGCAGTAATAATATTTTTTGGTAAATCTACGTGTGCAGCTTTAAATACTTTCCCATAAGGCTGAGCCGGTTTATCGTGCAATACGCCAACTAAGTTGATGACTGCGCCATTGGGTTTTATACGAGCACACAATGACTGCAATTCATCAAACTCATGAATGTCAGCATCTTCAATGTGTATCTTCGGTAGCATACGTAACTCACGCCCAGCCGCAGGATGACTAGACGGAATTAATACTGAATAGCCCGCAACTTGAAGTTGTGCAGCCAACACACGGCCCACAAATCCATTACCACCAATGAGTAAAATATCGTATTGCATAGAGCCTTCTTTTATAAACGTATCGTTAAGGTAACTCAGATTGTGTCGCAGCTTTAGGCGTAATCACACCTAAACGTTGCTTTAATGATTGTGCTTGTCCGTTCATTACCGATGAATAGTAATTCGCATTGGACAATACATTCTTTACATAAGTACGTGTTTCATTAAATGGAATCGTTTCAGCAAAGATGGCGCCTTCAGTAGGCCCTGTGAGCTTTTCACGCCAAGCCTTAGATCGCGAAGGGCCTGCGTTATACGCAGCTGAAGCTAGCACCCAAGAGCCGTCCAAATCAATCAACACCATATTGAGGTAATTGCTGCCTAAGGTCAGATTGGTATTGGTATCGGTCAACTTATCGTTGGTGTAATTCGTCATTCCAATTTTCTTGGCGACATACTTTGCGGTGTTAGGCATAACTTGCATCAAGCCAGAAGCGCCAACTGAAGAAGAGGCATTCATGATGAAGCGTGACTCCTGACGAATGAGTCCATAAGCCCAAGCAAGATTCAAATCAATCTGCCTTGCAATTGGAGAAAGCTCATCACGATATGGCGTTGGGTAACGCAAACTAAAATCATGTTCTTGCTTGGTTCGATCCGCAGTATTGACCACGCGATCATAGAGATTGACTCGTTTGGCATACTCTGCGGCAGCTAATAGCTGCTTATCTGTCATGTTCCGTAATTCCCAATTCCACTCACGATTACCTTCAAAACGTAAGTTCATCGCATAAAGGCGCTCACCACGAATAAATCCCTTATGACTAGCCATGGCATCAATTTCAGACTCAGTTACCTTGGTGCGACTTGGTGCATGATTCGATTTGCCCAACTCTTCACGAGCGAGCTGACCATAAAAGTTGTATTGATCAGCAATCATTTCAAAGCTATCTTTAGCCTTGGCATCCTGACCCTCAGCCTTTGATGCACGACCGTACCAATAGGTCCAAGCAGGATCTTTGCTGCGTATCACAGGGTTCATACCATCGATAGCATTCTTCACCAAGACCCAGTCTTTAGCACGTAATGCAGCACGCACTTTCCATTCTTGCGATTCAACTGAGAGAAGTTCGTTATAGCCCAGGGCTTGTTGTAATTGATAAGCATCATCTGCATTTGGGTCTAATTTCTTCGCCAAAAATTGTCCAATAACACCCCATGCCACCGCTTGATTCTCTTTGCTATACCGCGAGGATGTTTGCAAGAAATCTCGATAGGCTTTTGATGGATCGGCTTTAGCCGCCCTGACAATCTCGCCAATAGGATCATCACCACCAAGACGTTTCGCCATAGTGTCAAAACCTCTTTCGCTGGCAGCACGACCAATCGCCTTTGCCTCACTTGGCGTCATACCGCCTGCCGCCACTAGTGAAGGCACTAACTCTTGGCAGGCTTGACCGAAGTAACTGGGGTCCAACAAGATTGCCCGTGAATCAATTGCTAATTTTGTTGGGTTCTCGCCTTGAGAAAGTTTCGATAACAAGGAATAGCATTTCACTTGAGTATCGTCATCTAAAACAAACTTGGTGTACTCAGTATCAAATCGCGCCCAGTCTTTGCGCTTACCCAGCACCAGTAGCCAATCATTGCGCATACGATCTGCTAAAGCAGTGCCTAGATATTGATTTAAGAATGCAACTACCTGAGTATCGGCACTGTAATCATTTCGCGGCCCTCCAGCGCTATCAAACAACTGAGGCTTGATACGGAAATAAGCTACATAGTCATCAAAAGGATAGTTGGCTAAATTGGCTGACAACTGCTGCGTACGAAACACATCATTTTTTCTGGCTGCCTCACGTAAGTCGATAAACATCCTATCGGCGTCAGTAATTTCAGCTGGGGCGGTCTTACTCTTATAGGATTTAGGTAGAACTGGCTTTTTCAATTTCTCTGCAAATGCTTGGGGCGCATTGAAGACTAGGCCCAAAATCAGAATCTTGGCCCATTGTTGGCATATGCGAATTTTTAACTTCTTTTTCAACATCTAACCCTATATCGATGGATGAGGCATTTTGTTAAGCTAACTTGATTACTACATCTATTGATTTTCGCCTGATAATGGTCGATATGCACGGTAATTCACCAAAAACTCTTCGCCAAGAATTGTTAAAGCAACGCAAAGAATTTGCGGCGGGGGCAAACTATACCCATGCCACAGAACCCCTACTGAGTAAGCTAAACGCATTTTTAGAATCGGATGGCGCATCCCTGCGCTCGATTGCGCTCTATTGGCCCATTCAGGATGAATTGGATTTGCGCCCTACCTTAATTGCTTGGTCTAAAAGCGCATTCGGACGTCTACTCTTACTGCCTTTTGCTCGCCCTGATAAGCATCTCGATTTTTATGAATGGAGAGATGGTGACAGCCTAATCCCAAGCAAACATGGTGTGCCAGAACCAGACCCGAATAACTCAGATAGGCCTGCTAGCACACCGGACTGCATCCTGATTCCTTGTGTTGGCTGGTCAGGCTCAACAGCAAACGGTAAAACACATTACTGGCGTCTAGGTTATGGCGGCGGCTATTTTGATCGAACCCTTGCGAACTTGAGAGAAAACAATCCCAAGCTCATTTGTATTGGGATTGGATTTGATTGGCAAAAACTGGATGATACCCAGTGGGCGGCTCAAACACACGATGAGCCTTTGGATATGCTCCTGACTGAGTCAGGCTTACTTCGTTAGATCGAGGTTGTCGGCGATTGCTAAAACTGCATCTGCTTGATTCAAAGAATAGAAGTGTAAGCCTGGTGCGCCAGCGGTCAGAAGCTGGTCACACAGATCCGTCACCACCTGTTCACCAAACGCACGTATAGATGCAATGTCATCGCCATATGACTGGAGGCGCAAGCGAATCCAACGTGGAATCTCAGCGCCACAGGCGTCTGAAAAACGTAGTAACTGCGTACTATTCGTAATCGGCATGATGCCGGCAATAATGGGCTGCGTAACACCTAAGTCATAAGCCTCATCGACAAAACGAAAATAGGCATCACTGTTATAAAAATACTGTGTTACAGCAGAATTAGCCCCCGCCTTCATTTTTTGCACAAAGAAATCTACATCGCTTGCAGGCGACTTTGCCTGTGGATGAGTCTCTGGATAGGCTGCCACATCAATATGAAACCAATCACCTGTTTCCGCACGAATAAATTCAACTAATTCATTGGCATGATGAAACTCACCGTACTGGCCCATGCCAGACGGTAAGTCTCCACGTAAAGCAACAATTCGTTTAATGCCTAAAGCTTGATACTGCTTGAGCATTTCTCTCACACTATCGCGTGAGCTGCCAACACAAGATAAGTGGGGAGCCACTGCAGCGCCTGCAGCATGAATATCACTCACCACTTTTAATGTGCCAGACTGAGTAGAACCACCGGCACCAAAAGTCACAGAATAAAACGCTGGCTTGAGTGTTTCGCTGAAACGCTCACGCACAAGGCGCAACTTATTCTCACCTTCAGGTGTTTTTGGAGGAAAGAACTCGACGCTTAATTCCATGATCTTGGGCCTAGGTATCTATTAAATGAATGGATTAATAACGATAGTGGTCAGCCTTATATGGGCCTTCCTTCGTTACACCAATGTAGGAAGCCTGCTGATCAGACAACACCGTTAACTCTGCATTGAGAGTCTTGAGCTGTAAACGTGCAACCTTCTCATCCAAATGCTTAGGCAATGTATATACACCGATTGGGTATTTATCTGTACCTACCGCATTCCACAATTCGATTTGCGCGATCACTTGGTTTGCAAATGATGAGCTCATGACATAAGAGGGATGTCCTGTACCGCAACCTAGGTTTACCAAGCGGCCCTTGGCCAAAATGATGATGCGCTTTTCAGTCTGACCATTGGCAGCCGGGAAAATCACATGGTCAACTTGTGGCTTGATCTCTTCCCATTTGTATTTTTCGATACCGGCGACGTCGATCTCGTTATCAAAGTGACCAATGTTACAAACGATCGCTTGATTCTTCATCTTCACCATATGGTCATGCGTAATCACATGATAGTTGCCTGTTGCTGAAACAAAGATATCTGCTTTGTCAGCAGCGTAATCCATGGTCACAACACGATAGCCTTCCATAGCTGCTTGTAATGCACAAATCGGATCCACTTCGGTAACCCAAACTTGAGCAGACAAAGCGCGCAATGCTTGGGCCGAACCTTTGCCCACATCGCCATAACCACAAACTACTGCAACCTTACCGGCAACCATGACGTCGGTAGCACGCTTGATCGCATCAACTAAAGACTCGCGACAACCATAGAGGTTATCGAACTTGCTCTTAGTAACTGAGTCGTTCACGTTGATTGCAGGGAATTTCAAATCGCCCTTAGCAAACATTTGATACAGGCGATGCACACCAGTAGTCGTCTCTTCTGTAACGCCCTTTACTTTTTCCAAGCGCGTAGAGTACCAAGTTGGATCTTGTGCCAATTTTTTCTTGATGGCAGAGAACAAAATAGTTTCTTCTTCGCTAGTGGGATGATTCAAGCAAGCTTGATCTTTTTCAGCACGTGCGCCGAGGTGCAATAACAAAGTCGCATCGCCACCGTCATCCAAAATCATATTGGTATAACCGCCGTCAGCCCATTCAAAAATACGATGGGTGAAATCCCAATATTGCTCAAGGGTCTCACCCTTAATGGCATAGACTGGCGTGCCATTGGCAGCAATTGCAGCTGCAGCATGATCTTGTGTTGAGAAAATATTGCAAGAAGCCCATTGAACTTTGGCTCCGAGAGCCTCTAGGGTCTCAATCAATACTGCCGTTTGAATGGTCATGTGTAATGAACCAGTGATACGGGCACCACGTAATGGCTGTTGCGCTGAAAACTCATCACGAATAGCGATCAAGCCAGGCATTTCAGTTTCAGCAATCGCAATTTCTTTACGGCCAAAGTCAGCTAAAGAAATATCGGCAATTGCGCAACGGGTGGCAACAAAATTATTTAAATCAGAAACAGTATTCATCAATGCTCCAGCTAAAGACGATCCAATGCTGGAGTGCAAACTCGCTAGCCGTTGAATCATGGGTTAGCGAGCGCAGTTGCAATAAGCAAATTCTGGAGGTTGCCCTAGAACTTACTCCCTCCAAGCCTGGGGAAATGCTGGGTCTCAACATTCCTTGCAACGCTCCTTGAAGGTATGGAGAAATTGTAATCAATTTCTCCATATTTCGCCTCAATCCATCTATAAACTGCTTTTGAAGGCTTTCTAAGTAGCTTTAGTACTTATAGACCTGCAGCAGCACGTAATGCAGCGGCCTTATCAGTCTGTTCCCAAGTAAATTCCGGCTCTTCACGACCAAAGTGGCCGTAAGCAGCCGTCTTGCGATAGATTGGGCGCAAGAGGTTCAGCATTTTCACAATCCCTTTTGGACGCAAATCAAAGTGCTCAGATACTAATTGCGCAATCTTCTCATCAGAGATCTTGCCAGTGCCATAAGTACTCACCATCACTGAAGTTGGTTTTGCAACGCCAATAGCGTAAGAGATCTGGATCAAACACTTGCTTGCTAAACCGGCAGCAACGACGTTCTTAGCCACATAACGACCGGCATAGGCCGCAGAGCGATCAACCTTAGATGGATCTTTACCAGAGAATGCGCCACCACCGTGAGGGGCTGCACCGCCGTAGGTATCCACAATAATTTTGCGACCAGTTAAACCGCAATCGCCTTGTGGGCCACCAATAACGAAACGGCCAGTAGGATTGACCAAGAAATTAATCGCGCCTTTGATCAAATGCTTTGGCAATACTGGTTTGATGATTTCTTCGATGACTGCTTCACGCAATTTTTCAAGAGAAATATCTTCATCATGCTGAGTAGACAGCACAACCGTATCGATTGAGTCAGGCTTACCGTCCACATAACGTAATGTCACTTGTGACTTGGCATCTGGGCGCAACCATGTCAAACGGCCATCACGGCGCAATTGAGATTGACGCTCAACCAAACGGTGTGACAAGTGAATTGGCAAAGGCATAAGCTCAGCCGTCTCATCACAAGCATAACCAAACATTAAGCCTTGGTCGCCAGCGCCTTGATCTAAGCCATCATCATGTGCCTTATCAACGCCTTGCGCAATATCTGGGCTTTGCTTGTCATAAGCAACTAATACAGCGCATCCTTTGTAATCAATGCCGTAGGCGGTATTGTCGTAGCCAATTTCGCGCAAAGTATTGCGAGCCACTTGAATATAGTCAACGTTAGCGTTAGTAGTAATTTCACCAGCAAGTACTACTAAGCCGGTATTACACAAAGTTTCAGCTGCGACGCGTGCTGTTGGATCTTGGGCCAAAATGGCATCCAGAATCGAATCAGAAATTTGGTCTGCTACTTTATCGGGGTGGCCTTCAGAAACAGATTCTGAGGTGAAGAAGTAATCATTTGCCATTGCATATTCCTTTAAAAATTAACACGATCTGTAGGACAACTCGACGTGCCAGGAACTACAACGGCGACGCTTTAGCAGAATTTTTGAATCGCCCTGCAAGTTGTCTTAACTCGGCGATGCTGTAATTCTATCTGAAAAGGGTGTAATCCATCAAGAGGCGCTTAAATTTGGTCTCTACAGCCGCATTGAATATCATTGGAGGGTGCGAAAAATCCTTTTGAATTTCGGTCTCAACATCATCTCTGTGCTGCCCCTTGCAGTAGTGCAGGTATTTGGCGCGCTTTTGGGACTTTTGGCCTATTTGGGCTCAAAACAATATCGCTCATTATTTAGGCCTCAATACGAAGCTGTAGTGAACGCCCGCAAACTCCCTTTCAAACTCTGGGAAGCAGTGCGCGCATCGGGCATGCTGTTTTCAGATAGCCTGTGGATCTGGCGCAATCCCAAAAAAGCATTAGCAATCACCACCGTGCACAACTGGAATGTCGTACAGGATGCCATGTCTGAAGGTAAGGGCATGATCATTCTCTGTCCACATCTAGGTGGCTTTGAAATCATTCCTCGCTATCTTGCAAACCATTACCCAGCAACCATCATGTACCGCCCATCTCGCCAAGAATGGCTTAATGAAGTTGTTGAGGCAGGTCGCGCCTACCCTAACATGCATTTTGTCCCAACTAATCTCAACGGCGTCCGCCAAATGACGCGGGCGCTTTCCAAAGGAGAGGCGATCGCCATCCTTCCCGATCAGGTACCAAGCGGCGGTGATGGCATTTGGGCTCATTTTTTTGAACGTCCTGCCTACACAACCACCTTGCCAATTCGTCTTGCGAATCGCCACAACACTCCTGCAGTCATGTTTACAGCCAGAAGAAACTCGCTGGGCAAAGGATGGACGATTGACGCCAAACGTTTAGATGCGTTTTCAGACGATGCCAATATTGCGGTCAAAGAATTAAACACTTCGATTGAAAACGCGATTTTGGTTGCACCAGAACAATTTATTTGGTCTTACAACCGCTATAAGCATCCAGCTGGTGCAGAATTGCCGCCCAGCGTTTAATCAATTTATTATTTTTGAGATGACCTGGTTATCCAACCTCTTCAATTTCTTAGCGCTTAGCTTATTGCGCTTATTTGCCTTTCTGCCATACACCATCACGATTTATGTGGGCTATGGACTTGGTTGGTTGGCAGCCCATATACCCAATAGTCGCGCTCAGGTTGTTAAAACAAATTTACGACTGTGTTTTCCCAATCTGAGCGAAGTGGAAATTGATCAGCTTGCGCTGGAGCACTGGAAATTATTTGGTCGCAGCGTATTGGAGAGAAGCCGAATTTGGCTTGGCAGTGGCAATCAAATCACCGATATTGTCACAATAAATTCTGCCATTACCATAGGTGATCGCAAGCCGCGCCTACTCATCAACCCCCACTTTGTCGGCCTTGAGGGCGGTTTTATGGCGCTCTCTGTACTGGCTAACCAGCATGATTGGCCAAGGGGTGCAGGTCTCTACCAAAATATGAAGAACCCTTTCTTCAATCAAAAAATGATTGAATGGAGAAATCGCTTTGGTGGCAAATCGATTGAAAGACAAAGTCGACTGCGCGATCTCATTCGTGAAATTCAGACAGGTAACTTTATTTTTATTGCTCCTGATATTGATTTGGGGCCAAGAGACTCAGTCTTTGTCCCTTTCTTCGGTATTCAAACCAACACCATCACTTCCGTATCACGCCTTGCCAGGTTGAGTGGAGCCGAGGTGTGTTTAATGACCACTACGCTAAATCAAGATCGCAAAGGCTATACCTGCAATATCAGTGAACCTTTGCCCAACTTTCCAAGCGATGATGTAGAAAAAGATACAGCTCGTCTTAATCTATATATTGAAGAACTTGTTCGAGAAAGACCAGCAGAGTACTATTGGGTTCATAAACGCTTTAAGCATCGCCCTCCTGGTGAGGCTAGCCTTTACGATTAAAGAGATATTTTGAGCACCCATCAAGCCAACACTGGACGCAAACTTCGCTTCACCAAAATGCATGGTGCTGGCAATGACTTTATCGTGCTCAATGGTATCGATCAAGACCTCAGCGGCATCACACGCGAGCAGTGGCAATCATTAGCTCATCGTCAATTTGGCATTGGTGCTGATCAAATTCTCTTGGTGGAAAAAGCTACCAGACCCGATGCGGATTTTAAATATCGGATTTTTAATGCAGACGGTGGCGAAGTAGAGCAATGCGGCAATGGCTCGCGTTGTTTTGTGCGCTTCGTATTAGATCAAGGCTTATCCACTAAAAATCCTTTACGTGTCGAAGTTGCACACACTATTCTCTCGCTTAAATCTTATCCAGATGGGCAGGTTGAGGTAGATATGGGTGCACCAATTTTTGAGCCTAGCCAAATCCCATTTGATACCAACGGTTTGGCAAGCATGCAAGAGTTTCATGAAACGCTTTACGCCCTTCCCCTAGATCACCCTGCGACACACGATAGTTTTGTTGGTGTTGTATCTATGGGCAATCCCCATGCCGTACAAGTCGTAAGTGATATTGGTAGCGCACCTGTTCTTGAAGAAGGGCCCGAAATTGAAAAACACCCTGCGTTTCCAAAAAAGGTAAATGTGGGCTACATGCAGGCTGTTAATCGCAATGAAATTAAATTACGCGTATACGAACGTGGCGCAGGAGAAACTTTGGCCTGCGGTACTGGTGCTTGCGCGGCTGTAGTGTCGGGCATTCGCAGGGGTTTATTAGACTCGCCAGTGAAGGTTCATACCCGCGGTGGCGATCTTCAAATTGCCTGGGGCGGGATCGTCAATAACGTTACTCAGCCCGTCATCATGACTGGACCAGCTGTTACCGTATTTGAAGGTGAAACAGAAATCTAAGCTAGCTTCCTGTTTTCTTAGATACCGTATTTTTCGCGATAGGCTTTTACTGCCGGCAAATAATTTGTTAACTGGGCATCGCTTGAAGCAGTTAAGAAAGACATTAAGCCAGTCAAGTTCGCAATTGAAATGACTGGCAAGTTAAATTCTTGCTCAACCGCTTGTACCGCCGAGTGATCACCAAGCTCTGTTGCAGTTCCGGATCTTTCCATGCGGTCTAAGGCAATCAGAACGGCCGCAGGTTCCGCTCCTGCTTTGCGAATAAGCTCTACGGACTCTCTAACAGAGGTGCCTGCAGAAATAACATCATCAACAATCACTACCCTGCCTTTCACTGGCGCACCCACCAATACCCCACCCTCACCATGATCTTTGGCTTCTTTGCGGTTGTAGGCATACGGTACATTAATCCCGTCGTCAGCCAAAGCAATTGCAGTAGCGGCTACCAAAGTAATGCCTTTGTAGGCAGGGCCATAGAGCATGTTAAATGGAAGTTTGGATTCTTGTAGGGCCTTAGCGTAATAACGACCCAAGGCGCCTAAGCGAGTGCCGTCATCAAATCCGCCAGCGTTAAAGAAATAAGGCGAGAGTCTACCGGCTTTAGTTTTAAACTCTCCGAAGGACAAAACCTTTGCCTCCAAGGCAAAACGAATAAAGTTATCTTGATTTGAATTATTTGAGCTCATAGGACTACATGTTACGCATCATTTCCGCGAACCTCAACGGTATCCGTTCTGCAGTCAAAAAAGGCTTTCTACCATGGGCTGTGAAGCAAAAAGCAGACTTCATTTGCATGCAAGAGCTCAAGGCTCAGAAAGATGATCTAGAAGATGCCATCCTCAATCCTGACGGCATGCATGGCTTCTTTCATCATGCCGAGAAGAAAGGCTATAGTGGCTGCGGCATCTATACGCCTCATAAGCCTGACGAGGTTCTCTACGGCTATGGTAATGATGAGTTTGATGCTGAAGGGCGTTACGTAGAAGCCAGATACAAGGGGTTATCAGTAATCTCAGTTTATATGCCCTCAGGCTCAAGCTCCCCTGAGCGTCAAGAAGCCAAATATCGTTACCTCGATAGCTTCTTACCTCACCTTATTAAACTCAAAAAATCCGGGAGAGAGATCGTACTCTGCGGCGACGTCAATATTGCACATCACGAGATCGATTTAAAAAACTGGAAAGGTAATGTTAAAAATTCTGGCTTCCTTCCAGAGGAGCGAGCGTGGCTCACTAATCTCTTTGACAAGATCGGTTATGTAGATGTGTATCGCAAACTAGAGCCCAAAGCTGGAGAGTCTTGCTACACCTGGTGGAGTAACCGCGGTCAAGCCTATGCCAAGAATGTGGGGTGGCGCATTGACTATCAGATCAGCACACCAGGCATTGCTACTACTGCCAAGAAAACAGCAGTCTATAAAGATGAGCGCTTTTCAGATCACGCCCCGCTGACGGTCGACTATGACTGGAAGCTTTAAGCATTAAAAAGAAGGAAATTACTCCGCGTCTTTTTTAATCTGTACAACCTTAAAGTGAATCGTTGCCCAAATCAGAATGAGGACAGGGGCACCAATGATCGCAGTGCCATAGAAAAAAGCCTGGTACCCGAAGCTGTCAACAAATACACCCGAGAAGCCTGCAAGCCATTTAGGCAGCAACAACATCATCGAACTAAAGAGTGCGTATTGAGTAGCTGAATAACGAATATTTGTCAGCGATGATAAGAAAGCAATAAAGGCAGCGCTAGCAATACCCGAGCTTAAGTTATCAGCTGAGATTACCCAAATCAAACCATGTAAATCATGGCCTTGGGTGGCAAGCCAAGCAAACAGTAAATTGCTTACAGCAGACAGTACTGCCCCTAAAAACAAAATTCGTAAGACGCCAAATCGCAGAGTGAGGACGCCACCTACAAATGCACCAACTAAAGTCATCACGACACCAAATACTTTACTGACTGCCGCTACTTCATCTTTGGTATAGCCCATATCGACATAAAATGGATTAGCCATAATGCCCATTACGACATCGCTAATACGATAGATTGCGATGAGTGACAAAATCAAAATCGCATGCCAACGATAGCGGGTGATGAATTCTGCAAAAGGTTCTATCAAGGTTTGATAAAGCCATGCTTTAGCATTACGCGCTTTGGCTAATTCATAGCGTGCTGGCTCAGTACTTAATAGCGTAGTGAATACGCCAACACCAATGGAGGCGGCCATACAAAGATAAGCGAATTGCCAGGCACTAGCGTCATAACCGCTGCCTGTTTCAGCTCTTGCAGCAAGCCACAATACGCCCGCACCCGCCCAAATCAACGCCAGTCGATAGCCTGTTTGGTAAGTAGCCGCCAAGGCGGCTTGATGATCACTATTAGCTGATTCAATGCGGAAAGCATCTAAAGCAATATCTTGAGTCGCCGAACCAAATGCCACCAGCAGTGCGCACCAAACAATGGAGTTCAGCGCCAGCCTGGGATCTAAAGAAGACATTCCTACAAGACCCAAAATAATGAGCGCTTGCGCAAAAAGCAACCAACTTCTTCTGCGCCCCAGCAACTTAGTCAAAAAAGGAATTTGCACACGATCCACTAATGGCGCCCAAACCCATTTGAATGCGTAGATCAAGCCAACCCAAGTGAGATAGCCAATCGTGCTGCGATCAATGCCTGCTTCACGCAACCAAAAACTTAAAGTGCCTAGAATCAGTAAAAGGGGTAAGCCGGCGGAGAAGCCCAGAAACAGCATTCGCAAGCATGGCCATTCGAGATATACCCGGAAATCTTTTAGCCAAGATTGAACTGCACTTAACACCTTGAGATTATTACCCTATGCACGGCTGACACGAAATAAAGCCAAGCTGCCGAATAAATTTGGCATTAGAGTCACTTGTCGACCGTCATGCAAAATGCACTGATCAATCACTTTGAGACCAATACTAGAGGCTAACTTTTCAAAGTCGGCTACAGTCAACACCCTTACGTTCGGAGTGTTGTACCACTGGTAAGGCAAGCTCTTAGAAACAGGCATACGGCCCAAGCCAACTGCCAAGCGATGTGACCAATGGGCAAAATTCGGAAATGACACAATTGATTCTTTACCGACACGTACCACTTCACGCAAAATCTTTTCCGTTTGATGAATGGTTTGCACTGTCTGTGACAACACGACCGTATCAAAGCTGTTATCTTCAAAGAGCGCCAAACCACCCTCTAAGTCTTGCTGAATAACGTTTAAACCTTTTTGCACGCAAGACAATACGCGCGCATCATCAATCTCTACACCATAAGCATGAACCGGTTTTTGCTTCTGCAAAAACTCTAAGAAACTACCGTCACCGCAACCTAAGTCAAGCACCTGGCTATTAGGCGCAATCCAATTGGCTATAGCAGTAAAGTCGGCACGCTGATTCATGGTCATGATTGAACCTCACGCATTTGCTTGAAATAAGCTCTCACCAAATTGTGATATCGCTGATCATCTAACAGGAAGGCATCATGGCCGTGAGGTGCATCAATCTCGGCATAGGTCACTTCGCTCTTATTGCTCAAGAGAGATTGAACAATCTCGCGACTACGATTGGGTGGAAAGCGCCAATCGGTAGAGAAACTCACTACCAAAAATTTGGCTTGTACTTCGGCTAAGGCGCGATTCAAACTACCATCGTAACGACGCGAAGGATCAAAATAATCTAAAGCACGCGTGATCAACAAATAGGTATTGGCATCAAAGTAGGTAGAAAACTTATCCCCCTGATGACGCAAATAACTTTCAACCTCAAACTCAACATCAAAACTAAAGCGATAGTCGTTTGATTCCCCATGAGGGCGCTGTAGCTCACGCCCAAATTTCTCGGCCATGTCATCATCAGATAAATAAGTGATGTGACCAACCATCCGCGCTAAACGCAAGCCCCGCTTGGGCACGACACCGCGCTCGTAATAATTGCCACCATGAAAATCAGGGTCAGACAGAATCGCATTTCGTGCCACCTCATTAAACGCAATGTTCTGAGCGCTTAGCTTTGGAGTCGAAGCAATCACAACGCAGTGCTCAAGACGCTTAGGAAATTGAATGGCCCAAGCCATCGCCTGCATTCCGCCCAAACTTCCACCCATGACTGCGGCAAACTTTCGAATACCCAACTTGTCTGCCAAACGCGCCTGGGTGTTTACCCAATCCTCAACAGTGACTACTGGAAAATCTGCACCATAAGGTTTACCAGTAGCTGGATTAATACTCATGGGACCGGTAGAGCCAAAGCAGGAGCCTAAATTATTGACACCAATTACAAAAAAATGATTTGTATCAACCGGCTTGCCGGGGCCAATCATGTTATCCCACCAACCAATATCCTTAGGATCGTCAGGGTTTGGTCCCGCTACATGATGGGATGCATTGAGCGCATGGCAAATTAATACGGCATTAGTTTTATCAGCATTAAGCTTGCCGTAGGTCTCAATAACTAAGTCATAGCCAGACAATAAGGCGCCACTCTGCAAAGGCAGGGGCTCGGCAAAATGAATGGTGTTTCTAGAGAGGTATAGCTCGCTCATTCTGACAAGAGCAGGCGCAAACTAACATCAGACGCATCCGTTGGCAATTTCTTAAAGCCGCTACGGGCAAATCGATGCCAACGACCTAAAACAAAACTCATCAACATCGCAGCACGAATGCTCACTTCTTCCTGGCCTAGTTGAGCCCATGTACCGCCCTGGGTTTGGGCAATACGCAAGGATTGCTTTAGCGACGCTTCTACGCGATCTAGCACTTGAGTAATGCGCTCTTGCAGTCGATCATCTTCTTGCAATAAAGCATCGCCCAATAAAACACGGGTCATGCCAGGATTTTTTTCAGCAAAGAATAAGAGCATTTGCAAAATACCGCGCGCTTGAGCAAGTCCAGATTCTTCTTTTTGATTGATCTGATTGATCAAACCAAAAACAGTCTGCTCAATGAAAGAAATCAAGCCTTCAAACATCTGCGCTTTACTCGCAAAATGGCGGTATAGGGCCGCCTCAGAAACCTCTATCTTGGCAGCTAAAGCAGCAGTCGTTACGCGTTCACCCCTCGGGTTTTGCAACATTTCTGCAAGGACTTGAAGAATCTGTAGACGACGCTCGCCAGGACGTGGTCGCTTGCGTGTTTTACCAGCGTCAGTGTTATTGCTGTCGATATCGGCTGGCTCTAGAGATTCACGCATGGCTATGTACTTATCTAGAACGAATCATCGTACCGAACGCTTGTTCAGTCAGAATTTCTAATAACAAAGAATGCTCTATTCGGCCATCAATGATGTGTACTGAGTTCACGCCACTTTTAGCAGCATCTAAAGCGGAAGAAATCTTTGGCAACATACCCCCAGAGATCGTGCCATCAGCAAATAAGGCATCAATTTCTCGTGCGGTTAAATCGGTTAATAACTTGCCACTCTTATCCATGACACCAGGAATATTGGTCATCATGACCAACTTTTCTGCATGAAGGATTTCAGCCATCTTACCAGCCACTAAATCTGCATTAATGTTGAAAGCTTGACCTTCTGCACTAAAGCCAATCGGCGAAATCACCGGAATGAAAGCATCGTCCTGCAAAGCCTTCACTACTGCTGGATTAATCGCCTCAATCTCACCCACAAAACCGATGTCCACTTTTTTACCTGGCTCTGTTTCACTTGGAATCATCATTTTCTTGGCATGGATGAGTCCGCCATCTTTGCCAGTCAAGCCAACCGCTTGTCCACCAAAGTGATTAATCAGCATCACGATATCTTGCTGAACCTCTCCACCAAGAACCCATTCCACGACTTCCATCGTTTCTTCGTCTGTGACACGCATACCTTGGATAAAGGTTCCTGCTTTACCAATTTTCTTCAATGCTTCATCAATTTGCGGCCCGCCACCATGAACCACCACAGGATTCATGCCGACTAACTTCAACAAAATAACGTCGCGGGCAAAACTTTCTTTAAGACGCTCCTCAACCATAGCATTGCCACCATACTTAATTACGATCGTCTTGCCGTGATACTGACGAATGTATGGTAGTGCTTCGGCAAGAATCTCCGCCTTTAATAAAGGCGGGATATCGCTTAGAGCAGGTAAATGCTTAGTCATTACAAATAGGATTTATTCGCCAAATAATTTTTGACGGAGTTCGCGACGCTCTTGAGCCTCAAGAGATAAATTAGCTGTAGGCCTTGCAATTAAACGGTTCAAGCCGATTGGTTCACCAGTTTCTTCGCACCAACCATAGTCGCCAGACTCAATGCGTCCAAGCGCTTGTTCTACTTTTTTCAACAATTTGCGCTCACGATCACGGGTGCGCAATTCCAAGGCATGCTCTTCTTCGATAGTCGCGCGATCAGCTGGATCAGGAACCAGAATATTCTCACGCAAGTGCTCAGTGGTTTCAGATGCATTTTTTAAAATATCTTCTTTGAGCGTCAGCAATTTTTGACGGAAAAAATCTAACTGGGCAGCGCTCATGTAGTCCTTGTCGGACATCTTGAGCAGTTCTGCTTCTGTTAAAGGTGCGCCCTTGACTGCTTTAGCGCTAGTAGCTTTGCTGCTCGCTTTTGTAGCGCTTGCAGGTTTTGTTGCTGTTTTTACCGTCATCTCATTCTTTCCTAGATTTGAAGCATTATTGCCTCATTCTGCCAAACTTTTACAGTCCTTCAATCAATATTCTTGAATATTTACCAATCTTGACCATGGCGGCGGATTGTACCCGAATCTTTCTAGACCAAACATCCCTCAAGCCCAGCCAATAGAACGTCCTTAGGTAAATCAATGCCTATGAAGACCATCCGGGTTTGTTTAGGCTCAGCACCCCAAGGACCAGCCAAATCGCTGCCCATCATCTGATGAACGCCCTGGAACACTACTTTTCGATTGCTGCCCTTTACATAAAGCACGCCTTTATAACGCAGCATCTTTTCACCAAACACCTCCAAAATGCCTCCAAGGAAGTCTTCTAGCTTTTGGTGATCAAAGGGTTTATCACTACGAAAAACAAAGGATTGGATGCGATCTGTGTGGCCGACATGGCCATGGTGATGATGGTCATGCCTATGGTCGTGGCCACAGGTACTGTGATCGTGGTCATGGGAGTGGTCATGTCCGCAATCGGCATGGTCGTGATCATCCTGCTCTAAGAAATGGGGGTCAATATCCAGCTTGGCATTGAGATTGAAGCCCTTGAGATCTAAGACGGCATTTAAAGGCACTACGCCCTTGGAAATAGCACTGATTGGGGCTCTAGGATTCATATGCATTAAGCGACCGCGCAGAGCCTCTACCTCAGCAGGAGAAACCAAGTCTGTCTTGGTAATAAAGATCTGATCTGCAAAGCCTACCTGGCGCTGAGCCTCTTCATGTTCGGTCAGTTGCTGCTGGCCATGTTTAGCGTCTACCAAAGTAACGACTGCGTCGAGTACATAGTGGTCAGCAACATCGTCATCCATAAAGAAGGTTTGCGCGACAGGGCCTGGATTAGCGACGCCCGTGGTTTCAATCACAACCCGGTCAAAACTAATCTTCTTATCTTTACGCTGCTCCCATAGCGCATTGAGGGCCTCAACAAGATCGCCACGAATCGTGCAGCAAATACAACCATTGCTCATTTGCACAATATTCTCTTCGTGATCTTGAACCAAGATGTCATTGTCAATATTCTCTTCGCCGAATTCATTCTCAATCACTGCAATTTTTTTGCCGTGATCTTCAGTGAGGATGTGTTTCAACAAAGTGGTTTTGCCGCTTCCCAAAAAGCCCGTCAATATGGTTACTGGAATTAATGCCATGAATGATCCAATCAAAATCGAGATGTAATGCTTTCCCAAAGCGGGAAACCCACTATATTACCGAGTTCCTCAGCCTTTACCAGCCTTTGCGCGAGGATGCGCTTTATCGTATGCCTGAGCTAGGTGCTGGAAATCTAAAGAGGTATAAATCTGAGTGCTACCGATGCTGGCATGCCCAAGCATTTCTTGCACGGCACGCAAATCCTGTGAGGATTGCAAAACATGACTTGCAAAACTGTGGCGCATCATGTGAGGATGCACATGAGTTGGCAGCCCAGCCCGCATCGCTAAAATACGCAGACGCGCTTGCACCGTGCGTGGCGATAAACGCTTACCAGTCGCAGATAAAAATAAGGCCATCGATTGCTCGGGATAAGAACTGGCATCACGCAGCTCTCGCCAAGCAAGTAGAGACCTCATTGCAGGCGAACCCACTGGCACAGAACGCCTTTTTCCACCTTTACCTAAAACTGTGACTTCAGCAGCATCCCAATCTAGCCAGCCGGCAGACTCATGCTGACGATCTTTGCTTGGCATCACATCGATACCCAATAATTCTGATAATCGCAAGCCAGAGGAATAGAGCAAATCAATGATGGCGGCATCTCTAACAGACTCCAAATCTTTTTTCTCGTCTGCTTCTTTGACGGCTTGATTTACCAGTGCAAGCGCTTGCTCAACTGATAAGGCCTTGGGTAAAGACTTCAAACGCTTAGGCGCCTTTACATCATCAACGGGATTTGCGATTAAATTGCTAGCCACTTTGCCCGCACGTGCATCACGCCGCGCATCTTTTTCAGTCAACCAGTCATACCAACCACGCCATGCTGACAGAGCACGAGCAATACTTCTAGAAGACTTTTCTTTGGAATGCAAACGACCAGCCCAGCGACGAATATGAGCATTACTCACTTTTAATAAATCAACAGAATCTTCAAGGGCAAAATTTTGCAGATCGCTGAGATCCATGCCATACGCTTTTAAGGTATGTTGAGAAAGTTGCCGCAACACATGTAACTCATGCAAATACTCTTGCATGAGGGGGTGGAGTTCAGTCGGCTTTAGCTTCATAAGCCTGGATGCGATCCAAAGCTGCAGCAGTGAGTTCTGCAATTTGACGCAAATAGAAAGCGCCCATGTCTGCAGTAAATCGTGTTTCATCATTGCTGGCTAGCAGCAGTACTGCGGGAGATTGGCTTACCCCAATGCTCCTGCCCAGCGGTAAGCCGATTGCCACCATACTTTGCCACTCTGAACTTATCGTAGTTTGCGTTGCCAGCAAATCTACGCTGGCCGCTGCCAACTCTTTTGCTGAGCCGCACAAGGGGGTATCAACCCAAGGACCAAATGCTGAATTAGGCGAAAGCAATTGCGCGGATTCCACCTCAAAGACTTCAGCCAAGCCCGTCGTAATAGCGCCTTCAATATCGGCCTTGTTATTGGCCTTCATCAAACGCAACAACCAAGCCACTAAACTTTGTTGCGTCTTATCGTTACGACTGCCGAAGTGCAACATTTCGCTTAGACGACGATTGAGCTCTTGATTTTGGGTGCGCAATACGGTCATCTGACGCTCTTGTAAAGAGATCGTACGGTCCTCATGAGGATGTTTAATCCGAATCTCATTAAAGAGATTGGCATAGCGCTCAAAGAAACCGGGTGTTGCACGCAACCACTCGGCAACCAATTCTTCTTGCTCAATTTGCTTAGGATCAATCGCGCTCATCTATCTCTTTCTTGGCTTACTCTTTATTAACTTACTTCACTTAATTTTTTTCGCAACAAATCGTTGACCTGTCCAGGGTTTGCTTTCCCCTGAGAGGCTTTCATAATTTGGCCCACTAGCGCATTGAAGGCCTTCTCCTTACCCGAGCGGAACTCTTCAACCGACCTCTGATTAGCGGCCAACACTTGATCAATGATGGCCTCTAATGCGCCACTATCACTAATTTGTTTAAGGCCCTTAGCATCAATAATGTGGTCAACGGTACTCATGGCTTTACCTGCAACAGCCTCTTCCCACAGAATTGCAAAAATATCTTTGGCAATCTTATTAGAGATGGTGCCATCTGCAACCCGAGTCAGCAATGGCGCTAAGTGCTCCGCCTTTAGTGGCGCGTCTGCAGTCGCAATGCCTGCACGATTTACAGCAGAAGCAAATTCACCAGCAATTAAATTGGCTGCTGCTTTTGCGAGAGGCTTACCAACGATCGCCAATAAGTCTTCGAATACTTTTGCAGTATCGCGATCCTGGGTCAGCAATTGGGTATCGTAAGCACTCAAGCCATACTCGCTTTGCCATTGCTCGCGTAACTGCGTAGGTAAAGCTGGCATACCGCTTCGCACCTTAGCGATCCAGGCATCATCAATCACCACTGGTAATAAATCTGGATCCGGGAAGTAGCGATAGTCGTTCGCATCTTCTTTGCTTCGCATACTGCGCGTCTCTTGACGATCAGGATCATACAAGCGCGTTTCTTGAACAACCGTGCCACCATCCTCAATCAATTCAATTTGACGACGTACTTCATATTGAATCGCCTCTTCGAGGAAGCGGAAAGAGTTTAAGTTCTTAATCTCGCAACGCGTACCAAACTCTACTTGTCCTTTAGGACGAACTGATACGTTGGCATCACAGCGGAATGAGCCTTCCTGCATATTGCCATCACAAACACCCAACCAAACCACCAAAGTGTGGAGCGCTTTAGCATAAGCCACTGCTTCGGCAGCGCTGCGCATGACAGGCTCAGTCACAATCTCAAGCAGTGGAGTGCCAGCGCGATTTAAATCGATGCCACTCGATGGCTCGCCATGGGGACCAATAAAACCCTCTTCATGCACGGATTTGCCAGCATCTTCTTCCATGTGGGCGCGTGTTAGTTCAACTACCTTAACTTCATCACCTATAAAAATTTCTACTTTTCCGCCAACAACTACTGGAATTTCCATCTGACTAATTTGATAGCCTTTAGGCAAATCAGGATAGAAATAGTTCTTCCGCGCAAAAATACTGGCCGGTGAAATTTTTGCACCAACAGCCAATCCAAAACGGATTGCATGCTCAACTGCTTGGCGATTTAATACTGGTAACACACCTGGTAACGCCAAATCTACTGCACATGCTTGGGTGTTTGGTTGTGCACCAAAGCGCGTACTTGCGCCACTAAAAATCTTGGATTGGGTTTGTAGCTGTGCGTGGGTCTCAAGACCGATAACGACTTCCCATTGCATCATGTCACCTCGCTTGCTTGACGCAAATGCCAATCACTGGCTTGCTGATATTGATGGGCGACTTGAAGTAAACGTGCTTCAGAAAAATAGTTACCAATCAACTGCATGCCAATTGGTAAATTGTTTGCATTAAATCCGCAGGGCGCACTCATGGCGGGCAAGCCTGCTAAGTTAGTGGAAAGTGTATAAATATCTTCTAAATACATTTGCACTGGATCTTTTGATTTTTCACCTAAACGCCAGGCTACATCAGGTGCTACGGGCCCAAGGATGACATCACACTCTTTAAATGCCGCCTGAAAATCTGAGGCAATAATGCGACGAATCTTTTGTGCCTGTAAGTAGTAGGCATCGTAGTAACCATGACAAAGAACGTAAGTGCCAATCAAGATACGACGTCTAACTTCTGGCCCGAAACCCTCGGTGCGGGACTTCTGATACATATCACCAAGATCTTTGTAATCGCTAGCGCGATGACCATAGCGCACACCATCAAAACGACTCAAATTACTAGAGGCTTCTGCTGGAGCTAAAACGTAATAAACCGGAATGGAGAGTTTGGTTTTAGGCAAGCTGACTTCAACCAACTTCGCACCTAAACTTGCTAAAGTTTTAGCAGCTTCATTCACAGATTTTGCTACATCAACAGCCAAACCTTCTGCAAAAAATTCTTTTGGCAAACCAATACGCAAACCCTCTAATGGTTTTGCAGGATTGGCATTGCCTTCTTGCCAAGCTTGATTCAGAAAGCGACCGTAGTCCTCCCCAGAATCTGTGAGCGAAGTCGAGTCGCGTGGATCGTGCGAAGACATGGCAGAAAGTAGTAGCGCGCAATCTTCAGCAGTTTTGCCCATCGGACCTGCTTGATCCAAAGATGATGCATAGGCAATCATGCCGTAACGAGAAACGCGTCCATAAGTGGGCTTAATTCCAGTTAAGCCACAAAATGCTGCTGGCTGACGAATCGAGCCCCCAGTATCGGTCCCTGTAGCAATCGGAGCTAAGCCAGCTGCTACTGCGGCAGCCGATCCACCAGAAGAACCGCCAGCAACGTGCGCAGAGTTCCAAGGATTGAGTACTGGGCCATAAGCTGAGTTTTCATTGGAAGAGCCCATGGCGAACTCGTCCATATTAGTCTTGCCTAAGCAAACCATGCCTGCGCCATGAGGGTTACTTTCATCCGGAATTCCCAAGTTCGCCACTACGGTGGCATCAAAAGGGCTTTGATATCCAGACAAGATTTTGGATGCTGCGGTCGACTTCCAGCCACGAGTAACAAACACATCTTTGTGCGCAACAGGGATACCGGTCAACTTACCAGATTTTCCAGAAGAAATTAGTAAGTCTGCTTTATTAGCTTGCTCTAAACTTAAGTAAGCATTCACATCAATATAGGCATTCCACTGTTTTCCAGCCTCAATGCGGTCTAAAAAATACTGGGTCAGCTCCATGCTAGAAACCTCTTTTGTCGCAAGTGCTTTTGCCATCAAAGCAATAGGCGTGTTGTGCCAACTCATTCAATCACCTTTGGAACCAAAAAGTAACCATCATGCTGAGCAGGGGCTGATTGCATGTTTTCGGCACGATGATCTGATTCTGTAACTTGGTCAGCACGTAATGGCTGTGCCAATTCCCTCAGAAATAAGATAGGGTGCGCAAGCGGCTCTAAGCCACTAGTGTCGACAGCCTGCATTTCCTCAACGAGGGAAAAAATAGCCTGCAATTGAGGCAAAACTGCCTCAGCTTCTGCCTGGCTTAACTCAAGCCTGGAAAGGTGCGCAATGCGCTGAACATCATCAAGTTTCATGGGGCGCTAGAGTATCATTCCTATATATTTTTATTAACACCTTCTATTTTCCCACTACATCATGTTTAGTTTTTTCCGTAGCTACTTTTCCAATGACCTAGCCATCGATCTAGGAACCGCAAATACCTTAATTTATATGCGTAACCGAGGTATTGTCCTCGATGAGCCATCGGTTGTGGCGATTCGTCAAGAAGGCGGACCAAATGGCAAAAAAACCATTTTGGCAGTCGGAAAAGAGGCGAAAGCAATGTTGGGTCGCGTACCAGGCAATATTGAAGCAATTCGTCCCATGAAAGATGGTGTGATTGCCGACTTCACCATTACCGAACAAATGCTCAAGCAATTTATCAAGCTTGTGCATGAAAGCAAACTTTTAAGACCAAGTCCACGCATCATCATTTGCGTTCCTTGCGGATCTACTCAAGTTGAGCGTCGCGCGATTCGCGAATCTGCATTGGGCGCTGGTGCATCGCAAGTATTTCTGATTGAAGAACCGATGGCAGCCGCCATTGGATCTGGTCTGCCAGTTTCTGAAGCTGCTGGTTCCATGGTGGTTGATATCGGCGGAGGCACCACCGAAGTTGGCGTGATGTCATTAGGTGGCATGGTTTACAAAGGCTCTGTTCGTGTTGGTGGAGATAAGTTTGACGAAGCGATTACCAATTACATTCGACGTAACTACGGCATGTTGATTGGCGAACAAACTGCTGAGTTAATTAAGAAAACCATTGGCTCTGCTTTCCCTGGCGCTGAAGTACGCGAAATGGAAGTCAAGGGGCGCAATCTTTCTGAAGGCGTTCCACGTAGCTTCACCGTAACAAGTAATGAAATTCTTGAGGCATTGACTGACCCATTAAATCAAATCGTGACTGCAGTAAAAGCTGCTCTCGAGCAGATTCCACCTGAGTTGGCATCAGATATTGCTGAGCGCGGCATGATGCTAACAGGCGGTGGCGCCTTATTGCGTGACCTTGACCGTCTCCTGCTGGAAGAAACTGGTTTACCTATTCACGTGCCAGAAGATCCATTAACTTGCGTAGCTCGTGGTTGTGGCATTGCACTTGAGCGCATGGATAAGTTAGGCGGAGTGTTCTCGCACGAGTAAGCGACATACACGTCGATCAGGGCATTGCAACATACCGCTCCTCCACTTTTCAGACAGGGCATACCAGCCTTACTTAAACTGATTGTCTGTCTGTCGATCAGCATTGCATTGATGCTGATCGATTTTCGCTTTAAAGCGCTCGACCCAATTCGCAACAATATAAATTTAGTTTTACGTCCTCTTGAGTACATCATGATGGCGCCTCGTAATGTCATCGAAGTAACGTCAGAATATTTCACCACTCGCTCTACACTTGATCAAGAAAATCAGGTCATGAAAGCTCGCCAAGCAGAGCTGTCTTTGTTAGCGAATCAATCAGAGTTCTTGATGGTTGAGAATCAAAATTTACGCGAGTTGATGGCGCTGCAAAAACAAGTGGCATTCAAAACCTTGCCAGTAGAAATTCTATTCAATCCGCCCAACCCCATTTCACAACGTATTGTGATTAATCGCGGCAGCAATGACGGCATCAAGCTAGGCAACCCGATTGCCAATGATGCTGGCATTCTTGGCCAGGTGGTCCGTCTGTATGAGCGCTCTGCTGAAGTATCACTCTTAGAGGACCGTGACTTTGCGGTTCCCGTCCAAGTAGCTCGCAATGGCCTGCGCGCAGCTGTTTTTGGGGCTGGGCGCGGCAACCCTCTCGAATTACGTTATTTGCCTGTTGCCAGCGATTTAGAAGTTGGCGACATCCTCCTGACGTCTGGAATTGATGGCATTTATCCTCCAGGCTTTGCGGTAGCGGTCATTAGCAAAATAGAGCGTAACGCTGATAAAAACTCTTCTAACGTGTTTTGCATACCAGTAGCCGCAGTCAATCGTTATCGTCAGGCACTCGCCTTTTTATACGACCCACAATTTGATGCCAAGGCGCCAGTCCTCAACAATAAGTCGGCCTCAGGCACACCTTTAACCAATAACCCAGGTCGTCGCCAAACTCGTGCGCGAGGCATGCAATGATTGATAACCAAAGCGGCTATATCCTGCGTCCAGTCAGTCCGTTATTTATTTACTTCAGTTTATTTTGTGCGCTGTTATTAAATTTTTTACCGTTTGGAAACTTCGGCTGGGTGCCCGACTTCCTAATCATCAGTATCGTATTTTGGAATATTCACCAACATCGCTATGTCAGCGTTATCTGGTCGTTTGGCTTGGGCCTGATGATGGATGTTCATAACTCAGACTTATTGGGCTTACATGCTTTTAGTTATTCGCTAGTCGCTTACATTGCCATTTCTTGGCATAGGCGCATCATTTCGCTTAACGTTCTATCGCAAGCACTGCATCTTCTTCCCATTTTCTTAATAGTTTCTTTGTTTCCTGTGCTGGTGCATTGGATGCTGAGCGGAGAGCTTTATTGGTGGGCCCTAACAGGCGCTATTCAAGCGCTGATTGAAGCGTTGCTGTGGCCAATTGCCACAAATATTTTGTTAGCCCCACAACGCCGTCCGATTGATGTTGATCTCAATCGCCCTCTTTAAGAAGCTGTATGGTTTCTTTTAAAAAGCCTGATCTCGATTCATTTCAAGAGCGCATCCATATTGCGACCTTATTTGTTACGTTTTGCTTTTTAATCTTAATGACTCGCTTGGTATGGCTGCAACTCATCAGTCACGGCAAATATGCCTTACTTGCAGAAAGTAATCGCATTGCATTAGTGCCGGCGCCCGCTAATCGTGGGTTGATCATTGATCGCAATGGCATCGTCATTGGCAGAAACTACTCCGCCCTCACCTTAGATGTGAACGCTGAAGAGCTTAAAGGAAATGTCGATGAGCTCATTAACGAGCTCTCTGAAATCATCGATATCTCCCCTCGAGATAGGCGCAACTTCAAGCGCTCTTTAGAGGATTCTCGCAATATGGGCACCTTTCCGCTGCGATCCATGTTGAATGAGGCAGAAACCGCTCGATTTATGGCAAATCGCTACCGTTTCCCTGGGGTAGATATTCGCGCCAGAAGCTTTCGCGAATATCCCTATAACGAGCTAGCCTCTCATCTCATTGGCTATATCGGTCGAGTTTCCCAGCGTGATAAAGAGCGTATGCAAGCCGAAATTGAGAACTCAAAGGGAGATGATCCTGATGCTCTTCAAACCTCCTTTTTGCCCGGTATTCAGTACGTTGGAAAGATTGGCCTAGAGCAAAGCTATGAAACTGTTTTGCGGGGCGTACCTGGCTACGATCAAGTGGAGATTACTGCAGGCGGCAAACCGGTAAGAACACTTTCTAACTCGCCATCAGTACCCGGTAAAAACATTGTGCTGTCGGTGGACATTAAGTTGCAATACTTGGTTGAGCAGCTATATGGAAATTTTCGTGGTGCGTTTGTAGCTATTGAACCTGAAACTGGTGATGTATTGGCATTCGTTTCTAAGCCTAACTTCAACCCAAACGATTTCGTTGAGGGTATTGATTCAGTAACCTGGAAAGAGTTAAATGACTCTCCACAAAAGCCACTCTATAACCGTCCTCTAAAGGGAATTTATCCTCCAGGCTCCACCTACAAACCGTTCATGGCTTTAGCTGCTCTAGAGAATAAAAAACGTACGCCATCACAAACGATTTTTGATCCGGGCTATTTTGATTTTGGTAATCACACCTTCCGCGACGATAAGAAGGGTGGTCATGGCACAGTAGATATGCAGAAATCCATTGTTGAGTCTTGCGACACCTATTACTACTTGCTTGCTCGCGACATGGGCGTGAACATGATGCACGACTTTATGAAACCACTTGGTTTTGGACAAATCACCGGGATTGATTTGCAAGGTGAATCCAAGGGTGTACTGCCGTCTACCGATTGGAAGAAAAATACTTTCAAAAAACCAGAGCAGCAGAAATGGTACGAGGGTGAAACGATCTCCTTAGGCATTGGTCAGGGTTATAACTCGTTTACTATTTTGCAGCTTTCTCACGCTATGGCTAACCTAGCTAACAATGGCGTTGTGATGAAACCTCATCTCGTGAAGGCGATTGAGGATCCCTTTACACGTAACAGGGTGCTCACTACTCCAAAAGAAAGTTATCGCATTGATCTGAATGCTGAGAATATTGAGATCATCAAAAAAGCGATGGTTGAGGTGAATGTTTCTGGAACATCTGCAGCAGCATTTAAGGGCGCAGGATATGTTGCCGGAGGCAAGACTGGAACTGCACAGGTGTTTAGCCTGAACTCAAAAGAGTATAAGCATGGCTCTACTGCAGAGTTCTTGCGTGACCACGCTTTATATATTGCTTTTGCGCCTGCAGACAAGCCGACGATTGTGATCGCGATGGTAGTTGAGAATGCAGGCTTTGGTGCACAGCATGCCGCACCAATCGCACGGAAAGCCCTGGATTACTACATTGATGGCAAATGGCCTAAGGAGGTTCCTGAGTGGAAAAGAGCCCCATAAAAAAAATCCAATTACTATTTTTTAGTTTTTTTGCAGGATTAGATCGCCAGCTGGGCTTTATTCTACTTGGCTTAGCAGCTGTAGGCTTTTTTACTTTTTTATCGGCAAGTCAAAATACTCCCGTACAAATTGGGGATGAGTTACGTAATCTTGCGCTGTCTTTTGTGGTGATGTGGATAGTGTCTCGTATCCCCCCAAAGTGGTTAGAGATGGGGGCTGTTTGGATTTATGGACTTGGCGTTACACTTTTAGTTGCAGTGGCGATCTTTGGATTAATTAAAAAGGGTGCGCGTCGCTGGCTCAATATTGGTATTGTGATTCAACCCTCCGAGATCATGAAGATCGCTATGCCACTCATGCTTGCTTGGTACTTTCAAAAACGCGAGGGGATTCAAAAGACTTGGGATTATGGAGTTGCTGGAATTATTTTAGCCATCCCCGTTTTTTTAATTGCCCGTCAACCAGATCTTGGAACTGCCTTGTTAGTTTCTGCTGCTGGACTCTATGTCATCATCCTTGCCGGTCTTCCATGGAAATGGATTCTACCCTTTGTAGGAATTGGTGTTGTAGGCATCTTGCTGATTATTATTTTTGGCAGCACCATCTGCGCGCATGATGTAGCGTGGCCATTTGTACACAATTATCAAAAGAATCGTATCTGTACATTGCTTGACCCCAGCAGCGATCCTCTCGGCAAAGGCTTCCACACCATTCAATCGATGATTGCTATCGGCTCTGGTGGATTTTTTGGTAAAGGCTGGTTTCAGGGAACCCAAGCGCACTTAGAATTCATTCCAGAAAAGCACACTGACTTTGTCTTTGCCGTTTTCTCGGAAGAATTTGGCCTGCTTGGAAACCTCGTATTGCTTGGGCTTTTCTTTGCACTCATTAAACGAGGCTTAGCAATCTCTGCAAGCGCGCCCAATTTGTTCACTCGTTTGCTAGGCGCTGCTGTGACTATGATTTTCTTTACCTACGCCTTTGTGAATATTGGCATGGTGAGCGGCCTACTTCCAGTGGTGGGCGTTCCATTACCCTTTATTAGTTACGGTGGCACTGCTTTAGTCACGCTAGGGTTTGGTGCCGGCATCTTAATGAGCATTCATCGCCATCGCCGCTTAGTGCAAAGTTAAGCAAGAAACTGCAGAAGTTGTATTCATTCAGATTGCATTCTTCAGGAAATAAAAAAGCCCGGCATACCGGGCTTTTTTATTAACAAAGGAAGAATTACTTCTTACGCTTGTTCACTGAATCTTTAAATGCCTTACCAGCAGAAAACTTAACAGTTTTAGCAGCAGCGATTTTGAGTGGCTCGCCAGTTTTTGGATTACGGCCCATACGTGCAGCACGCTTACCAGATGCGAAAGTACCGAAGCCGATCAGTTGTACTGAATCGCCTTTAGTAACAGCTTTGATAATGTTCTCAATTGCAGAATTCAATGCGAATTCTGCTTTGGCTTTAGAGATCTCCGCGTCGTCAGCAATCGCTGCGATTAGTTCGGCTTTGTTCAAGTGAAGCTCCTTATAGATATTGATATCGGCGCACATTGCGCTTGCATGATTTTAACCACAAAAAATTACAAAAATAAAGCTGCGTAACAACAATTTTTAAAACAACTACAAATTAATCTTCCAGAACCTCTATACCAGACACAAAATATTCAGTATCCCCAAAACATGTTGTTGGCAATCCGATGTGTTGATCATATTTTAGAGCTACTTTTTTGCCTAGATTAGCATTTATTTTTTGTGCCACGGCATCATCACGCACCGTAAAGAGGAATTTTTCTGACATCGTTCCAGGCATGGAAACCATCGCCAATTCACCTTCCCAGGTTTTACAAAGATATCCTCGATTAGAGAATTTTTGCACATAACCAGCACGCTCTCCGCTGCCATAACTCCATGTGAGCATCAACCATGTATATCCCGCAATCCCCACTAAGCCAATTAAAACAAGGCTTAAGAGCCACTTTATAAAGCCATTCATACGATCTTCTCCGCTCTATATCCTCATTAACCCTAACTGGGTGCCCATATTGATTCTCCTTGAGTATATGAGGATATAGGGACAAGAAATAGTCAATTAAACACTTCCATACAAATTAAAATGTTAGTCATTACTTTGGATTGGCAAATCGCATGCAAGCTCGTCACATCATTTTTTTTATATTTGTAATCTCAGCAATTTATGTCTATTTCAGAGGCAGAGTACGTTTTGGAGTGGTGAGATCGCTCACCGACTATCAAGTCTTGTTGGCGCCGATCAATGCTTTACTGTATTTATTTTCCAAGGTCAAAGCTAGCACATTTATCCCTGTAAACCAGTTTCCCGAAATGCAACCTTTAAAAGATAACTGGGAAACTATTCGCCAAGAAGCGCTTTCTTTAAATGCAGATGGCGCCATTGCAGTTGCTACTGGCTATAACGATATTGGCTTTAACTCCTTCTTTAGGACGGGCTGGAAACGTTTTCACCTCTATTGGTACGGCAAAGATCTGCCATCAGCACAAACAAGTTGCCCCAAAACCGTGGCCCTTCTCAAATCGATTCCCTCCATCAAGGCGGCTATGTTTGCTTCCCTACCACCTGGAGCAACACTGGTGCGGCACCGTGACCCCTATGCTGGATCCCTGCGATATCACATTGGATTAGTGACCCCCAATGACCCCAAATGCTTTATTGAGGTGGATGGAGAGCGTTATTTCTGGAAAGATGGTGAAGCGGTCATGTTTGATGAAACCTATATTCATTTTGCAGCCAATGAAACTGATCATCAACGCATAGTCTTGTTTTGCGACGTTGAGCGCCCTGTCTATACAAAAGTAGTACAGCTGCTCAATCGCTGGTTTGGGCGGTATGTGATGAGTGCTGCAGCCTCACAAAACGTTGCTGGCGAAAAAGTGGGCTTTGTGAATGTCTTATTTACCTACTTTTATCACCTTAGGGCACAAGCAAAAAAACTGAAAGCAAAACATCGCTCCGTTTATTACATCAGCAAATGGGTGCTGATCTTAGGTATTTTATGGGTCATCTTTTGGTAAGCGTGCCTCTTAGGGCTTTAGTATTTGAGCGATTTGCTCAGCGCTAATGGATCCCCAGATTTCCACTTGCTTCTTACGGCTATTTTGACCAGAAATGAATTGAATCTGCTTTTGCGGAATTTTTAACTGCTTAGAGAGCCAAGCCAACAAAAGCTCATTTGCCTTATTTTCTAAGACTGGAGCTTGTAAAGAAATTTTCAGACAGCCATCATGTAAACCAACTACTTTGGTCTGTTTTGCACCAGGCTGGTAATGCAAAGTAAGGGCAATTCCAGTGGGGGTTTGTTTTAACCATATCGGCGTCATTAAAGTACTTTAAACTTAAACCATGCCATATAAAAATTCCCAAGCTTTAGACCATCTATTTGCAAGTAATCGCCACTGGGCGGAAGACATGGTCGCCAAGGATCCTGATTTTTTCAAGCGCTTGGTCAATCAGCAGGCTCCGCAGTATCTTTGGATTGGCTGCGCTGATAGTCGAGTACCCGCAAATGAGATTGTGGACTTATTGCCAGGCGAACTTTTTGTTCATCGTAACGTGGCAAACGTCGTTGTTCATACTGATCTGAATTGCTTGTCAGTAATTCAGTTTGCCATTGACCTTTTGAAGGTCAAGCATATTTTAGTGGTGGGTCACTATGGTTGTGCTGGTGTTCATGCTGCCCTGAGCGATAGACGCGTTGGTCTTGCTGACAATTGGTTGCGCCACGTAAAAGATGTCCATCAAAAACATGAGCGCTATTTGGGGGAAATGTTGCCAACGCCAAAGCGGCAAGATCGTCTCTGTGAACTCAATGTCATTGAGCAAGTTGTCAACGTATGTGAAACAACGATTGTTCAAGATGCGTGGGCACGCGGTCAAGGCCTCACCGTGCATGGCTGGGCCTATCGCTTAGACACTGGCTTAGTAAATGATTTAGGAATGTCGAGTAGCTCAACGGAAGAGATGCTTGATCGCTATGCTAAATCGATCAAACGTTACGAAACAGAATAAAACTCGTTTGTTCAAATCTTTTGCTAATTATGTAGGGCTAGTTTTTCTTAAACTCCTATCTCTACTCCCTTATAAGATTTTAGTATCGATTGGATATGGCTTAGGTTTTATTGCTGCCAGATTGCCAGGGGATAGAAACCGGGTGGTTAAAACCAACCTTCAATTGTGTTTTCCTAATCTCAATGCAGATGAAATTGATATTCTCAGAAAAAAACACTGGCGTCTTCTGGGTCGCAGTCTTGTAGAGAAAAGTATTATCTGGCTTGGCAGTGAAAAACAATTGAACAAAATGATTGAAGTGAAGTCAGCCGTTGACCTCACAAGTCGTAAGCCGCGCATTCTGGTGAATATGCATTTCATAGGAATCGAGGGTAGTATTATTTTGAGTGCGCTAGCAAAACGGATGGATTGGCCGCGAACTTCAGGATTTTTTCAGCGCATGAAAAATCCATTCTTTAATCGAAAAATTATTGACTGGCGCAACCGTTTTGGCGGCAACTCGATAGATCGTCAAGGCAATGCCAAAGCAATCATCCGCGAAATTCGTAATGGCGACTTCATCATCATTGCACCAGACATTGATTTGGGAATGAAAGACTCTGAGTTTGTACCTTTCTTCGGTATTGAAACTAATACCATTACAACCATCTCTCGCCTAGCAAAAATTACTGGCGCCGATGTTTGTATGATGGTCACCACTCTCAAAGATGATGAGTCTGGTTATCTTTGCGAGATCAGTAAGCCCTTAGAAAATTTTCCGGGGGATAACGTTAAGTCTGACACCGCTCGACTCAATCAAATTTTCGAAAAAGAAATTCGCCTTCGCCCCGCTGAATATTATTGGGTTCATAAGCGCTTTAAAAATCGCCCTAACCACGAATCAAACCCCTACAGCCCTTCTAAGTAGAGGACTCTCGCTTGCCATGAAAAAAGTGGAGGGACTGGGCGAGACTACTCCGGAAATCGCGACAGGCGCTCAGCACTGGCGGGCTTCATCTCTGTTCCAAGAGATGGATAAACATAAGCCAGTAAAACACCAAGGACAACGGCTGCAAGCACCTGAAAATAAAGGATTTTATAAATCGGTGGATTTTTTTAAGATAGCAGTCATTACTTCTTCCTTGATTGAATATTCTGCAATGTCATAGTGTAGTCAATGTGAAGTGGTGCCGCGCACCAAGTAGGCTCAGGCTTTATCGGATAATGCAGGTATGGAAGAAAAAGTTCGCGTCTCTAAATTACTATCTGAACTGGGCTTATGCTCTAGACGCGAGGCTGACTCTTATATTGAGCAAGGCTTAGTCACAGTGGATGGTGAAGTGGTAAATGAACTAGGTGTTCGTGCTTATCGTCATCAAAAAATTGAACTGCAATCTGGCGCTAAAGTGCAGCAAGCATCTCGCATTACCGTCATTCTCAATAAGCCTGTTGGATACATCTCACATTATGATGATGAGCAAGAATATCAACCGGCAGCATCTCTCATCACTCCAGAAAACTACTTTGGTAGTCCGCTGGATAAAGGTAGAAATCCGCGCTTTAACACCAAGGGACTTGCTCCCGCTGGTAGATTGGATATCGACTCCACAGGCTTGCTGGTCTTAACGCAAGATGGGCGCATTGCCAAACTACTGATTGGCGAGAACAGTCCGATTGAAAAAGAATATTTAGTACGGGTTGAAGGAGCACTCTCTTTTGAAGATTTAGATCGTCTTAAACATGGCCTCTCTCTAGATGGCGTGGCGCTTAAGCCAGCACAAGTGAGCTGGCAGAACGAAGATCAATTGCGGTTTGTTCTACGCGAAGGTCGTAAGCGTCAAATTCGTCGCATGTGCGAAATGGTGGGGCTAAAAGTGCTGGGCTTGAAACGCATCAGAATGGGTCGCATCTCTTTGGGGCCACTACCTCCAGGCCAATGGCGATTTGTAAGGCCGGAAGAGCAATTCTAAAAGGCTTAGACGCTTATAATTGCGTCCTTACCTAGATTAACCAGCGCAGAATTACCATCGATACCTCCACCTCCAGCACCCCAGCCGCAGAAGTACTTAGACGTCGCAGCTTTGCCATCATCTCTCACCCAGATGCGGGTAAAACAACGCTGACTGAAAAGCTATTACTGTATGCAGGTGCAATTCAGATTGCAGGAAGTGTCAAGGCACGTAAAGCTAGTAGGCACGCAACCTCTGACTGGATGGAAATTGAAAAGCAACGTGGAATCTCGGTAGCCAGTTCTGTCATGCAGATGGAATATCGTGATTGCATTATTAATTTGCTCGACACTCCGGGGCACCAAGACTTTTCTGAAGATACCTATCGCGTATTAACAGCAGTTGATTCTGCCTTGATGGTAATTGATGCGGCTAACGGTGTTGAATCACAAACCCTACGCTTATTAGAAGTCTGCCGCGCGCGTAACACGCCGATTGTTACCTTCATTAACAAGATGGACCGAGAAGTAAAGCCACCCATGGAGCTGATGGATGAAATTGAATCTGCGCTCGGCATTGAAGTTGTTCCATTTACTTGGCCTGTGGGTATGGGCAAATCTTTTGCTGGCGTAATCGATATTGCCAATATGCGCATGCGCATGTTTAAGGCTGGTGAAGATCGTGTGACCGAAGATTCTCATGCCGTCGTTGATGTCAATGACCCGGCCCTGAAAGAGCGTTTGGGCACAGACTTAGAAAATGCCTTGGCGGAAGTTGCCTTAATCAAAGAAGCCATGCCAGCATTTGATCGAGAGGCATTCTTAGCCGGTCGCCAGTCGCCTGTTTTCTTTGGCTCAGCCATTAATAACTTTGGTGTACGAGAAATTCTGAATACGTTGGTTGAATTAGCGCCATCCCCTGGCTCACGTAAAGCATTGCAACGCGAAGTGAGTCCAGCTGAAAATAAATTCTCAGCTGTAGTCTTCAAAATTCAAGCCAATATGGATCCCGCGCATCGAGACCGCGTGGCATTTTTGCGGATTTGCTCTGGTCACTTTCAGCGCGGCATGAAGCTCAAGATTTGTCGCAACAACAAAGAAGTTCGCACCAATAACGCCCTATCATTCTTATCGCAACGACGTGACATTTTGGATGAAGCTTTTCCGGGTGACATCATCGGCTTACCAAACCATGGTTTACTGCGTCTCGGTGACACTCTTACTGAAGGCGAGCAGCTGCAATTTACTGGACTACCATTTTTTGCCCCTGAAATTTTTCGCATGGTTGAGTCTGCCGATCCATTGCGGTCAAAGCAATTAAGAACTGGCTTGATGCAGCTAGGCGAAGAGGGAGCCATTCAAGTATTTCGTCCGATGGCTGGGGGCACAATGTTACTCGGTGCTTTTGGCCAACTGCAATTTGAAGTAGTTAGTCATCGACTGCAAACTGAATATGGTGCTGAGGTACGCCTTCTCCCAGCACGCTATAGCCTAGCTCGCTGGGTTAGCTCAGATGATCCTATTGCACTGAAAAAATTTACCCAGGAAAATATTCATCGTATGGCAGAAGATGTGGTCGGCGCATCGGTATTTCTTGCCTCTCATAAATCAGAATTGGATGTTGCTCAACAACGCTGGGAATCAATTCAGTTCCATGCACTGAGGGAGCATGCAGGTCTGATTTATCAATCAGACCTAGCTGGCTAATAGCAACCTTTATTGGCGAGCGGCATTGCAGTTGAACACAACAAGCAAAGATGAATCAGCGCTTTTAAAAGAAGCCTTCTTGCCGTATTGCGCGCAGTAAGCATTCGCTTTTTGAGTAAGCTGTTCGATTGATTCGCCACTGCTATTTAAAAAGGTTACGTGATTTGCATCGGATGCATCCGTGAAGACAGCTGCGCACCCTATGAATGCAAAACTGCATAACGCTAATAAAAAAAATCTCTTCACTTTGGTCCTGTTAATTTCTCAATGATTACAGCGCTTACCTTGGTGGCAAATGGTCGATATATCAAGATACAAATAATGGCTACAGGATAGGCTACAGCCCACACCTCAAGCCATGCCGAGAAGAAGCTCTCTGCAGCACCGATACGAACAAAGGTTGCCACTAGAGTAATACTCAATGACATTAAAAAGCCCATTACCAAGGAGAAGATAAGGGCCGGAAGATTTATCATCATCTAATCATAGCGCCTGATTTTTTTAACTGTTATTCTGAGTGGTGATCACTATCTCGCGCCCTAAATAGGGGAATCTTTAGAGCATTGCCCTAGATTCATCACTCCTTTACTTTAGGAATACGAATGGCTGTAGGCCAAAACCAAAAAAACAGAAAAAACGATCCCATGCTCACAAAAACAGGCAAAACACGCCTAGGGCCACTTAACCCAGCTCAGCTCACTAAGCTCATGGAAACCAGCACCAAACCAAAAGAAAAAAGCAAAATTTTACGAGCACTAAATAAGATCCAAATGATTGCAGCATAAATACCAAGCCCCGATTAACGGGGCTTTTTCTTTCTGTCGGTAAGTTACCTGCGCTTGACCAACATTTTTTTGCTCAAGATGACAGTCGATACGACTAAAAAAGCAAACACCATATTCATCAAAGTAGGATGATCGCCCAAGAAAATACTTGCGGCTATTAAGGTGCAGAATGGTTGAATCAGCTGCACCTGACTCACTCTGGCAATGCCGCCAATAGCGAGACCCTCGTACCAAAAGAAAAATCCTAAGAACATTGGAAATAGACTTAAGTACACGAAGCTGGTCCACGCGATCGCATCAGCGCTCCAATATTCCGAATGGAATGTTAAATAAGACATCACTATATTGATTGGCAGTGAAATGACTAATGCCCAAGAAATAACTGCGCGGGGATTCATCTTTCGAGATAACTCGCCGCCCTCAACATACCCTACACAAGCACAAATACCCCCGAGCACTAATAAGCCATCTATATAAGTAAAGCTACCGGCACTTTTGAGTAGCGCATAAATAACTACCAAGGCAGCACCCAGTAAGGAAACAAACCAAAAACCTAGGGAAGGGCGCTCCTTAAAGCGCAGAACTCCGATCACCGTTGTAGCTAATGGCATCATGCCCAAAATAACGGCGCCATGAGAAGAAGATCCTTCCTTCATAGCAACCGTTGTAAAAATTGGAAAGCCAAATACGATACCTAAAGCAATCACAATCAACTTAACTAAATCCGTTTTACTGGGAAACGGAGCCTGCTTATATACAAGATAGGCTAAAGCCACTAGACCTGCTAAACATGCCCTACCAAAGGCAATGAAGTAAGGATTAAAACTGAGAATGGCAATCTTGCTGACAGGCAAGGTTAGGCTAAAGATCAGGATGCCGATAAAACCAATCAACATTCCTTTGCTTTCTTTGTTCACCGTCGCCCTTTATAAATTAGTCAATCTATTGTATTAATAAAGCGGGCTTGACGGGATCTAATATACAAATTCTGCTGAAGAAGGCGTCCACCTTTATCATTGCCTCATGACTACCACTCGATTCTGCTTAGTGCGCCATGGTGAAACCGACTGGAATGTCGCACGTCGACTTCAAGGTCATACCGATATTGATCTGAATACTCATGGGGTAAAACAAGCCCAACAGATGGCTAAAGCTCTCAAGGGAATCAATCTGCAGTTTGACGTCCTCTATACAAGTGACCTTATACGAGCAGTCAAAACTGCTAAGGCCATCGAAGAAATATTTGGGGTGAATGCAATTACTGCTGAAGCACTAAGAGAACGTCATTTGGGAGCACTTCAAGGGCTCACCATAATCGATGCGCCATATCTTGAGCCCGAACTATGGAATATCCATCTGAGTAGAAATATAGAGCATGACTTACGTGGTGGCGAAAGCATCAAACGCTTTGCAGAGCGCATTCACAGAGGACTTGAAACAATTCGCATGCAACACTTGGGTAAAACGATTTTGCTGGTCAGTCACGGTGGCGCCATAGAGATGATGTATCGACTAGCAAGCAATCAAGCCTTAGAAGCAGAAAGGACTGTATCTGTGCCGAATGCCTCGCTCAACTGGATTAGCCATGATGGATCTTCGTGGAAAGTAGATCGCTGGGCAGATACCAGTCATTTAGGAAGCTTAGCGCTCGATAATGTAGATCTTTAGGTCTTGCAACTGAAATCGCCTATGATGAGCTCATGAGATTCATTAAAACAATACAGCTCTCTTTGCTATTGGCAGCGTTCTCAATGCCAATCTATGCCGCTGAAAATGTACCTGATGGCATCCCCGATCGCATCGTCGGAGACATTGGAGCTGCAGTCTACACCTCTAACCTACACATCGGAACCGAAGGTACCCAATCCATTGTGATGCCTTATGCTTTTTTTGATTACCAACGATTCTTTGTTCGCATCGATGAAGTGGGTATCAAGACTTTTAAAATGGGTTATGGCTATTTTGAGGTCATCGGAAAAATTAATTTAGATTCCTATAAAGTGAAGTCACCAATCAATGGCAACTCTATTAATCGTAGCGATCCAATTCCCTTAGGATTAGGCACTTTTCAAGAAACACCCATTGGTGGTTTTTTTGTGAACGCCTATCACGACTTTGGAAAATCTAAGGGGGCACTTTATGAGCTTCTCTACTTCGCTGAAATTGAAACATATAAAAAAGTGGTTGTGTATCCACAAATTGGGGTGGAACGCCAATCAAGTCAATATGCCAACTATTACTATGGCATCAATCCTGGAGAGTCTTCACTTACAGGCTACAACGCTTACAGCGCCCCAGCAACTAATAATGTATTAGCAGGCTTGCTGGTGGAAATCCCCGTGGTCGATAACTGGTATGTCAATATTTATGGCAAACGGAAGTGGATGGGTGGCGGAATTAATAACAGCCCAGTGATGAACCGCTCATTTCAAGATAATATTTTTGCAGCTCTAGCGTATCGCTTTAAATAGTCTACCAAGGTAAAGCAGGAAGGAGAGGCTTAAGACCAGCTTTTTGTATTGTTGGTGCAGCCTTTGGCGAAGCTAAATATGCAATTAAATCTCTCGATGCAACCTGACTATTCACATTACTAGTAATGCCCGCTGAAAACAAAACTGTCTGCTGCACTTCTTGTGGAATCTCACCAATGAAATCAATCCCTTGTATGGGAATCAATTCGCTAACCTGCTGAAAGCCTAACTCAGCGTCTCCTCTAGCAATCACTGTCCCTACACGCTCGCTGTAAATCTTCTTTGCCGTTTTACTCATCTGCTCTGCAATGCCTAGCTTTGGAAATAATTCTGCAGATAAATAGGTTCCGCTAGCACTAGCAGAATATGCCACAGACTTTGCATTCAGTAAGGCTTGCTTCAGTCCGGGGACAGTACTGATATCGGGCCTTGGCGAACCCGCCCGAACTGCAGCGCCAATCACGGACGCAACCAAATCGACCCTACTTCCTGACTGTACTGCGCCACTCTGAATGAAGCGCTCTAATGCAGGCGCCGCCAAAATCAAAACATCAAATTTTTCATCTCGGGAGAGTCTTGAAGGAATAGAGTCAGGCGCACTTCCCATCGAAGAGCCATAAGAGATGATAACTTTATTAGAAGATTGTTTTTCATACTCGGGCACTAGATCTTTGAGGGCTTCTGCAAAGGCACCCGAAGTAATGACCTTTATCTCTGCAGCAAATGAGGGACTTACAAAAAATACAGCTGCAAGAAAAATGAAGGTCGTGACTCTAAGTGAGTGAATAATTTTCATTTTTTAGTGAATGTTAGATCAGAGCAAGATAAGAAATATAGTAACAGCTTAGTTTCTTCAAATGACTTCCAAAACCTTACTTAAAGAGTTACCCTCAAAATTTGGTCGCTCGCCAATTTCCTCGAATGGATGCCCAAGACGATTTACCCAAAATACGTTATACCCATACCATTTAGCCGCTAGTGCATCCCAAGCATTGCTTGATACAAATAAGACTTCCTCTTTTTTTACAGGAAATGATTTGAGTAGCAACTCATATGCCTGGGGGGCGGTCTTAAATAAACGCACCTCTTCAATCGTGACCACTTTATCTAAATACGGCTTAAGGCCATTGCTTTCTACTACTGTAGCGAGCATCTCTCTACTGCCATTAGACAGAATTGCAGTAGAGGCGCCACGTTTTTTTATTTCTTGAAGAACCATCAAGCTATCTTCAAAACTACTGAGCTTGGCATATTGATCCATTAACTGCTTTTCAGTTGATGCAGTCAGCTCTAATCCTAATCGCTTACAGACATAGCGCAATGAGCGAATGGTTATATCCCAAAATGGCAAATAGTGTTTACTGCCAACGGCACTAGGGTCGCTCATAGTGACAAGACGGGTGTAATCAATTTGCCGATCGCGCCACATCAATGACAGCGTTTGACCATGCCCAGGAAACAATGCTTCTGCCAATTCTCCCATGGAGTAAACATCAAATAACGTTCCGTAGGCATCGAATGCAATTAGCTTATACATGTCACCCCTTGAATTGATTATTTTTTATTATCGCTCGGTACTAAGGAGCGGTATCGTCTAAAGCCAAAGATATGAATTCTTTGACTATGTTAGCTATCTGTAGCCCAGCACGTCGTCATGAGTTCTTTTTTGGCCCTCTACGAATCGTTTACTACATATCCCCGACCCACTATGACTAGCTTCTTTTTTTGCGTCTACCTGCATTTGATACATTGCCTCAAAACAATCTCTTCGATTCACGAACTTAAAAGCTTTTGTATGCGTTTGCTTGCCTTTATAAAAGTAGAAAAAATCTAAAGTCCAATACTGATCGCCCTTAATGCCCGTATTCGTAGATTCTGGGAGTTGTGCAGGAGGGTGACTGACGCATGCACTTAACAAAAATATAAAGTAGATAAAGAAAGGCTTATACAGGTTCAATCGATCACCTATTGAGTAACTCTATTTTCTAAGTTTATCGTTTTGAACGACAAAATAATCTAACCATCACCAATGCCGCCAATATTTCAGCAAGTACAAATCCGAAGACATCATTTGGAGCAATGCCTACAAAAGTATTTGTGAGACTTCTTGCCATAGCAACTGCAGGATTCGCAAAGAAGGTTGAGGAAGTAAACCAATACCCTGCAGTGACAGTTAAGGCAACAAGCATGGGCACTCGATCTTTTACTTCTTGATCGCCAATACGAATTACTGAAAGCAATACGAGAGTTGATACAAACTCACTAATCCAAATACCTAAGCCAGTTCTGACTTTGGTTGATTCTTGAATGATAGGAAGACTAAACATCAAATGCGTTAGCCATATTCCAGCAATAGCGCCAGTGAACTGACAGCCCCAATAAGCCAACATCTTTTTGAAATCAAGATGTCCTAGCTTCCAAAACATCAGGCTCACGACTGGATTGAAATGAGCGCCTGAGATGGGGCCCAGTAACACAATCAAAGCGTAAAGTCCTGCTCCAGTAGCAATACTATTTCCAAGCAAAGCAACTGCGGCATTACCAGCGGCCATAGACTCACCCATCAGGCCAGACCCTGCCACTATTGCCAACAATAGTGCCGTACCAACAAACTCACTGATATAGCTTCTCATGCTTTTGTATGAATCTCTTTTAGGCTCATTGAATCTAATTTATCTAATGGCATCGCAGCAAGAATATCAATACGCTTCTGAAGTCCGTTCATCACTTTAACAAAAGCTGCCTTTTTCTCCAAGTCAGTACCTTGCACTTGCGATGGGTCAGGAAAGCCCCAATGCGCTGTTGCAGGATTACCAGGCCAGAATGGACATTGCTCACCAGCTGCATTGTCACAAACAGTAATAATGAAATCCATCTTCGGCGCATTGGGCTCTCCGAAGACATCCCAGCTCTTAGACTTTAATTTTGCTGGATCCATGCCCATCTCCAATGCCAACTCCCTAGCAATAGGATTAACAGATGTGCCCGGGGTCGAGCCAGCAGAAAAACCAATAAGCTTGCCACTGGGATGAGTCGAGGCAAGCGCCTCGCCTAAAACTGAGCGTGCAGAATTATGCGTACAGAGAAAGAGAATGTTGTATTGCTTCATTGCTTGTCTTTAGTTAATTAGTAATAAGATTTTTTAGTGATCGATAAAATTTAAACTATAGCCAGTGGCATGGGGGCCTGAATATCGGCAGCCTTGATATAAAACCGTAGTCTTTTCATTTGCAGCTCACCTTCTTTTTCTTGGGGACCTCACAAGACTTGCCACCACAACAGTTTTCCAACAAAAAGTCGCTTAAGGTATTTACTAAGTTCGTATTAGGTCGGTAGATTAAATTTCTACTTTGGCGCTCAACTACCAAAAGATTGGCATTCACCAATTCTTTTAAGTGAAAACTCAAAGTTGCATTGGGGATGCCTAACTTCTCAATAATTTGACTGGGCGTTAAGCCAACATCCCCTTTTTGAACAATCAAGCGAAATACATTAAGACGGCTTTCTTGTCCTAGCGCAACAAATGCCTCAACAGCTTCTATATTTTTCATGTTTCTATAATAATGGAAATATATGACAAAGAAGTTACATAATTTTCGCCCAATACCCATATTCATAAAATTTAGAAGTTGCTAGGAAGGATGCTTGGGGGCCTAGGATATCTAAGCCTAGTGGCTCTTCAAATAATCAATTACCCAGGCTGGATCACTATCACTTGGGAAGATTGGATAGTGAACGGCTTCAATCACACCATGATTAGCAATTAATGTAGCCCGCTTCAATAAAGTCATCCCTGATGTTACAAAGGTTGGCATATTCAATGCCTTTTGAAATTGATAGTTCACATCACTGACAACTGGAAATGGCAGATGCAGTCTATCAGCCATTTCTTTTTGATATTCAGTGGATTGAACGCTCAAACCTACAAGCTCCGCACCTAATGCTTGAAGCTCTTGATAGTGATCTCTAAACGAGCAACTTTGCGGCGTACAACCTCTTGCCCCAGGAATTTGATCCCAGCCATCAGGTAAAGCAACATTCGGCCGCCCTGTCATCGGATAACAATAGATAACGAATTTGCCTTTGATATCGCCAAAATGAATAGCCTTACCATTGGTGGCATTTAAAGAAACCTTAGGTAGTTTCATTCCCTTCAAATGATTGGTCGAGCCATCGTCTTGAGGGATTGGCAGACCTGCAGGAAGTTCATTAAAGTTTGTCATAGATCTGGGATAGTCAATGCAATATTTTCAGCAACGCTGTTATTTAAACTGTTGCATCAGGCACTAATCATTTTCTTCAAGCATATTGACACGACTAATAATCCAGCAAGCTCCAGCAATCAAGATAATAGCCCCGCTCTCATAGAGCAGGATTGAATGGTTTCCATCTTTGCCCTGAAGGATAATTAATCTACTCAATGCAGTCATTGCAATAAATAAAGGGATTGTTATAGGAATACGATGGCTAGAATAAAAGGCTGCCAGCATCCCAAGTACCTCGGCATAAATAAACATCAGCAATAGATCTTGTAGCTCAACACGACGGCTACTAATAAGGGAAAAAACCTCTTGGCCCATTGCTGCAATAGTAAAAATCGCAATAGTAATTAAAAATAATTTTTCAACAAAGCCAATGATATTTTTAACGTTCATACGCTGACCTTTTTAATTTGGAATTCAATTTTAAATACGCCCCGATATGTGCGGGGTATATCTCACTTTACTTTCTAGCCTTATATTTTTGTATAGCCTCTTTTAAATCTGAATATTCCTCGCATCCAAATGTACAGACTTTATCTAATCTTGCCAATAATGCCTCAGCGCCTGATAAGTCATTGTTAATTAACTTTAGCTTGCCGTAATACTCAAAAGCACCGCGATGATTTGGGTCTATTTTCAGGGCGGCTTGATAATACTTTTCAGCCCCAACTAAGTCCGGCGTCTGTTTCTTGCGAAGGCTGTAACCCAACAAATTATTCCAATCAGCAGAACTTGTTTCATTGGCAGCCTGTAATTGTTTTATTGCCTGATCATATTTTTCAGCTTTAATGCTTGCCCTTGACTCTGTTAGCCAAGCCGGGTCTGACTTAATAGGTGCAGTATCTGCAGCTTGTGATAGTCCAACCATGGAAATGAACCATAGTGCCGCTAGAAATATTTTTTTCATTTGAAAGCCTATAAGTTAGAGAATCTTTTTTGCTGATTATTTAATTACCACTTAAATAGCATGCGTATGAAAACACTAAAACCACCCAATGAACTGACCCCCAGTAGTTGGACAGTTTAGTTAGGTTAGCACGAGGGATTGAGTTCGGTATTGCACCGGGCTCAATCCCTTTAGTTTTTGCTTGATTCGATCATGGTTGTAGTAGTGGATATATTCC